>CAYMFC010000098.1:3441-6311 GCA_964389665.1 uncultured Desulfobacteraceae bacterium | reverse complement strand
GTCGAGGTGGTGATTGCCAAGGTCACAAGCGAAAAGTACATCGGTGATTTTGCCGTCCTGGTTCAAAAGTTCATGGAGATGGAGAACCTCAACGTCATATTCGGCATCGCGCAGATGGAAAACAAGATCTACCTGGTGGCGAGAAGCAGGATCTCCGAGGTCAATGTTGCGGAGATAGCCTTTGAATTTGGAGGCGGGGGACACCCCCAGGCAGCATCAGCCACGATCTCCGATAAGACCCTTATCCAGGCCGAGGAGGAGCTCAACGGCCTGCTCCTGAGCCGTATCAACTTCGAGAGGCTGGCCAAAGATATCATGACCTCCCCTGTTATTCATACTTCCCTCGATGCTGCCATCGGAGAGGCGGCTGAGCTGTTGGCCAACTACAGTATCAATGCCGTGATGGTGGTTGACGGAGAGGGGGCACTCAAGGGATATATCACGAGGACCATGGTAGATCGTGCTCTTTCCTTGGGGCTGGAGAAGAGACCGGTAAAGGAATATATGAACGTGGAGTTCTCCCATGTCGGACCTGATGCGACCCTGAGCGAGATACGGGATTTGATCATCAACAACAAGGTCAAAACCCTCCCTGTATTGAAGGGCCGGCACCTCATCGGGGTCATTACGAGGACAGATCTCTTAACCATTTTGCTTGATAGAACATCCACGCCGGAGTTTCTGTATGACTCGAAGGATATTCCTGGCTTCGTCCGAAAGAAGAATATCGCGAATGTCCTAACCGAGAGGTTGCCCAGGGGAATAACCGGCATACTGAAGGACCTAGGAAAGATAGCAGACGAGATTGATGTCAATGCCTATCTGGTAGGAGGTCTGGTGCGGGATGTCATATTGAAGAGGAAGAACCTGGATGTGGACATCGTCATCGAGGGCAACGGCATTCAATTCGCCAAGTCCTTTGCCGAACATGCCGGCGCCAAGCTGAGGAGTTATCCACGGTTTGGAACAGCGGTTGTTATTATGCCTGACGGCTTTAAGCTTGATATTGCCACCGCTCGAATCGAGCACTACGAATCACCGGCTGCTCCTCCCGAGGTCATGCTGAGCACCTTAAAGAGGGATCTCTTCAGGCGGGACTTTACCATCAATACCTTGGCTGTTCATCTCAATAAGGCACAGTACGGCAGCCTTGTAGATTATTTCGGCGGCATGCGGGATATAAAGGAGCGCTCAATCCGCGTACTCCATAACCTCAGCTTTGTGGAAGATCCCACGAGGATCCTGAGGGCCATTCGATTTGAGCAACGGTTCGGGTTTAAGATAGGAAAGCTCACCGAAAGCCTGATTCAAAATGCCATCGATATACACTGCTTTGAGAATCTCTCAGGACAGAGATTTTTTTCGGAACTGCGGCTTCTGTTAACGGAGGAAGATCCCATACGGATCATAGAAAGGATGAACGGGCTTCAGCTTCTGAGATATATCTCGCCCGAGCTCACGCTCACCGAGGAGCTTAGAGAACTGTTGACGAGGATAAAGGACATACTGGTGTGGTTTAACCTGCTTTACCTGGGTGTGTCCTATGAACCATGGAAGGTATACTTCCTCGGCTTGATCACGTATTTGAGCGAGACCGCCGTGCATAACCTGGTCGAGCGCATGGAGATCCATGATAAAGAGGTGTTAGACCTGATCTCGGTTCACATGGAGGCGAAAGGCGCCTTAAAGGAGCTTTCCCGCATAAGGGACCAGGATAATTATTCCACGTATAAGATTCTTTCACCACTCCCTACGGAGATATTGCTTTGCAGCATGGCCAAAGCCAGAGATGAAAGGGGAAAGAAATGGATATCCACCTTTTTCACGAAACTCAGGGGAGCAGAGGTCTGCCTTAAAGGCAGGGATCTCATCGCCATGGGGTTTAAACCCGGACCCCTTTTCAGGGAAATCTTCGAGGAGATCCTGGCAGCAAAACTACAGGGTGAGGTGCTCACCAGGGAGGATGAGATTAAATTCGTGACGAGGAAATTTCGGAGTTTACAGAACAGGTAATCTCTATTATAGCTGCTCACATGCGGATCCTGAAACAGAATCGTGGTTTTACCAGAAGGGAGTAATACATGGAGAGAAAGAGAATTGTCAGTGGTATGAGGCCGACCGGAAGACTTCATCTTGGACACGTGCATGGCGCCCTGAATAACTGGCGAGCCCTGCAAAAGGATTACCAATGCTTCTATTTCATCGCTGACTGGCATGCCTTAACCAGCGAATATGAACATACGGAGATTATCAGGCAGAGCACCATAGATATCATCATTGACTGGATTACCGTGGGCCTTAGTCCCGAGGAATCGGTATTCTTCGTGCAGTCAAGCATAAAAGAGCATGCAGAGCTCCACCTGATTTTCTCTATGGTGACCCCTCTTTCCTGGCTCGAGAGAAACCCCACCTACAAGGAGCAGCTCAAGGAGATGGCCCAGAGGGACCTTTATACCTATGGATTTCTCGGGTATCCGGTGCTTCAGGCAGCCGATATCCTGATGTATAAGGCTCACGGTGTACCGGTAGGAGAAGATCAAAGCCCCCACGTGGAGTTAACACGGGAGATAGCCCGGCGGTTCAACCACTTCTACGCGGATGTCTTTCCCCTGCCGGAGGTGCTCCTCACACAGGAGGCCAAAATACTGGGCATAGACAGGAGGAAGATGAGCAAGGGCTACGATAATGCCATATTTATCTCGGATCCCGATGATGTAGTAGATCGAAAGGTGGGTGTGATGATTACCGATCCACAGAGAGCCAGGAGAACCGATCCCGGTAGGCCCTGGTTCTGCAACGTCTTTACCTTTCATGAGCTCTATACCGATAAGGAAACCGTAAAAGAGATAGATGAGGGGTGCCGGAAGGCA
>CAYMFC010000098.1:1354-3341 GCA_964389665.1 uncultured Desulfobacteraceae bacterium | reverse complement strand
CCATTACCGATCAATATCTGGAATACCTCGATCTCATGAAGGCCCTTGATATCGACATTGCCGGCGAGTTTTTAGTCATGGCCTCTACCCTGATGCACCTTAAGTCAAAGATGCTCCTTCCGAAGCAAGAACAGGATCTGGAGGAGATCGAAGAGCTCGTTGAGGAGATTGTCGGGCCGCTCAAGGAATATAAGCAATTCAAGGAGGCGGCGGAGGAGCTTGCTTCCAGGAATATCCTATCGAGAGATGTCTTTAGGAGGGCCAGCGATGCCTACCTTATGATTGAGGAAGAGGATCAGGGCACTGCCTCTAAGGTGAATCTCTTTGAGCTTATGATGGCATTCAAAAAGGTGATGGCCAAGCAATTTCCCCAAACGGTGTTGAGATTCAAGGCCGAAACGTGGTCTGTTAAGGAAAAGATTGCCGAGATAAAGAAGCGGATGGAACGGCAAAAAACGGTCTACTTCAGTGAACTGTTTTCCGCGAAGGGATCCATTTCTGAGTTAATCGCGAGCTTTCTGGCCATATTGGAGCTTGTAAGATCTGGATTCCTTGCCGTGTACCAGCCGAAACCGGGTGATGATATCATGCTTCAGGCAATACAGTGAGAAAACCAATAGCAGGTACCATATGAACGATCCCCTTACACTCATCGTAGAATCCTTACTCTTTGCATCAGGCGATCCCCTCACGCCTAGAAAGATCCACACACTGCTTCCTGAGAGAGACATCAAGGAGATAAAGGAGGCCCTCGTTGCCCTTAAGGACGAATATGAGGGGATGAAAAGGAGCTTTACCCTGGTTGAGGTCGCAGAGGGGTACCAATTCCGCACTGTTCCCAGGTATCGGCCGCATATCGCCAATCTATTGGCCTCAACGCCGACCCAGCTAAGCAGGGCAGCGCTTGAAACATTGACGATTATTGCCTATAAACAGCCCATAATTCGTCAGGAGATCGAAAGATTACGGGGTGTAGATGTCGGCGGTATTCTAAGGACGCTCCTTGAAAAGGGGCTGATTAGGGTTGTGGGGAGGAAACCGCTGCCCGGCAGGCCGATTATCTACGGGACCACCAAGAGGTTCCTCGAGATCTTCGATTTAAAGGACCTCTCCTCCCTTCCCACCCTCAAGGAGATTGAAGAGCTTGATAATGGGGAAGAAGCATGATCAAGGAAGCGAACGGTTAAACAAGATAATAGCCAGCTCCGGTATCGCCTCCCGGCGGAGGGCAGACGCATTGATTTCCTCAGGTCGCGTTGTGGTAAACAGTCAAATAATCACCAAAGCCGGGTCAAAAGCGGTCTGGGGAGTCGACACGATCATAGTCGATGGCCAAAGGCTTCCGGATCCCCCCAAAAAGCTCTACCTGCTCCTTAACAAGCCCTTCGGGTATGTGTGCACCCTGCATGACCCTCAGGGCAGGCCCATTGTCCGTGATCTCTTGGGCGATCTCAAGGAGAGGGTCTATCCGGTAGGACGCCTGGATTTTGACTCTCAGGGCCTCCTGATTCTTACCAATGACGGCGAACTTGCCTTCAGGCTGACGCACCCGAGGTTTCAAGTTCCGAGGACCTATAAAGTACTCGTGGAAGGCGCCATAGAACTCCAGTCAGTGAAGAAACTGCAAAAAGGGATCATGCTCGATGACGGCCTAGCCAGTCCTGCCCGGGTGAGGATACTCGAACGAGAGCAGGGCAGGAGCCTCTTGAGGATCACCATATCCGAGGGACGATCGAGGGAGATACGAAGGATGCTCGAGGCAGCAGGACATAGAACAATCCAGCTTTTGAGAACCAGATATGGGAACCTGAGTTTGGGAACTCTCAAGGTTGGAAGATACCGGCACCTCACCGAGGAAGAGGTGCAATCCCTTCGTTTATCAGTCGGCCTCGATTAGCAATGATCTCCAAAAGCCCTTTGATTTCTCACGGGATACGTTGGGCTTCTGAGTTGCAGTATGCTTTTGACGATTTTTAATCCTATTGAA
>CAYMFC010000098.1:0-1254 GCA_964389665.1 uncultured Desulfobacteraceae bacterium | reverse complement strand
TGAATAATAGTCAACATGGTTACGAGGCAGCCTTATTTGAAAATCTGGGAGGAATTGGCAAGAGATAAAAGCATGGTGTTTCTTGTCGGACCTCGCCAGGTAGGCAAAACTACCCTGGCCAAGGATATCTCAAAGTCTTTTGTAAACAACCTCTATTTCAACTGGGATATTCCGGCCGACAAGGCCCGAATTACGGAAAATCCCGCATTTTTCCAAGAAATCAAACGCCGAGATCCGTCGACGCCTCTCATTATATTTGATGAAATTCACAAATACAAAGACTGGAAGAACTATCTCAAAGGCGTCTACGATGAATTCCATGAGGAATACCAATTCCTGGTATCTGGCAGTGGCAGACTGGACATCTATCAAAAAGGCGGGGACTCCCTAGCCGGGCGTTATCTACTCTTTCATTTATGGCCCTTTACGATTTCAGAACTGGGTAAGAGAAATCTACCTATTGATGACTTCCTGGAGAATCCGATACAAATCAGCGTGGAAGGCAGCGGAAGTCTCAGAAAAGAGTGGTCACGGCTATCTACGCAAAGTGGTTTCCCGGAACCGTTTTTAGCGAATAGGACAGTGACGTACAGGCGGTGGTCGAACACGTATTCTAGCCAATTGATTCGGGAGGATATTCGCGATCTTACGGGGATCAAATCCGTCTCGGATATGGAGACCCTTTACTCCCTGCTGCCCTCTAAAGTGGGTGCTCCTCTCTCGGTCCCCTCCCTCGCATCCGATTTAAAGGTATCCTATAACTCGATTCGAGGCTGGTTATCGGTGTTTGAGAGATTCTTCTTAATTTTTACTATTTCCCCGTGGACCGAGAGCGTTGCACGGGCTATTCAAAAAGAACGCAAGATATATCTGTGGGATGCACCCCGCATAGAAGAGCCTGCGCCCCGTTTTGAGAATATGGTCGCCATAGAGCTATGGCGGGCGGTAACAAACTGGAATGATCTGGGCCATGGGAACTTCTCTCTCCATTTCATAAGAAACAAGGAACATCAAGAGGTAGACTTTTTAATTGCAAATAGGCGTAAACCGGTTGCCTTGATAGAGGCAAAGATGTCGGATACCCAGCCATCCTCAGCGCTCAAGAAATTTCAAAACGCTCTGCGCATACCGGCAGTTCAACTCATAGATGAGGATGAAGGACATCAGATATTCTCAAACAACGACCGATCTATCCTGGTTGCTCCGGGGCACCAGTGGCTCTCGCAGTTACCGTAATTATTTTTAATTGCAAAT
>CAYMFC010000097.1:0-6358 GCA_964389665.1 uncultured Desulfobacteraceae bacterium | reverse complement strand
AGAATGAACATCTATGTGGGCAATTTACCGTACGGGATAACCGAAGATGACCTGAAAGAGGCCTTTGAGTCCTTTGGGGAGGTCGAAACCGTTAAGATCATTAAGGACAGGTACAGCGGAGAATCAAAGGGATTCGGCTTTGTGGAGATGCCCGATAGAGCCGGCGCCGAGGCTGCGATCGATGGTCTGGACGGGACAGAACTAAAGGGCCGAACGATTAAGGTTAATAAGGCGAAGCCCCGTTCAGAAGGCCATCGAGGCGGAGGAAGGCCGGGTGGGGGGCGGCGTTCCTATTAGTCGGTTCACATGCCCCTGCCGCCGATCACCGGCTTTCTTGAGTTTGGGCTCAGGCCTTGCGTTTCGGCATTGATCTTTTTTGAATGTATGCCAGATAGGCGAGCCATTCTTTTCCAATTCCCTGGGCGCCGGGCACATCTCTGTCCAGGAAAAACCGCCTCCTGGCCCAGCGTCCATGAAGTATCGGATGCATGAATAAGCCCACACCGGAGCTTTGCCCACACCACGGCTTATCCGATCCTAGCGGAGCCCCATCATTTTTGCTACCTTCTCGTAGCTGTCCGACTGGGGGTGCTCTTTTGGCAGGTTGTATCCACGGGGTAACCGAGAATCCATCTTCTCCACGTACCTGAGCCCTGCTATCAGATCCTCCAGCTTTCCCCTGGGAGTGGTAAACACCATCTCCTCATCCCCGGCCATGGCGCTATAGTGATCGCCCCGGCACGGAATGGCAACCTGACACTGTTCGTTCAGAATCGCGGGAATCACTGCGTAGACGCATGCTGCATGACTGGAGAGGTTGCACGGAAGGCTATAGCCATCCTTCCATTCCCTGGCCAAAAGCAGAAGGCTCAATTGTGCCCCATCGCAGTAGATCATCGCCACATCTGGTTCAAATGTAGCGAGCTTCAACGGTGCCGATACCACCCCTTTATAGGTTCCCGTTTCCAACATCGGAAACTCGTCTGCAAAATGCCGCCCTGCTTCCGAGGTGGATACATCCCTGGGGTAGCGGGTATGCCCCTCGAAGAAATAGTTCGGAGGCTCCTGAAGCCCATAGCCTATCACCGGCTCATGACACCACATATCCTCTCTCAGCATGGCAACGGTGAGTCCTTCACGACGCGAGAGCTGAAAACCCTGGCAGAGCATCAAACGATGGCCCAGGTCCCTTTGCGGCCTCTGCGCCTCTTTGGGGATATCCTCCTCGTTTTTCAACAATTTCACCGCAAGCGAAAAGGTCTTCAGCCTTACCCGACGCTCGATCTCTTCTCCGTACTCATTCCAAACGCTCTTCTGTGACATAAATGTATATCCTTTCTGTTAGAGACCATATTGTTTAGGGGGTGGCGATGGAGTGCCTGTGAAAAACCGGGTTCAAGGATTCCGTATTTGCCTGTAAAGGCACAACCATGCCTCCCCTCTAACAAAAGCAGTACCGATCATACTCGCACACCACCCCTGCTTGGATAATGGCTAGCCGCTTTTTACACATAAGGCGCCCTGAAGTAAACCCCATACATGGATACCACAAATAACTTCACTGGCCCACTAACCCACGGTTCATCGGTTTGATCCTCACATGGGAGGCCTCGCCTGGCTGGATAAACCAATGAAGATTCTTTTGACGAAGCATTCGATTTCTCTCCATGCCTCCATGTGCTCAATGATTTCCTATTGACTAAAGAGAAATGAGTGGATATAGTAACATCGAAAATTTACCGTTATATCTTCCATAAACGACAATTACAGGCTGGGGGGTACTATATGTCCGAGGAAAAACTTATTCTGGTGGTTGATGATGATCCCGATCTGGTCGAGGCAATCTCCATGAAATTGGAGAGCAAACATTACAGGGTCGCGAAGGCATACGACGGTATAGAGGCATGGGATAAGATTCAGGAGGAGCGACCGGATTTGGTTATCCTCGATGTTATGATGCCTCGAAAAAATGGCTACGAACTCTGCGATGAGCTTAAAAATAACCCGGAATATCAAGATATAACGATCGTCCTTTTAACTGCAGTCGGTTCGGCAGTCACGAGTACCCGATATACCCACCAAGAAGGAATGAGCACGCTCGCTGATGATTATATAGCGAAACCGATTGATCTGGATAGATTGATGTCCATGATAGATGACTATACAGGCCAATCGTGAAATAATCCTTCCCTTTTCTCAGCATGCGCATTCCAATACCCTCTGTAACGAATTACCCCCCTTTATTGCGGTGGCTGCCTCATGGAGAAGGTGAAATTAGGGGGTATGAAGCAGAGCCTTGAGCTCTGCCAGTTTGATCTGAGAGGGCCAGACTCCCCGGAAAGGATAGTCCCGAGGGTGTGCAAGCTCCTGGCCTCTCAAAAGATCAATATAGCGTTCCTCACCTATAACCACCTAAAGAATGAATTCCATCAATGTACCATGTGCCCCTGCCAGTCTGATTTCACCCGCACCTCAGGGATCCTCCATGCCAAAGGCACCTTGCCGAGGGGCTGGGCAATACAGTCACGGGAACATGTGGGCATTCTCACCGTTTATCCGCACCATGCTCCTATCAAGATCATCGGTTGTGTGATGGTATTGTGGGCAACCCAGTCCATCCCGATTTACGGGATAGCCACCTCGCTTTCCGCGATCTCCTTTATCACCGATTACCATGCCATAGATAAGGGCATTGAGGTCGTTCAGAACTCATTTCAGCTCCCGGACGATCACGCACCAATAAAACCTGATCTCATCTACTACCAAGGAGAAGAGGTCAGAAGAGGCAAAAGGAACTGAGTGTCATGGAGACTATCGCTGTTTATTGGGAATCCAGGATCAAGACCTATGGCTTTCAGAGGATACCTGGGGTAGCCCTTATTGAACTATCCTGGCCGATCGATTCAATCAAATCCCTGGGTGAGATCCTCACCAGCCATGACATTCAAGGATTCCAGGCGCCATTCATAGCGGCCCAGGATACAGATCGCGAGCTCTCCTTTGTCTTCTGCCTCCCTGAAAGGGCAGGCATGGATTTCCATGCCTGCGTGGAACAAACAGGCATCCCTACGTATCACCGATATATCTATCCTGTTGGTATTATCTTTTTCCACGGCCCCCACTTCGGTGACCGGTACGGTATAGCCGAGAACACCTTTTCGGCCATCTCAAAGGCGGGCATACAACTCATCGCATCCGGCTGTGCCTCATCCTCCGTGTACCTGATCCTAGCACAGGATGACCTTGATAGGGCAGAGCAGATATTGACTAAGACATTCGATGTAGCGAAGTAATTGCTATAGGAAAAGCGAGATGGAAAAAATCGATTGGCATGACAACCTCTTTGAATCGCTCTCATTTCCCACCTTGCTCCTCAGCCCCGAGATGGTGGTGACCGCGGTCAACGAGAAATTTCTGGATCACTATGGTTACCGCCAGGAAGAGCTGATAGGAAAGCAGTGTAATCAGGTCCTCTGTAAAACCGATGAGCCGTGTCAAAAGCCGACATGCCCTATCTACCGGGTGCTTCACGAGAAAAGGGGCGCCTCGGAGATAATCGAGACCACGGGACCGGACGGGCAAGAGGTGTATGAGGATAGGGTATGCTCGCCCATCCTGGATGAAAAAGGGGATGTGAGCTATGTAATGGTGAGTGTGCGAGATGTTACTAGGACCAAGCTCCTCGAGCTCGAGTTACGGAAGACGAATGACTTTCTGCAAAATATCATCGCCAGCTCTGTTTCCGCGATCATTGTTGCGGATATGAAAGGCGTAATCTTGCTTATGAATGAAAGCGCCCGAAAGCTATTCGGCTATACTGACCTGATGGCAGTGGGAAAGAGCATTGCCGAGTATCTGTACACGCCGGGAGGGGCACGGAGCGTTATGAAGAATCTCAGGAGCCCTGAGTATGGCGGGGTAGGCAAACTCCACACCACGGAGATGACGATCATCACCTCCTCTGGTGAGGAGATACCGGTTGAGATGAACGCCTCTATCATCTACCAGGATGGCAAGGAAATCGCAACGATGGGTATCTATACTGACCTGAGACCGAAGATAGCGATCGAGAAGAAACTAAAGGAGGCCGAACGGATCAAGATGATGCAGTCGAACAAGATGGCATCCCTTGGCCACCTGGCAGCCGGTGTGGCCCATGAGATCAATAATCCCCTCACCGGCATCCTGATAGACGCCAGCTTGATCCTTGAGGAATTGGAAGAAGAAATTCCGTTGCGTAAGCAGATGCAGGATATCATTGCTGATACCAACAGGTGCAAGGAGATCGTGAAAAACCTCCTCGCCTACTCCAGACAGACGGAGTTTAAAAAGGAGGTCTTGAACATTAACGGGGTCATAGAGCAGGCCTTCTCCTTTATGAGAGAACATGCCCTTCTTCAAAATATTACGGTCCACAAGGAGTTCTCTTCATCCATGTTGATCTGTGAGGGCGACAACAACCAACTCAACCAGGTATTTACCAATATGATCATAAATGCCACCCAGGCTATGGACGGTAAAGGAGCCCTCACCATACGGGCGGGCAAGGATAAAAGGGAAGGGAAGATCTATGTGGAGGTCAGCGATACCGGCTGCGGCATCCCCAAGGAAAACATCCCAAGGATATTCGAGCCCTTCTTTACCACCAAAGAGGAAGGCAAGGGTACCGGATTGGGCCTGAGTACCGTGCGAGACATAATCGAGAAACACGGAGGGAACATTATGGTAAAATATACGTGCCCTGAGGGCACCACCTTTCTCATAGAACTGCCCCTGCTAAAGATAGACGAGGAAACGGTGATCTAAAGGGAGACGAGGCCATGACACTCATAGAGGATCGGGCATATCAGCCGAGGATACTGGTGATAGATGACGAGCAGCGAATCAGGGAAGGGTGCTTTAAGATACTCACCAGGGAAAACTGCCTGGTGGAACTTGCTGAAAGCGGCGAGCGAGGGCTCGAGATGCTCGCGGAGAACTACTACGATATTATCCTCACCGATCTGATGATGCCGGGGATAGGCGGCATGGAGGTTATCGCAAAGGTTCGCGAACAACACCTCGATACCGTGGTGATTGTCATCACCGGTTTTGCCACCCTTGAGCACTCCATCGAGGCCATGAAAAAGGGCGCCTTTGATTTCATACCAAAGCCCTTCACACCGGAACAGTTGAGGGTCGTTGTCGGCAAGGCCGTGGAGATGACGCGAACCCTCCAGGATATCGCCACGGAGAAGACCCGCTTCAAGACCCTCGTGAACTACCTGGCAGGCGGCGTGCTGGTGACCGATAGAAATAAGAATATCATACTTTACAATCCCGCGCTTTTGAGGATGCTGCACTATGATGGCGAGCCCCTTAACGACAAGCCGCTTAGCACCCTCACCTCCGATGAAGCGCTCACCGGTATCATCGATGGGATCATGGAATTAAACCCAGGTGAGTTCAAGGTCCTGAGTGCTGAGATCGCGCCCCCTGATAGGGGCGAGGGATTGTCCGACCAGCTGTACCTTCGAGCCCAGGCCGTTCCCTTCAAGAGCCGATCAGGGGAGATACTCGGTTCCGTGACCATCATCGACGACATTACCCATCTCAAGAAGCTCGACGAGATGAAGTCCGAGTTTGTGAGCATGGTCTCCCACGAACTCAGGAGCCCGCTCTCCACGATCCTCAGCCAGATCAAGGTCATGGCGGACGGGCTCGCAGGAGAGCTGAGTGCCAAGCAGGTTGATATACTTCATAAGATGTCGCGCAAGGTCGAGGGGCTCGTTGATCTCACCAACGATCTCCTCGACCTATCCCGGATAGAGGCCGGCTTGATAGTGCAGGACAAGGGACAGGTTCAGTTGATGGATATCCTCGAGAAGCTGGTGGAATTCATGCAATCCAGGGCCAGGGAGAAGGATATCCGTCTCACCCTTGAGAAGGCAGACCTTCCTCTCATCAATGCCGACCCGAAGAGCATGGAAGAGGTGTTCACCAATCTCATCACCAATGCTATCATCTATACCCCTGAGGGGGGAACGGTGAACGTGGCAGGCGAGCTGAAGGGGGATTTCCTGGAGATACGCGTAAAGGACACCGGCTATGGCATCGCCCCTGATCATCTTCCCTTGATATTTGAGAGGTTCTACCGGGTAAAGACCGATACGACCAGGCATATCGTTGGAACGGGACTCGGGCTTCCCATTGTGAAGAGCATTCTGGAGGCCCACAACGGAACCGTGAGGGTCGAGAGTAAGGAAGGGGTCGGTTCGACCTTTTCCGTCCGCCTTCCAGTATAAAAGCTCTATCGGTCGTCGATTGCCTATCCAGGCAAAAGCTGACACTAAATTGCAATCATGTCATTGCGAGGAGC
>CAYMFC010000096.1:0-6603 GCA_964389665.1 uncultured Desulfobacteraceae bacterium | reverse complement strand
TTCGTGGGGCCGAACTGTATCAGCATCATAAACCTTGAAAACGGCGTGGTCCTTCCCTTTGTTCTCCTGGATCCAGGCGTAATAGCAACCGGACCCATATCCTTTGTTGCCCAGAGCGGGGGCATCGTGAACTCCATAGTACGGCTCTGCTCCAATGAGAACCTGGGCGTTAACAAATTCATCAGCATGGGGAATAAGCTGAATGTAGACGAAAACGACTATCTTGAGTTCCTGATCTCCGATCAAGGGACAAAGACCATCGGGCTCTATCTTGAGAGCATCTCCAACGGCCGCCGTTTGATGGATCTGGCAGCATCCGGTCAAAAGCCGGTGGTTGTTATAAAATCGAATACCAATACGGCAAGCAATCAGATTGCACGATTTCATACTGCTGCCCTCGCCGGTGACGATGAGGTTGTCTCCTCAGCCTTGCGCCGAGCCGGGATACACAGGGTTCACACCCTTCAAGAGATGATAAACGCCTTTAAGATATTCAATCTCCCGCTTATGAAGGGGCCGAACCTGGCGATTCTATCACGTTCCGGTGGGAGCGCGGTCATGGCAGCTGATTCGGCCGCCAGGTACGGCTTTCGATTACCCCCGTTTTCAGAGGATTTTCTTCAATATGCCAGAAAAGGGGCACGGGCAGGGGTTATACGAATGACCAACCCCCTTGACCTGGGGGATGTGTTTGACCTCGAGTTCTACAGAGAGGTTATGCACAGGGCCTTGCCGGAAAAGGACATAGACGGGGTTCTCTTTTCACATGCCTATCTTTCAGGAATGGACGCGATGAGCACGAAACAGCTTATCCGGGCTGCAAAGGAGTTTTCTCATCTCTATCAAAAGCCTGTTGTCCTGTGCATGATGCCGAATTTCGATGAATGGTTCATGATGAGAAGGGATACTGATTTTCCCATCTTCACAGAACCAGAGGATGGGTTAAAGGCCTTGGCCATCTCGCTCACCCATTACAGAACTATCGTTGACCGTGAATCTCATCCCCGCGCTCACTCCGAGTTCCCTGCACCGAAGGCTCAAGATGCTGAAAGGGGATCACCGAGGATTCAAGGACCGGGAGAGGTTTTTGAATTATTGCGGCAGTACGAGATCCCGGTGCCGGCATATAGATTGGTTAAGGATCATGAGGACGCCGTGGAGGCTGCCGAGCTCATAGGATATCCGGTTGCGCTAAAGACTGCGGACAGCAGCGTAGTTCACAAGACGGAACTCGGCGGCGTACGGCTCAATATCGGAGATCACCATGAGCTCAAGGAGGCGCTTCAGGGCATACAGGGTGATTGTTTCTTGGTGCAAAGGATGGTGGGAGCCGGCCATGAGGTATTTATCGGCGGCAAGTACGACCCGGAGTTCGGCCCGGTGATCCTCTTCGGCATGGGAGGGATATTCGTTGAGGCACTCAACGATGTGATCATTCAAGTAGCGCCGATCACCGAGAGGGAGGCAGGGGAGATGATTGATGGGGCGAGAGGATCTGATCTGCTCAAGGGATTTCGAGGCGGCATAAAGGCAGACCTGGATGCCTTGAGGCAATGTCTGGTGCGCGTTTCACGATTACTGTACGAACACGGGGAGATTCAACAGCTGGACATCAACCCGCTCGTGGTGCTCCCAGAGGGCCAGGGGTGCCAGGCGGTGGACGCAAGGATCTTGTCATAAACGGAGGCGTTATGAAGGCCTTTATGGAACCGGAGAGCGTGGCGCTTATCGGGGTCAGCAGAAAGAGCGGACCTGGTTCATTCAATATCATGGAAAACATCATGCAATACGGCTACAAGGGCAGGGTCTTTCCTGTTAATCCCAAGGCGCATGAGATCCTCGGGACAAAGGTGTATCCTACCATCAGATCGGTGAGGGAAGAGGTTGATCTCGCGGTCATCAGCACGCCCAGAGAGGATGCCCTCTCCATTCTCGAGGACTGTGTTGCCTCAAAGGTCAAGGCTGCAATTATCGTGAACCAGGGCTATGCCGACGCCGACGATAAAGGGAAAGAGATCCAGCAAGGGATAGTAGAGGTTGCCCGGCGGGGCGGAATGAGGGTGCTCGGGCCCAATACCTTGGGAGTTCTGAATAATTTCAACGGGTTTACCACCTCTTTTATGCCGATAGGCAAGGAGAGGAGCCCGGTAGGCCTGATTTGCCAGTCAGGAATATTGTTTGTTGGGGCTATGGAATTCAGCGGGACCATTGGAAAGGGGATAGACATCGGCAATGCCTGCGACATCGGGTTCTATGATGCCTTGCGGTATTTGGGAGAGGATCCGGATATAAAGATCATCGCCATCCATATGGAGGGCTTGAATCAGGCAAGGGAATTCGCATCCCTGGCAGCCCGGGTGGTCAAGGAGAAACCAATCATCATTCTTAAAACAGGCAGCAGCGAGGGGGGAGCCGCATCGGCTATGACGCACAGCGGTACCATGGCGGGAAACTATCACGTGTATAGGGCTGCGCTCCAAAAGGCAGGGGTCACCTTTCTGGAAGAATCCGGCAAGATGGTCTATGCGGTGAAGACCCTGGGCAGCCTTCCCCCCATGAAGGGGAGCAAGGTGGCGGTTATCACCTTCAGCGGTGCTGCCGGTATTATGATCAGTGATGCACTGGAGAGGCACGGGCTGAGGCTCTCTTCCCTTACTGCCAACACCATTCGTTCAGCAGCAGAGCTTTCACCAGAATGGATGCCCCTTGGAAATCCCCTGGATATATGGCCGGCCGTGATGAAACATGGTACGGCTAAAGCCTATTCCATCGCGCTCAGAGCAGTCATGAACGATCCCAACGTCGATGGGGTGATCTGCGTCGCGATTGCCCCTGAGATGCCCGCGTTTTCCTTTCTGGATGTATCCGAGGTCCTTAACGAGGTGATGGAAGAAGCTCCGCCAAAGCCGGTCGTAGCCTGGCTCTACGGGCCGAATCCCCTGGAGATGACGAAACAGTTTGAATTGAGAAAAAGAATAATGACCTATCCCACCCTGGAGTTGGCCGTGTGGTCTTTATCGATCTTACGGGATAGGCATGAAGTTTTAGGAATAAAGGAACCGGAAATGCGCTGATGCTGAGATAAGGCGCCGTATTTTTGCCGATTTTCAAGAAATTCCCTCACACCCCGTTCAGACAAAGATCGAGAAGCACCGTGCAGGCATCTCTCGAGCTTTTTTTTATCATATCACCCCTAAACCCAGGGCGCCATTCAAGGGAAGAGAGCTCATCGGATACCACGAGAACTCCTGTCAGCGCAACGGAACGATACGCAGCCACGGTGATGAGGGCTGAGATCTCCATCTCAACGGCGAGGATCCCCTTGCTCTGGTACGCAACTACCTTTGCCCGGGTTTCCCGATAGACGGCATCCGTGGTCCACACAGGGCCCGCCATGAAGGGAAGGTTTGCTTTGTGCAGTGCATTCTTCAGGTGTTCATTGAGTGCAGGATCTGTCCGTCTGCTTTTTTCATCGGCGGGGTAATGGGCAGAGGTGCCCTCTTCTGAAAGTGCAGTAGTGGGAATGATCAGGTCCCCTATTCGGAGATCAGGCTGAAGCGATCCGCACCAGCCGAGCACCCACAGCCTTTGTGCGCCCAAGGCGATGAGCTTTTCCAGCACGATCGCAGCTTGAGGGGCTCCGAGCAAGGGCCCGGCCAGGGCAAGGGGGAGTTTTCCCTCTCTTTTGATAAGAAAGAACTCGAAGGGGCACATTATCCTGAGGGAGGCCTTCTCGGCATTGCTGAGCTTTGCCATCGCCCTGAGCTCTGAGGTGATAGAGATCATGATCGCATCCGGGCCGATGCGAGGCTCTTCCTGTGTCCTGATTGGGTTAATGAGCGTTTTGGTGTTATTCACGATTTGGTATTATTTTCCTTGCGAGATTGTGATAGAGAGTAGTGTCTATCCACGAGTCAGAAGACTCTTTATCTTCACTTTATATCGAATCCGCGCTTTTCGCCAACTTATTTTAGGCATGGTTACAATACCCTTGACTAACAGCGGATGATTGGATGTACTGCACGGGTACTATCACGGGGAAACCACGCATGTGGGCCGTTCAGGGACACCAAAGGGAAGATGAGGGGATCAATTTTCTTGGTTTGGGAGGATTTAAAAAAACATGGATATAACGCTGAAAGACATGGACACCCTGTTTAACCCTCGATCGGTTGCGGTGATAGGCGCATCGGAGAAACCAACCAAGCTCGGATTCCATGTGATGAAGAGCCTCACAGAAGGGGGATTTCCGGGCACAATCACGCCGGTTAACCCCACATCAAAGGAGATTATGGGATTGAAGGCCGCTGCTTCAATCTTTGATATCCCTGATGGGCCGGACCTAGCCATTGTGGCGCTCCCCTCGAGGATGGTTCCCGGCGTGTTCGAGGAATGCATTGCCAAGGGCGTGAAGGGGATCGTATTGATTACCGCAGGATTTAAGGAGATTGAAGACCCCCAGGGTGCCGTGCTCCATGAACAAATCGCCGAGATCGTCAACAAGGCCCACGTTCCGGTGATCGGTCCCAATACCTTTGGCATGATAAACCTCCATGCCGACCTGAACGCCTCGTTCACGCCGGAGTTTTCCCTGGTGCATAAAGGCCGTATAGGGCTTATCAGCCAGAGCGGGGGTATGTGCCATTTGATCTGCTTTCTTGCCATGCGGGAGAGGATAGGATTCAGCAAGATAGTCGGGATTGGGAACCGGCTCAATGTGGATTTTGAGCACATGCTTGAATATTTGGCGGAGGACCAGGACACCGGCGTGATAGCCCTGTACCTGGAGGGCATTGATCAACCTCGTCAACTCTATGAGATGGCGAGAAGCCTTCGCGGCAGGAAGCCGATTGTGGCCTACAAGACGGGAATCGGGCGCCTGGGGGATCAAGCGTCTCGCTCTCATACCGGATCAATTGCCGGAAGGCCCGAGCTTTACTCCGGGGCATTTGGCCAGGCGGGAGTAATTGAGGTAAGGAGCGCGGAGGAGCTGTTAGATACGGCCAAGGCCTTGGCTCGGTTCCCAGTGCTCAGCGGCAACGGTTTTGCCATACTCTCCTCTCAGGCTGGTCCGGGTATCGCTGCCGCTGATATATGCCAGAAGAGCAATCTCAGGATAGTGCCCTTTACCGAGCAAACCCAGGCCAGGATTAACGAGATCTTGCCGCCCTTCGCACTCAGGTTGAACCCGGTGGATATGGGGCCTGCCTGGTATGACTCGGAGGCAGTAGCCGGCATCCTGAAGGCGGTATTACGAGATAAAAAGGTTAACGGTATTTTGCTTTTTATGATGTTCGCCTCGGCGAATGTTGATTCCATCAAGAGCTTGTCATTTTTGATGGAAGAGGGTGAACCCAAGAAGCCCCTGATCACGTGCCTCTCCGCTCCACCTGGAATATGGGATGAACATATCAAGAGGTATGAAGATGCCGGGATCCTCGTCAATTTTTCCACACCCGAAAAGGCGACAGAGGCGATGGTCAACCTCAACCGGTATCGCAGGCTCGTGCTCTAGATACCCAGGGCGTGCGGTGAGGTGGATGAGGCGAGGAATTGCACCGAGGCACCAATGGTAAGCTATTGTAATTCACGTTAGGCATGTTCTGGTAAGGATAGCATGGCATATTTTCGGTAATCTGGAAGAGGCAAAAGCAGCAAAACGAGGGTCCTGGATACTCTATGTATCTTCCCTGTTCTGTTTCTTGACCAGTTCGATGAACTCCTCAAGGCTCTGGTGGGAGCCGAACACGACATTGTACTGTTTTTCGCTCCAGATGCTGAGCCCCAGTTTGAATATATAGTGTATGAGGCTATCGGTGTTTTTCGCGCCCTTTGATTTCAGCGTTTGGTAGAGCAGCTCGTCGGGCACCCGGATGGGGTATACGGCGGTGTGTTCATTTTCATCCGCTTTCAGGTATTCCTGAACGCTTTTTAAGATCCGCAGATGCATGTACTTGTTGTTGTATTCCTCTTCATCCATTCCGGCCACCGCATTAAAGGGGGAGATATTTCTCAGCTTTTACGATAATAGTCGACCATATTAGTATAAATGTCAAGGGACGATTATCCCGAGCGTATCAGTCAAAAAAGGGTACGCACCGGTTTTATTTTCGGGGTTAAGAAAATAAGAATTGAATTATCCTTCAGATATGATATATATGAGCCCAACGAAAATGGTATGGGAGAGAGATGACCACAGTGCTTGTAATCCTTCATGTGTTAATCTGTTTAGGGCTGATAGGTTCTATCCTTTTGCAATCAGGGAAAGGATCTGACCTGGGCGCTGCATTCGGGGGCAGCAGCCAGACGTTATTCGGGAGCACCGGTGCAGTGCCGTTCCTCAATAAGGTAACAACTGGTGTGGCCATAGCCTTTATGATCACTTCCCTTATCTTGGCTTTTCTCGCGGCCAGGACGAACGCTCCAAGGTCATCGATCATGGAGGGGAAGGCGAAGACGAGCCAGGAGCAGCCTTTTGAAGCAGGCGGGCAGGGAGATGCAAGCCCGGCACCGGCAAGCGGTCCATCGGAAACGCAAGAGTAAGGGAGTTTCGTGCCGAAGTGGTGGAATCTGGTAGACACGCTATCTTGAGGGGGTAGTGGG
>CAYMFC010000095.1:0-6664 GCA_964389665.1 uncultured Desulfobacteraceae bacterium | reverse complement strand
CAAAGAGGGCCTTTTCTACCTCTGTTGCCAGGGTGGATTTGCCTGATTGGGGAAGTCCGGTGAACCACAGGGTGACGCCCTTTTGTGCGAGCAGTCGTTCACGATCCTCTTTGGTGATGAAGGAGTGGTGCCAGGTGATGTTCTGGCTTTTGAGGGAGTCTGGGCTGGTTTTCATCAATATGTTCCTTTCTCTTTTTAGACAGGATTAACAGGATTTATTGGATCTATTTATTTTCTCAGTTTCCGCCTGCCCGCAACGCTCTCGCTTGCGAGGCGGGCGGGGAAGAAATTGAGAAAGACAATCAGCCGGAGGCTGATAAATCAGCCAAAGGCTGAGGGGAATTATGCTCTGTCTGGCTAATCAGCTTATGAGCTTACTAGCTCTTTTCGCCGCTTCACCGATTCTCACATCTAATCTGTCTCATTTAGCTACGAGTTCTTTTTCAATCCTTTGTAGTAGTCGAGGAGGATTTCGAGGACCTCAGGGCGGCTGAACTCCGGCGGCGGCATCTCGTCATTGGAGAGCATCCTTCTGAGTTCTGTCCCGCTTATCAAACACCGGTCCTCAGGACGGTGAGGGCAGGTCTTAAGAGAGGCCATTGCCTCACATTTATAGCAGTAAAAGGTCCAGTCGATATTGAGGGGCTTGATCTCGAGATCATCCGGGTTGAGGGTTTCAAAGATTTTTTGGGCATCAAAGGGCCCGTAATAGTTGCCCACACCGGCATGGTCCCTTCCCACGATGAGGTGGCTACAGCCGAAGTTCTGCCTGATAATGGCATGCAGAAGGGCCTCACGCGGGCCGGCGTAGCGCATCTCCATGGGATAGACGCGCATGACAACCCGTTCTGTGGGATAGTAGTTCTTGAGCAGCACCTCGTAGCATCGTATCCTCACCTCGGCAGGGATGTCATCCTCCTTGAGGGCTCCCACCAGAGGGTGGATAAAGAGTCCATCGCTTATCTCGAGGGCTATCTTGGTGCAGTATTCATGGGAGCGGTGGATGGGGTTTCTGACCTGAAAGGCGGCAATGGTGGACCATCCGCGTTCGTGGAAGATTTCCCTTACCTCAGCCGGCCGGGCATAGTATCCGGGGAAACGGGAAGGGTATTCGCCCTCGCTTAGTGCCGTGACCGCTCCTCCCAGGAGGATTTCTTCCTGCTGGTAGAGTTTTTGTACCCCGGGATGCTTTGCATCAGTTGTCCGGAATATGCTTTGTGCCTCCAGCTCCTTATCATAGGTGAATTTCTCCTCAAGGAGCATCATGCCCATAATCTCGCTATTCGCACCATCCGTTAAGGCCACCTCTTGGCCTTCTTTTAAAAAATCTGCCTGTCCCTTTGTAACTGATAGGGTGATAGGAACCGGCCAGAAGGTTCCATCGGTGAGGTGCATATCCTGGATCACGCCATGATAATCTTCCCTGGTCATAAAGCCCTTTAACGGGCTGAACGCACCCATAGCGAGCATGATCAGGTCAGAAACCTCGCGGGAGTTCATCTCTATTTGGGGCAATCCCTTGGCCCTTTCTAATGCCTTGCTGCGTTCTTCTCCTTCAGCCAAGAGGGGGTTCAGTGTTCCACCGTGTGGTGATATGGTCATGTTCGCTCCTTTCATAGTTCGATCTTATTAGATAGAGGCACACATTGTATACCATTTTGTGGGACCAAATTGGAATAGACACTTCTTGTTTTTCTCGACAGTATGAACAGGATTTGAGATTGTTTATTGCCTCACCGCTTTTCAGACGAAAGTGGTGAGAGTCAATCCCGCCTAAAGGTGGAAAAATAATAGCGTTCCTATTTGCATTGCTTGGTTCCGGGTTCGTAAGCTGATGGCTGATAACAGATTTCCCATAGGGCAAAGGGCATTTAGATAAAATTAAGGACGTAAAGAATGGCAATTGCCATACAACCTATAAAGATATTCATTGGAATACCGATTTTCAAAAAATCCTTAAACCTATATCCCCCCGGACCATAAACCATCAGGTTTGTTTGGTAGCCAATGGGAGTTGCAAAACAGGCAGATCCAGCAAGTGCAACGGCAATGAGGAAAGGGCGGGGATCGGCGCCTGCCTGGGTTGCTGCTGATAACGCGATAGGAAAAAGCAGGGCGGCTGCCGCATTGTTGGTGATGCTCTCTGTGTAGATGCTCGTCATGAAATACACGCCGGCTAATATACCAAGAGGGCCTAACGAGCCAACCGAGATAATCAACTTGTCCGCCAGGAAATACGCTACACCGGAGTTATCCAGGGCCCTGGCAATGCCGAACGAAGAGGCAATTATGAGAAGCACACCCCAGTCAACACTTCGTCGTGCCGCCTGGGGGCTAATGCATTTTGATAGAATAAGTATTACGGCCGCGATGCAGACCGAGGCCAAAATCGGCAATATATTAAATACCATTGACAGGATCATCAGGACAAGGATGAAAAACGAAAAGAACGAATACCACCGTGGTTTTGAAGGAATTTTTTCAGACTCAGACACGAGATAGAAATCCTTTGAATTATACCAATCCCTTAAGAAGTCCGGTCGTGCCATAAGGAGCAACGTATCCCCTGCCCGGAGCACAATATCGCCGACCTTTTTCTGGATTCGCTCCCCGCTCCTGTGGATTGCAAGGATTGCTGCATTATAGCGACCTCGAAAATTGCTCTCCCGTACATTATAGCCAATTAACGGGGATGCAGGAGATATGACTGCCTCAAAAGCCTTCACCTCATCGGAGTTATAATTTTTTAGGTCAAATCTACTATCCTTTAGCACGGTGAGACCTGGTGTCTTCTGGAGTTCTATGATGGTCCCCGGTAATCCGGTAAAGAAGAGTCTGTCTCCCAATCGGATCTTCTCATCATGCCCAACAGGGGCTATTATTTCTTGATTACGTTCTATCTGGAAAAGGAATACCCCTCTTAAATGCCTCAAGCCTGCCTCTTCAATGGTATTTCCAAGGTATTTGTAATTGGTTTCTACTTTCAACTCAATCACAAACTCCCTTGTCTTTTCGCCGATTTCAACCATCGGCTCTTTTCTGTCCGGCAGGAAATGGTGGCTGAAAAGTGAGACAGCCCCAACACCGATGATCATGATGGGGACCCCTACCTTTGAAATCTCAAAGAAGGACATGCCGTCAAGACCATTTTCAATCATCAACCCATGGACAACAAGATTGGTACTGGTGCCGATGAGCGTGCAGGTGCCTCCCAAGATCGCTGCGTAGGAGAGTGGGATAAGGAATTTAGAAGCTGAATTGTCGTTCTTTCGTGCCCATGAGGTAATAACCGGTATGAGCATGGCCACAATGGGGGTGTTGTTAAAGAATGCCGAAATAAAAGACACAGGGAAAAGAAACCGAAGTAGTCTCACCGAGGTGCTGTGTATATCATTGCCGAGAAAAATATCTCCTAATCGATTGAGGACACCAGTTTCCTGCAGAGCTCTTGCGACAATAAACAAAAACCCAACCGTAAGCATACCGCTGTTTGAAAACCCGGCAAAGGCTTCCTTCAGGGTGATAACCTTACCTACAATCAACAGCAGCAAGACCGAGAAGATAGTAATATCAGGGTCAAAGAGCTCTTTGACCAAGGCAACTGTCATGAGGACTAAGAGAATGAGCGTGTACCAGAAGGCAAAATTTTCCATATTTAAAAACATTCAACAATGGAATTGACTACGTACTCCTGCTGGTCAAGGGCCAACTCCGGGTAAACCGGCAGTGCCAGGCTCGTCCTTGCTGCCTCCTCGCTCACGGGACACGCGCCCTGTTTATACCCGAGATCTTTAAAGCACTCCTGAAAGTGCAAGGGGACCGGGTAGTAAACCTCCGTGCCGATACCCTTATCAGAGAGATACGCCTTAAGTTCATCTCGACGGGGAGTAGCTATCACATACTGGTGATAGATATGATAATGGGTAGCGGGGGATTGTCTTCCGGGATTCGAAACAGGGTTCTCCTCCGAAACAGCATCTTTCCATATGGGCTTGGGAGGCCTGATCAAGCCTTTGTCCACAAGACCGGTGGATTGCAGCATCCTATCATACCGTGCTGCGTTATCCTGCCTTTTCGCCGTCCAGGCATCCAGATACGGAAGCTTCACGGACAACACGGCCGCCTGGATAGCATCAAGCCTGAAATTGCCGCCCACAAAGGTATGATAGTATTTGGGTTTGGATCCGTGAACCCTAAGGATTTTCAGTTTTTCCGCCCGCTCAGGATCATCTGTTACCACCATACCCCCGTCTCCGAACCCGCCAAGATTTTTGGTAGGGAAAAAAGAAAAACACCCATACTTCCCCATTGATCCGGCCCTGTGAATCTTTGAAGGCATTGAAATCTTCGAGGCATACTCCGCGCCTATGGCCTGGGCGGCATCCTCGATGACCGTCAAGTCCTTTTGCCGTGCGATCTCCAAAATTCGGTCCATGTCGGCACACTGCCCATACAAGTGGACCGGAATGATGGCCCGTGTTTTCGGCGTAATCCTTTCCTCGATCAAATCCGGATCTATATTATAGGTATCGGATTCAATATCCACGAATACCGGCTTTGCCCCAAGCCGAGAGATGACACCGGCTGTAGCAAAAAAAGAGTAAGGCGTGGTGATCACTTCATCTCCCGGGCCGATCTCCTCTGCCATAAGGCAAACCAGCAGGGCATCAGATCCGGAACTAACCCCTATGCCGTACGTGCTGCCGGCATAGGCAGCTATCTTTTCCTCAAGATCGGCTACTTTTGGGCCAAGGATAAAATGTTGCTCTTCTAAAACCCCCTCAAGGGCCTCAATTATCTCCTCTTTAATCGTTTGGTACTGGGCCGTAAGATCCAGCAGTGGTACTTTCATCATCAGTTCCCTCTCTTTCTTCTCGTATCTTCTCGGGCTCTAATTTCCTATATCTCCTCTTGCATGCCGTGCAGTATGCCGCATCCCCTTTGAAATCGAGCTGAATGCCGCAGGCGCACATCCAGCCCTTCCGCTTCGCCGGGTTTCCCGCTACCAGGGCATAATCGGCTACATCCTTGAGCACCACGGCCCCTGTTCCGATAAAGGCATACCTTCCAATGGTGACGCCACAGAGAATCGTTGCATTGGCGCCTATTGTTGCTCCCTTTTTCACAAGGGTGGGGCGCAGCTCGTGCATCCTTTTAAGGGCGCTCCTTGGATTGTAGACATTTGTGAACACCATGGATGGTCCACAGAATACCTCATCTTCCAGGGTCACCCCCTTATACACGGAGACATTATTCTGTATCTTGCAGCCATCGCCGATGGTGGCATCCGGGCCTATAACAACATTCTGCCCGATAGTACAGTTTCTTCCGATGCGTGATCCGGACAGGATGTGGGAAAAATGCCATATCTTGGATCCGGAACCAATCTCAACCCCCTCATCCACATATGCGGATTCCTGGACGAAGTAGCTCTTAGCTCTTTGCTCATCGTTCATAGTTATTTCAGAGGACACTGATAGTTGATTCAAACTGATCTTGCGTCCATTTTCGTTGAGGGATTTCTGAGATGCGTGGAGCACCTGGAGCACGCGGAATCCCTCTCTGCCATCGGTCTTGGGGGACTTTGTTTCAGAAACGCACTCTATGAAATGCCTGCACTCTGCCTTGAGCGGTTCTTCCATGGTAAGGGGTACAACCTCTGCCTTTGCCTTTGATGCCACCGGAACCCTTTTCAACCACTCTATACGATGAGGAAAGAGCAGGAGTTTCTCTTCGCTCAGATCATCGAACACCGCCATCTTTTTATCACCAACCACCACCAGTTTTTGCTCCTTAAAGGGGTGGAGCCAGGACACGAAGATATGCGCCTTCACGCCGCTCGGAAAATCAAGCGTGGTGAGAGTTGTGTCCGGAATATGTTGTTGAAGGTACTCTCCTCCTGTGGCATAAACACTCTGAGGCATTTCCTGGAGAAGCATGAGAATCACCGATATGTCATGGGGCGCGAAACTCCAGAGGATGTTCTCCTCGGTCCGAATCTTGCCGATATTCAGGCGGTTTGAGTAGAGATACCGGATCTTGCCCAACTCTCCTGCATCCACGAGGTCCTTCAACTTGATCACCGCACCATGATATTGGAGTATATGCCCTACCATCAGAGTGAGTTTCTTCTCATCAGCGAGTTGGATGAGGTCTCGACCCTCTTCCTCGGTGAGGGCAAGGGGTTTCTCCACGAACACGTGCTTTCCCGCCAGAAGGCATTTCCTGGCAACCTCATAATGGGTTGCCGCAGGTGTGGCTATGGCTACTGCATCGATCTTGGTCGGGTGGTCATTGAGCAAGAGATCCAGATCCTGGCACGTAGAGATGCCGGGGTAGGTCTCCTCGAATCTGGAGAGCACGCGGGGGTCTTTGTCACAAATAGCAGCAAGGCCTCCTAACTCATGAAGATTTCGCACTAAATTCTTCCCCCAGTAACCGGACCCTACAACAGCGGTTTTAATCATGTTTGTTCCTTTCTTTGAGCTTTCTTGCTTTCAGCTTGAGGGGCATCGGTTATCCCTCTTCCAACGCCCATGTAGGTGAAGCCCAATTCGGCCATTGTTTCAGGATCGTACATATTTCTCAAATCCAAGATCACCGGTTTTTCAAGGAGTGATCTGATTTTTTTGAGCTCAAGGTTCCTGAACTCATTCCACTCGGT
>CAYMFC010000094.1:0-6908 GCA_964389665.1 uncultured Desulfobacteraceae bacterium | reverse complement strand
TTTCATTAAAAAAGTAAGAAACTAATTTCCATAATCGCAGGGGGTCCCATCCATGGGTTTAAGAAACAAATATGCCATCGTAGGGATCATCCCGGTATCTCGCCCGAAGAATACCTCTCTTTATCTGAATCATTACAAGGGCATTTTTGCGATGATCTTCCGTGCCACCGGCAATATTTCCTACCTTCCCTATAAGTCGAGCGTATCGAAATCGGGCCTGAATCGCCTTCTTTTCCAAGTCAGAGGCAAACGGTACGAAGCGTGTCATAGAATTGACAGCTTGATGCCATTTCACCAAAAATTTGCTTCTTTAGCCTAAAACCATCCCACCCCAGTATCGGGTCTCAAGGTCCAGGAAATACCCCTTGTGTAAGCTGTTTCCATGGCTGCAACGCATCTTTCTCTTTTCACAACAAACTGGATGTGCATGGCACATAACTTGCCATCTATTTTATAATAACACGCTTATTCCATTAGAACCCAAAATAATCAGGAGAATACACGATGAAAAATCTGAGCCTGGTTAATAAGTTCCTTTTCCCCACAATCCTTCTTATAATCATCGGTATGGGCTTTTCAGCCGCCATTTCTTATGTCAATTCAAAAAGTGCTATGGAGGTAATCATCACCAGCCAGATTACCCAATTCTGTGAGTCAACACTGAAAAATATCTCTTTCTGGATAAGCGACCGTAAGCTGGAGCTGAGTAATTGGAGCAAACAGGCATCTTTTCGAAAAGCAACGAGCGATGTAATGTATGTTAGCGTTGCCACTCTTGAATTAGGCCTGTTAAAGGATGATTATAAGTTCTACGAAACAATATGCATCACCGATACCAATGGTGATGTCGTTGCTTCCTCTGACCCTAACATGGTCAAGAAGATCAGCTTATCAGGATGGGAACCATTTAAGAAATCACTGGATGGAAATAGTGCTGTCTCGGACGTTATTAATAGCAAGACAACAGGCAAACCCATATTCGCGGTTTCTGTCCCTATCAAAAGCAAAGAAGAGATTGTCGGCGTGCTTTTCGGTATGGTCGATTTGATGTATTTCAGCAGGAATTTCATCGATCCGGTGAAGATAGGGAAAACAGGGTATGGTTTTCTCATTAACCCAAAAGGGCTGGCCATCGCCCACCCGGATAAGTCTCAAGTCATGGCGCTCGATTTGAGCACATTGGATTTAGGTCCAAAAATTCTTGGTAAAAACAAAGGGGTGGTTCAATCCCGGCTCAACGGCATGGATCAGCTCGTTGCCTTTGAAAAAGCCGTAGACCTTGGATGGATCATGGTAGTCAGTGCAAATACGGAAGAAATCTTTGCACCGGCTAACAGGCTCCGCCTCGTCAATATCACCCTGACTCTCGCGATCGTCATTATAGCCGCCCTGATCATCTTTCTTATCGCTAGGTCCGTTGCAAAGCCGATTGATCGTGTGATTGGGACTTTAAGCTCTATGGCAAACCATGTCAATTCCGAAGCGGCTCATGTTTCCGCTGCCAGTATGTCCCTGGCAGATAGGGCATCCAATCAGGCAGCATCCATCGAAGAGGCAGCTTCATCTCTGGAAGAGATGGCTGCCATGACCAAGCAGAATGCTGAAAATTCTGTCCAGGCGGATAATCTCATGAAAGAGGCCACTCAGACTTTAAACAAGGGAAAGGAATCAATGAACAAACTGACCCTTTCAATGGACGATATATCCAAGACGGGCGAAGAGACCCAGAAAATCGTCAAAACTATCGATGAGATCGCTTTTCAGACCAATCTCCTGGCCCTCAATGCGGCCGTTGAAGCAGCCAGGGCAGGAGATGCAGGTGCTGGTTTCGCTGTGGTGGCCGACGAGGTCCGGAATCTCGCCATGAGGGCTGCCGAGGCGGCCCGCAATACGGCAATCTTGATCGAAGAATCCGTTAAAAAAATCAAAGACGGCACCGGACTCGTTACCATAACCAATAATGACTTTTCAGGGGTAGCTGTAAGCTCTTCAAAGGTGGGCCAGCTTTTTGCCGAGATCTCCGCCGCTTCCCGTGACCAGGCAGAAGGCATCGAACAGATTAACCAGGCAGTCGCCCAGATGGACTCGGCCACCCAGCGGAATGTAGCTAACGCACAAGAGTCGGCCGCAGCCTCTGCTGAGATGAATTCCCTTGCACAAAAAATGAGAGAGGTCATTAATGATCTTGTGCGTATCACTGGAGTAAAGAATCATCAGGGAAACGGGGAGGAGCCAGTGACAGCCGGTCTATCTGAGAGGGTCTCAGAAAAGGGAGCCCCTTTACCAAGCTGATCGAGTTAATTGATCCAAGGCCCATGGTGCCAAAGGTAAAAAAATTAGGTAATTGAGTAACACTTGGTACTGGCTGACCACACCGGCATCCCTTCCCGAATCCCATTCTCATCAATTTCTTCGAGTCCAGGCCCTATCGAAATAGCACTTCGATGGATAAGCTTCTTATGAGAAGCATTCTTATTGCCCATCAACGAAAAGAAGATACCACATGATGCGTCATCTTAGCCTTGATCCCCAAGGTGATATTGCCTATACTCCAGCTTACGCTTCAGGGTTATCGGTGAAAGAAACATTGGGCTGAACAGGAGGATATCCTTTTTTGCCATATGCCTTTTCTCTACAAGGGATTGCATGGCCAGGGGCATAGCAATTAAAGGCATCCACCCTGTTCCATGCAAAGAAGATATCTCCACGCTCTCTGCGCTCGGGGCCTTAGTCCCTCGATTTATAAATACGGTAACGTATTTATTCCCTCGGGACTAAGTGCTGAGTGAGCATTTGTTTAGATATTTCTCGTTTAGATACGTGACTATATTTGAGAATCGAAGCACTTAGGAGTAAAATTCTTCGGGATTGCATGAGAAATCAAGGGACTGGATCCCATAAGCACAGGAGGTTCGATCCATGGGTTTAAGAGACAAATATGCTATCGTAGGGATCGGGTATACGCCGCAGGGGCGGGTCCCGGGGAGAACGGCCTTGAGCTTCCACGTGGAGGCATCCGCCAATGCGATAGCGGACGCCGGGCTCAAGGCAAAGGACATCGACGGCATCATCTGTTATCGCGCCTTTCCGTCTGCATCAGGCGAGGGACCGGTGACACCCTACCTGGCCTCCCAGCACCTCGGGCTTTCCCCCACCTATATGAGCCAGGATGCCAACTGTTCCAGGAGCCACATCCAGCACGCAGTTGGCGTGCTTGACTCGGGCCTTTGCCGGTATGTAGTCCTGTCTTACGGGCACAATGCCTTTTCCTCAGACAGCATGCGTCGAATGCTGCTCGAGCGCAACGGTGACGATGCGGCTTTCGGTCATTTCGGGGCCGCCGCAGGTTACGCGCTGGCAGCCAGGCGGGCCATGCATACCTTTCGAACCGGCCCCGAAACATGGAAGCATATTGCCGTAGGCCAGCGAAAATGGGCCAACCTGAATCCGGTCGCCACCATGCATCAGCGGACCATGACCTTTGATGATTACTACAATTCCGGCTGGGTTGTGGAGCCCTTTCGTCTTTTCGACAACTGCCTCATGTCCGACGGAGGGCGTGCCGTGGTAATCACCTCCGCGGAAAGGGCGCGTGATCTAAAACACCACCCTGTTCTCATCATGGGAATGGGCCAGCATAACCCTTCATGCGACGTCCATCAGGCACTGCACCTAGCCGGCCCCACAGGGGCCAAGAAGGCGGCTGAGACAGCCTTCGGAATGGCCGGTATCACCGTGGATGATGTGGATGCCTGCCAGATCTATGACTGTTTCACCTACACCGTGGAGATAACGCTCCAGGACTACGGTTTCTTCGGCCCGGGAGAGGGGCAGGACTGGTTCAAGGGCGGGACCATTGAGCCCGGCGGAAGGATGCCGGTCAATACCTCCGGCGGTCAGTTGTCCGAGGCCTACTACATGGGGCTTACCCCCCTGTCCGAGGCATCCATGCAACTGATGGGCCGATGCGGAGACCGGCAGCTCGGCCCTGCGACAAAAACCCCGTCGCCCGAGGTCATCCTGTGCAGCGACAACGGCGGCGTGCTCCAGACGCACACCTGCACTATTCTGAGGAGATCGTAAATGAAGGACTATCCAAAACCCCTGCCTGATATCAATGGCGACAACAAAGAGTTCTGGAGCGGCTGCAAGGCCCATGAACTGAGGTTCCAGAAGTGCAGGGACTGCGGCCACGTGCGATGGCCTCCCTCCATTATCTGCCCAGCGTGTCACTCCCGTGAAACGGAGTGGATCGTCTCAAGCGGGAAGGGCACGGTGTACAGCTTCGTGATTTACCACGTGGCCTACCATGAAGGATTTAAGAATGATGTTCCCTATGTTGTGGCGGACGTGGAGTTGGAAGAAGGCCCGCGGCTCCTGACCAACATCGTGGACTGCCCTCACGAGAACATCACATGCGATATGCCGGCACAGGTGGTGTGGGATGATGTGACCGAGGACTACAGCCTGCCGAAATTCAGACCGATCCTCCCGTAACTATTTGAATTGAGATTCTCGCCTTGCATGAATATGGTTAGAATGGGAATCCTGCCTGAGAGTTTATACTCTGTGGCGCCGTGACCGGCAGTTTGAGCCCAACTGGTCCCTTTGTGAGCATGCCCTTTTATCACTCGCCCGGCTTGGGTAACTAAATCTGGAACAGGCCGTTGTGAACCTCATCGATAATGCGATAAAATTCAGCGATGAAGGGGGCACGGTTCTGGTCAAGGCTGCGCAAACAGATGGGCAGATCAGCATAAGCGTCCGCGACCAGGGTTGCGGCATAGAAAATGAGCATCTGCCTCGACTCTTCGAGCGTTTTTACCGGGTTGATAAGGCCCGGAGCAGACACATGGGCGGCACAGGGTTGGGGCTCGCCATCGTCAAACACATCGCCCAGGCCCATGGCGGCCGGGTATCGATTGAGAGCACTCCTGGAAAAGGAAGTACCTTTTCAATCCATATCCCGAGCACGTAGGTAACAATCGTAAGCCTCACACGGGATTGATCTTTCCCTCCACTCCCTATGCCCACCCACTTTGCGTGACTTCATCGCACTCAAGCACTCTATTTCACCCCTGCCACTGCCTGGGCGATATTGTAGCAACAGCCGCCCATCTTCTCCAAGGAGTTGAGGATATCGATAAAAAGCATGCCCCTGTCTATCTCGCAGGTACCTTCAACTAAGCGATCGTGGTGGCTTAACCTCATCTCCTCGGTCATCCGGCTGATACTCTCCACCAACCGTACTGCCTCCGGCATGATCTCCTTGTTGTTCTTCTGAATGCCGTCAAGAACGAGGGTGAGAAACTCCCTTGCCTCGGACGTGATAGCCACATAATCCAGTATCGCCTGCTCCGAGAAAAAGAGCTTTTCCTGGATCATCGTATCGAGAGACTCTGCGATATCCTCGAGCTCATCGCCAATCCTCTCGATGTTATTCGTCATTCGCAAGAGGGATGTTATCTCCTTGGATTCCTCTATGACTATATTCTGCTGCATAAGCTTTACAAGAAAACCCATGATCTCCTTCTGGAGATTATCCAGAACATCCTCCCTTTCCTTCCATTTTGCCAATATACTCGAATTACGTATCTTTAAACAGCCGATCACCTCATCGAACATGGCCTTGGCCTCCTGGCCCATCCTGATGATTTCCCGTTTTGCCTCCACCAGTGCCACCTCCGGTGTGTCGAGATACCGCCGGTCCAGATATTTAATATGGTAGATCTCATCAAAGGGCTCTTTTCTTCCACGAGGGGTTAACCATACGGCCATCTTCACCAGATAGGGAAGGAGTACGAGGAATAGGATCGCATTGATCACATTAAACAAGGTGTGGGCGTTGGCGATGTGTCTCGAGATAAAAGGCTTCTCCCCGCCGATGAGGAAATCGGGGCCGGAAACACCGAAAATTCCCGTCGTCACATAGGTGACGATATCCACAAAATAGGGAAAGATTATAACAATAAAGGCAACGCCAAGCACGTTGAAGAGGGTATGGGCCATTGCCGTCTGACGTGCAGTCACATTGGATCCGATGCTCGCCAGCTGGGCCGTGATGGTGGTGCCGATATTCTCGCCCAGGATCATGGCAACGCTCCCCTCAAAGCTCAATAAACCCTGGCTGGCCAATGCCATGGTGATGCCGACCGTGGCGCTCGAGCTCTGGACTGCCATGGTGAGCGCAGCACCGGCAAGGACACAGAGAAGGATTTCACTCAGGTCTTGGGCCTGAAATCTCGTCAAGAAGGTCACGAAGGAAGGTTCTCCTTTGAGGGGCGCGAGCCCTGCCTTCATGGTGCTCAACCCGAAGAATAGGATGCCGAACCCCAGCAAGACCTCCCCCCACTGTTGCCACCTTCTCGATCCAAAGAAGAAGCGAAGCAATACCCCCAGGGCGATTATCGGTGGTGCGTAGTTGCTTATGTTAAAGGCTATCAACTGGGCCGTCACCGTGGTGCCGATATTGGCCCCCAACACAACCCCAACCGCCTGGGTCAGGGTCATGAGACCTGCATCAACAAAGCCGACCAGCATCACCGTGGTGGCGCTTGAGCTCTGCACCGCACTGGTGACCAATGTGCCTGTTGCACAGGCAATTACCCTGTTTGAGGACACGGCACTCAAAACGGCGCGCAATCTCTTTCCCGCAACCTTCTTGAGCCCGTCGGACATGAGCCTCATGCCGAAAATGAAAAGGCCGAGACCCCCGAGTGTTTGAAAGATTATCGCCTGCATATGAGTCTATGTGCCCAGCATGTAATGACGGGTTCTCGAAATTATAAGGATAGGAGTGTGAGATTGAAAACCATTACTATGTAATGGCTTTGAATCAATGGCGTACCATACTATGATTCACAGGTTTTATAGCACATATTTTCCAATCGTCAAGCTTAAACCAAGCC
>CAYMFC010000093.1:0-6918 GCA_964389665.1 uncultured Desulfobacteraceae bacterium | reverse complement strand
CTGAAGAGCACTTCCAGCAGATCCTGGATCGAGGAGATGCCGATGAGCTCTATGCCGGGCTTGGTTTTCATGGCCTTGATGCTTTTCTTTGAGACGATAGCCCGTGAAAAGCCCATCTTCACCGCCTCTTTCATCCTTGTCGCTGCCTGGCTCACACCCCTCACCTCTCCGGAGAGACCTACTTCGCCGAAGACGACCGTGTTTCTCTGGATCGGCTTGTTGAGAAAACTCGAAGCAATCGTGGCGACGATGCCGAGATCGATGGCGGGTTCGTCGATCCTTATCCCGCCGGCCACATTGATGAATATATCATTGTTCGAGAGGTTGATTCCCCCTCTCTTTGACAAGACCGCTGCGAGCAAGCTTACCCTGTTGGGATCGACGCCGATGGTGGTCCTTCGCGGTACGGCCAGGGAACTGCTGCACACAAGGGCCTGTAATTCTATCAGCAACGGCCTCGTGCCCTCCATGCAGGAGATCACCACGGAGCCGCTCACATCTTGCGCCCTCTCCTCCAAGAATATCTCCGATGGATTGGGCACCTCTTTCAGCCCCTGGTCCGTCATCTCAAAGGCGCCTATCTCGTTGGTGGGGCCGAACCTGTTTTTCACCGACCGCAGGATCCGGTAACTGTGGGATCCGTCTCCCTCGAAATAGAGCACCGTGTCCACAAGGTGTTCCAGCACCTTTGGGCCTGCGATAGCACCCTCTTTTGTTACATGCCCTATGATAAACAGCGCCCTTCCAGACCGTTTCGCCAGGTTCATGAGCTTGCTCGTAACCTCCCGTACCTGGCTGATAGAGCCTGGAGCAGAGCCGAGGGTTTCTGTGTAGATCGTCTGGATCGAGTCGATAACGATAATACGAGGAGCTAGCTCATTGAACCTATCGATCATGTCCTCCAGGCACGTGCCGCAGAGCAGATAGATCTCAGGGGAGTCGATGGAGAGCCTCCGGGCCCTTAGCTTGATCTGTTGGGTGGATTCCTCGCCCGATATATAGAGGGTTCTGTGACCTTCTTGGGCGAGCCTCTGTACCACTTGTAAAATCAGGGTGGATTTGCCGATGCCCGGATCTCCCCCGATCAATACGAGGGACCCCGGAACCAGTCCTCCACCGAGGGTTCTATCGAATTCGCTCAAGGTCGTCTTGTATCGGATCTGCTCATCGAGGGTGATGGTGTCCATCCGCTGTGGCATATCCTGGGAATGTCTCTCCATAGACCGTGCCCTGTCCATGGATTCAAGGACCTCTTCGACCAAGGAGTTCCACGTACCACACTCTGGGCATCTGCCCAGCCATTTCGGGGTCTGGTACCCGCAGTTCTGACAGGTGAATATCGTCTTCTGCTTCATCAGCGTTATCCCCTAGCGAAGCTTTGCCTCAAACCGAAGAAAATCGAAGGGCAACTATTTTACCGCAAAGGCGCAAAGGCCGCAGAGATGATTCATCTTTTTTCTTTGCCGCTGACCCCAGTTAAATAGGCTATCGCATTTAACGGGGCAAGGACGCCGGCAAAGAAAAATACTCATGCCCTTCGGGCAAGATCTGCTCCATACAAAGAGCCTACGCTAAGCGTGAGCTCTTTCCCTTTTCTGTCATCTCAACAGAAAAGGGAAAAACTTATTCCTCTGCGATCTCCGTGCCTTTAGTCCCCGCAGACATTTGCGGGGACGGGCGGTGAGACATAGGTTTGTTCATGGACCGCTAGATCCAAACGTGTTTTATTGTCTTTCATGGGTGCTCATTAGTCAAATTAAATCATCATCCTTAGATAGCCACTTTTTATGGGTACGCAATTCATGGAGAGGATCTTCTGGGTTGACAAAGTGGGGTACGCATATTAGCTTTTCTAGCAAGATTCCATAACAAAGGAGGAGGAAAGGTGAGTGAACTTGTCCAGGTAACCGATGGTAATTTCGATGATGAAATCGTTCGATCTGAAGTGCCGAGCATGGTCGATCTTTGGGCCCCGTGGTGTGCCCCGTGCCGAATGATCGGCCCGTGGATAGAGGAGCTTGCCCGGAAATACGACGGCAAGTTTAAGGCTGCAAAGATGAATGTGGATGAAAATCCCAATACCCCCAATAAATATGGCGTAAGGGCGATCCCGACCGTGCTCTTTTTCAAGGATGGCAGCTTGGAGGATACCATTGTGGGTGCAGTGGGTAAGGCGAATATCGAGAGGGTCATGCTTAAGTTAATGGGGTAAAAAAGGACATCTCTATTCGATGAAAAGAAACACTGCTCACATACTTAAAGGAGCGATCATAGCCCTGCTCATGATATCTTTCTGTAGCGGGTGTTCTCAGTTCGGCAAGGGAAAGAAGCCTGATAAATCTCCGGAACAGCTCATGAGCGAGGGGATTTCGAAGTTTGCGGCAGGCTCCTATGAGGATGCTGCCGAGCGGTTCCAGGAGCTAAAGGATCGATATCCTTACAGTAACTTGGCTATCCACGCGGAGCTGAAACTGGCCGATTCACTTTTCAAGAAAAAGGAATTCGAGGAGGCCATTGAGGCGTACCGAGAATTTGAGAGCCTCCACCCAAAAAATACATCAATCCCTTACGTCATCTATCAGCAGGGTACGTGTTATTTCCTCAGGATAGAGACCATTGACCGAGACCAAACCAATACCATCAAGGCCCTTCATGAGTTTGAGAGGTTGATCAGGACCTTCCCGGATGACCACTATTCCCTGAAGGCCAAGGATCACATCGAGAGGTGTCTCACCAACCTCGCTGAACATGAGTTTTATGTGGGTCATTTCTATTTCAGGTACGGGCACTATGAGGCGGCCTTGAAGCGCTTTACCTATCTGCTCGAGCGATATCCCGATCACAGCCCGCGCGAGAAAACGCTTGCCTATATAGCGGAATGCAAGGAAAGGCTTGCCCAAGAAACGAGCTCCCAATAGGCCCATCATCGAGAACTTACCCGGAAGACGACCAGCGCACGGAGCAAAATAATGGTTGATAAATCATGTCATTGGTGACATATTCCACCCATGCAAACGTTTTTTAAGGTTAAGACAGCACAGGAGGTCCTCACATCCCTAGGGGATATCAAGCCATTGGGGATTGAAGGCATCCCCATTAGGAGTTCCCTCGGCAGGGTCATTGCCAGGGATATTGAATCCGGGGAGGATATCCCCGGCTTCCGCAGATCCACCGTAGATGGATATGCCGTGGCTGCCAGGGATACCTACGGCGCGAGCGAGAGCTTGCCGGCCTTGCTCACCCTGGCCGGCGAGGTGAGGATGGGTACTATCCCTCAATTTGGTCTCAACAGAGGCGAGTGCGCACTGATCCCAACAGGAGGGATGCTCCCCGAGGGGGCCGATTCGGTGGTTATGGTGGAGTACTCGCAAAAGATGGAGCAAGGAGCAGTAGAGGTCACCAGGCCTGTTTCTCCGTTAGAGAACGTGATACAGCCCGACGATGATGTGAAGCGGGGCCAGGTGGTCTTAAAGAGAGGAACACTTTTGCGGCCGCAGGATCTTGGCATCTTGGCCGGCCTTGGGGTTAGCCAGGTAGATGTTGTGGTGAGGCCGAGGGCTGCCATCATATCCACTGGGGAGGAACTCGTGGATATCGCCCAGAAACCGGGGGCGGGACAGATACGGGATATAAACAGCTACACACTCCACGGACTCTGTGTGAAATCAGGGGCAGAACCTCTCTATCTGGGGATTGTGGGTGATAGGTTCCAGGATCTCAGATCGCTCATAGAGGAGGGATTATCACAGTCTGATGCGGTATTAGTTTCCGGGGGTAGCTCGGTCGGCACGATGGATTTAACCTTGGATGCCTTTCTCTCCTTCGATGGTGTTGAGCTCATTGCACATGGGGTATCGATCAGCCCCGGAAAACCGACCATCATTGCACGCAGGGGCAATAAAACGCTATGGGGCCTGCCGGGGCACCCCGTGTCTGCCATGATCATCTTCGAGGTGTTTCTCACCGCTGTCTTTCGAAAACTATCAGGAATCCTTTATCCCGCCGAGGGTATGGATCATGTTATCGAGGCAGAGCTCGATAGGAATGTGGAGTCGGCAAGCGGGAGAGAGGATTATGTCAGGGTAAAGCTTTCCTATGGAGAGGGCAGGGCGCTCGCCACACCGATATTGGGGAAAAGCGGGCTTATATCCACCATGATCGAGGCAGACGGGCTGATCAGGATTGATATGAACACCGAGGGGCTTTACCGGGGCGATACGGTTCAGGTTAGGGTGTTTTCATAGCATGGAACGGCAAAAAATATATCTCAAGATGAAGGACTCGAGAGAGGCGCTCGAGCTTTTCCTCAGCACCTTGAATCCGGAAACCATAGTGGAGACAGAGGAGATTCCCGTGCACGAGGCACCCGGCAGGATCACAGGAGAGCCTATCTTTGCGAAGATATCATCTCCCTTATTCCCTGCAGCGGCCATGGACGGAATAGCAGTGTTTGCCCAGGATACGTACGGGGCTACGGAGAGAAGCCCAAAGCGGTTAAAGGCCGGGCAGGAGGCCATGTGGGTAAATACCGGTCAGGTAATGCCGGAGGGGAAGAATGCGGTTATTATGGTGGAGAAGCTTCACCAGGTGGATGAGGAAACCATCGAGATTCTCTCGGCCGCGTTTCCCTGGCAGAATGTCAGAAAGGTGGGAGAGGACTTCGTGGCAACAGAGCTGCTTTTTCCTCAGAAGCACAGGATACGGGCATTGGATCTCGGGACCCTCATTGAAGGCGGTATTTTTCGCCTCAAGGTCAGAAGGAGGCCTCGGGTGCGCGTGATCCCCACGGGTAGCGAGCTCGTGCATTACACCTCCCTTGCACAACCCTTTGATCTGAAGAAAGGTGAGATCATCGAATCCAACTCCCTTGTGATTGCGTCTCTCATCACCGAATGCGGTGCCGATCCCGTGATAGAGGATATCGTTGAGGATAAGAGCGAGGATATCAGGGCCTCTCTTCTCAATGCAGTGAGTTCAGATGCGGAGCTGGTTATCATCATTGCGGGCTCATCCGCCGGGAAGAGGGACTTTACCGCCCAGGTAATCGAGGACATAGGAGAGCTCCTCGTACACGGGGTTACCATTATGCCGGGCAAGCCCACGATCCTCGGCAGGATAAAGGAGAAACCTGTTGTCGGTATCCCGGGATATCCGGTTTCAGCCTACATAGCCTTTCATGAGTTCGTCAAACCATACCTTCTCAGGCTGCAAGGCTTGATTGCCCCAAAAGAGCATTCCGTGAAGGTGGTCGCAGGCAGGGATATGCCCTCGAAGCTCGGGATAGAGGAATTCATTCGCGTGAATATCGGCAGCGTTGGCGACCGGTTGGTGGCCATACCGCTCCCGAGAGGGGCTGGATTGCTCACGAGCCTGAGCAGGGCAGAGGGGATTATCAAAACATCATCCCGCAGCGAGGGCATCGCCGCGGGGGAGGAGGTAGACGCCACCTTGTTGGTAGAACCGGAGGAAATCGCCAATACCGTGATGATAATTGGGAGCCATGATATTGCGCTGGATATCCTCTCCGATGAGCTGAGAAAGACCGGGAGCCCCACAAGGATTGCATCCGGAAATGTGGGAAGTCTCGGAGGATTGATGGCCTTGAGGAAGGGAACGGCCCATGTGGCCGGTTCCCATCTCCTGGACACAGAAACCGGTACCTACAATATCTCCTATATCCAAAAATATCTTCAAGGGGTGCCGGTTCACGTGTTTCATCTGGTGATGCGAGAACAGGGGCTGATCGTACAAAAGCATAACCCAAAGGGGATACGCGGCATTGAAGATCTCACACGGGATGACGTGGTGTTTATCAACAGACAGCTGGGATCAGGCACCAGGATCCTGCTGGACTATAAACTGCATGAGCTTGGGATTGACGCGGGGAAGATCACCGGCTATGAGAATGAGGAATACACCCATATGAACGTGGCGGTTGCCGTGCTCAGCGGGATGGCCGATGCCGGGTTGGGAATCCTGGCAGCGGCGAGGGCCCTGGATCTGGATTTTATTCCCCTGCTCACCGAGCAGTACGATCTCGTGATTCCTTCCTCATTTGTCGATGATCCTAAGATAAAAAGTCTCTTGGAGGCGATACGGTCAGAGGGGTTTAAGGAGCGGATCAAGGGATTGGGGGGATATAACCCTGAAAACAGCGGGAATGTGTGGAAGGTCATTTGATTGTGTGGGGGTAATCATGTCTACGATACGGCTTAAATCTCGACAATGGCTTGAAGACCCTGATGGAAACATCATCATGGGTGAGGGCAGGCAGACGATCTTTGAGTTGATTGAGAAAACCGGCTCGATAAACCAGACGGCAAAGCTGATGCGTATGTCCTACCGGGGTGTGTGGGGAAAGATCAAGGCCACCGAGGAGCATCTCAACAAAAGGATAGTGTTAACAGAGAGAAGACACGGATCACGACTGACAGAGAGTGGAAAAAGGCTCTTAGCAGACTATGCTCGGCTAAAAGGGGAGTGTCAGAGGGCCGACGAGGCGATATTTAAAATGATATTTATTGATGGATAAAGGGGATACAAAGTGAGAGCAGTTGGTATCGTTGGGTATAAAAAAAGCGGGAAAACAACGCTGATCGTCAAGTTATTACAGGAACTGTCGGCGATGGGCTATACGGTTGGGGTTCTGAAACATGTGCCGGACACCATTGACCTTCCCGACAACGACTCATCGAAATTTAGGGCGCACGCCCCTTTTGTTGCCGCCATTTCCTCAACGGAGTCGGAGATACTGATAAAAGGAAGGAAGCGGATCGAGGATATCCTGACATACTTCAACTCTGAGATTGTATTGATAGAGGGGTTTAAAAAGGAAAAGACATTTCCGAAGATTGTCTGCATACGGAACAAGGATGAGGAAAAGGAGTTGTTCGATGGGCTGCAGCTCTTCACTGCCAG
>CAYMFC010000092.1:0-7016 GCA_964389665.1 uncultured Desulfobacteraceae bacterium | reverse complement strand
AGCCTTCAGTCTAAATCCCGCCGAAGGCGGGACTGACTACGTGAGTAGTCACTATATTTTTATTATTGATATAAAATGTCGTGTAACTTTTTTCATGGAGAGAGTATCAATGGATACCATAATTCTTGAAGTTATTGCCCCCATGCTCTCAACCGTGGAGATGAATTGTCGGGGATGCGGTTTCATCTTTGGTTATGTAGGCCTGAAGGGCAAATATCGTGATGCTTGCACGAAGGAGTATCCCGATGAATGGAAGCTGGCCGTGGGCCGTCTCTCTGGATGGATCCGGGAGATATCGTATCTGTATCGGCACAGGATTCAGATTCGAGTGATTGACGCCCAGTCCCCCCTCGGTCTCTGGAAACAAATGCGGCATGGGGTCTTTCGGTTTCCAGCCTTCATCGTCGACAAGAAGCGTACCTACGTGGGGTGGGAGACAGGGAAATTGGAGGCGCTTATCGACGAGCGCATACATCAAGCCGCATAAATAACATGAGAATGCTCATGTCTGGCCGCTTTTCCATGCATAATGCTATCTCATATTGTTTTGCATATAGGAAAATAAGGCAGTAAGATTTTCTCAGAGACTCTGATACGCCTTTGATTCTATGATTACCATGATCCCAAATGAGAACCCGGCATTTTAGAAACGGCGCAAGGATGAGAACAGGAAAAAAGCTCGGCTTGGCCCTAGGAGGCGGCGGGGCGAGGGGCTTTGCCCATATAGGGGTCTTGAAGGTTTTGGAAAGAGAGAACATCAGGCCCGACATTATCGTGGGAACCAGCGTAGGCTCGATTGTCGGTGGTGCACTGGCAAGCGGCATGACGATTGAACAGATCGAAGAGCGGGCGTATTCTTTTTTAGAAAGCGATCTGTACGCATCCTCAGAGCTCAAGGCAATGGGCGATACGGAGAGCGGAGCTGAACAGAGGCTGAGCAGCAGGATTCAAAACTATTTCAAGACTAAAATACGATTAGCCACCTCGCTCTATAAACCCGGCATCTTGCCGCTAGAGGATATGGAGAAGTGTATCAACTACTTTATACCAGATATCAAGATAGAAGAAACGGAGATACCCTTCAGGGCTGTAGCAACAGACCTCAAAAGCGGTGAGTGCATTATCTTAAAGGAAGGCTCTTTGAGACGCTCACTATTGGCAAGCTCTGCTGTTCCCGGGGCCTTTTCACCGGTTGAAATAAACGGCAGACATTTGTCTGACGGCGGTATTATCTGCACGGTACCTGTAGGATGCACCCTCAAAGAAGGGGCCGATAGGGTGATAGCCATTGCCATCGACAGGGATATAATCTTGTCCTCAGAGCTCCACACAGCAGTGGACATTTATGTGAGGGCCGGCGAGATCCAGGGGTTCTACCTTGAGCAGCACGATTTAGGGCGTGCCGATCTCGTGATCAGGCTGAAGCTGGGCAGTATCCATTGGACTGATTTTTCCCGCTCTCAGGAGCTTATATCCTTGGGGGAGGCAGCAGCGATAGAGAGGACTGCTGAGATACGAGGGCTGGCGAGGTCGGTTTCCCGGTGGAGATTCGGCGATAGGATTAAACGGGCAGCGAGAAGGCTTGTTGCTATGGGGCGACCAGGAATTGGGTGATGATGCTGAGGTAGACAAAGAGGCCCAGAATATCGTTTGATGTGGTGATGAAAGGGCCTGCGGCCAGTGCAGGGTCGATGTTGAGCTTTTTAAGAAAAAGCGGAATAAAGGACCCGAATGCACCGGAAAAGAGTATTACCGTGATCAAGCTTACCCCAACACCTATCCCCAACGGAAGGTCGGAGAGCCAGAAGGATACAACAAGCCCGAGCAGTATTCCGCAGAGGATTCCGTTTATCAAGGCCACCCACAGCTCGGTGAGAAGCCTTCTTCCGATGCGGATGATGCTTATATCGCCCGTTGCCAACCCCCTGATCACCACGGTAGAGGCCTGGATGCCGGTATTGCCGCCCATAGCCATTATCACCGGTATAAAAAACGACAGGGCGAGAACCTTCTCTATAGAGCCATGGAAGTGGTTGATTACGATCGCCGACACCAAGCCCCCCAGGAGACCAAGCAGGAGCCATGGAAGACGCGCCCTGGAGATCTTAAAGGCCGATTCTTCTGCTAGTTCCTGATCCATAACACCTGCCATCAAGGAGAAATCCTCACTTGCCTCCTCATCGATGACGTCGATTATATCGTCGTTGGTGATCCTTCCGATGAGCTTATGCTGACCGTTCACGACCGGCACGTTGGTGAGATCGTATTGTTTGACGATTCTGGCCACCTCTTCTTGGTCGGTGTCGGCATGAACACTGATTACGTCGGTGCTCATGATGTCCTTGATCTTCGTATCGATCGGCTCGAGGAGCAGGTCTTTCATGGAAACAACGCCCATCAAGGCACCATGGTCATCTACGACCCACACGTAATAGAGTTTTTCGACCTTGTGGCTTTTCTCCCTTATTTTTTCAACGGCCTCTCGAATGGTGGAATTTGCGGTGACGGACACAAACTCAAGGGCCATGATACCGCCAGCCGTGTCCGTTTTGTACCCGGTGAGCCGCCTTAATTCCTCTCTCACCTCCGGTTTTACCAGGCGGAGAATGCCCTCTGACCTTTCCCTGGGCAGGCGGCTGAAGATGTCGGTGGCATCGTCTGAACCGAGTTTGTTTAAGATCTGAGTGAGCCTCTGGTCATCGAGTCCATTGGCCAGGCTCTCCTGAATCGGTGGTGATATCTTTGTCAAGACCTCGCCCGCCCTTTCGGGAGCCAGGAGTGAGAATACGCTGATCCTCTCATCGCCCTCCAGGTGCTCCAATAGATCTGCCAGATCCGCGGGGTGGAGCGGAGCAAGCGAGTTTTCGAGTTCCTGATATGCCTTGTTCTCGATCATGGGCTTTATATCATCAAGAAGCTTTTTATAGTCGTCTTGGCTCATAGGTGGTTATGAAATAGGGTTGTGCCCCATGCAAGGGAATCTAAAAGCACAAAGTAAGGCCTTGGCCGTAACATTTTATGTCTATTACGATCCTGCTTTGGCCTCCCGGGAGATTAGTTCTGCAATCTTTTTTCCGGAAAGGAGCATGCCCCCGAATATGGGGCCCATACGAGGACCTCCGAACACGTTATTGGATGCCATTCCGGCAACGTAGAGCCCAGGAAAGACCTCGCCCGTGTTGGACACCGTAAACTGCTCTCCCCTCTCCGCCCAAAGCGGCATCTCCCCCACCACATCCCCTGTCCTTGTATTCAGTTTGACGCCCATTTTTCGTATGACGATCCTGCAGATCTCTGCCGGATGGCCGGTCCCATCCACAACAAAGGACGCCTTGATGCCGAGGGGATCTATGTGGAGATCGAGGCTTTCAACAGGGGACCAGCTTACCACGAGTCCTGACACCCTGGGTTGCCCGTTCTCCTCTCTGAACAGCACGTCCGTGGCCTGTATCAGGTTGAAGATCACGGTCCCCGATTGAACACATTTGGATATAAGGGTAGCGGCCATCTCCACGCTATCCATGGTATAATAACCATCTCCGATGGGCTGAAACCGTATTCCCACTTCCTCGACTATGGCGAGGGCATCATCTGGGACTACGATTTCATTAAACATCATGCCCCCGCCCCAAATCCCTCCGCCTGGAGCGAGCTTTGACTCGAATATCGCTGCCCTGAGTCCTTGCTTGGCCAGGTAATACCCGGCCACGAGATTAGAAGGGCCTGCTCCCACGAGGGCCACATCAAGCTGAAGCGAGGCCAGGAGCTTTTTCATGTAGGAGTTGATGATAGCCCTCGAAATGGTGAGATCGTCTATTTTCATCGTTCATCCTCCTTGAAACAGATACCATATCATTCGTCATGCAACGAATATCGGATGTCTGAGCACATCCAAATAAAGCCGGCTTTTCAAAGGAACCGGCTTCATGATTGGTGGAAATTGCCTTGCGTTATGACCCTCATCGATCAGGGTCCTTTGAGACACCATGTTGATACCAAGAGAATTCTATTTCTCACCAAAATAACCGACTCGTACACTTACAACGGCCCTATTCCGCAGCACCGATTTGGTTTTCATGCAACAAATGACCGAAAAATACAACGGAAGACCAAGCATTCAGACAGATCAGGATACCCTTTTTGAGGCTTAAGTCAACCAAATATTGACATTGACTTGATATGAGTAAGCTGATATTAAAAACACTTATTTTAAGGTGTCGCAAAGGGTTACCCCTCTAAAAACGTGAACGCTTAGCTACAGAGTTGCACCATGGATTACAAGAATACACTCAATCTACCGAACACCGAATTCCCCATGAAAGCGAATTTGGTCCAGAAGGAACCCGAGATATTAAGGAAATGGGAGCAAGAGGATGTTTACTCCCTCATCAGGAATACATCAAGGGGGCGGCCCACCTACATCCTGCATGACGGACCTCCTTACGCAAACGGCAATATTCATATGGGCACGGCTTTCAATAAGATCCTAAAGGATATTGTCATTAAATCCAAGCAGATGGACGGCTACGACGCTCCCTATGTACCGGGATGGGATTGTCATGGCCTGCCCATCGAGTGGCAGGTAGACCATGACCTGGGGGATAAAAAGCTTGAGATGACGCAGCCGGAGGTCAGAAGGAGATGCCGCACGTTTGCCGGCCGATTCATAGATATCCAGAGGGAAGAATTTAAGAGGCTTGGCGTGTTAGGAGAGTGGGGTAATCCATACCTCACCATGGACTACCGGTATGAAGCCACGATTGTGAGGGAGTTTGGTAAGTTCGCACTGAACGGCAGCCTTACGAAAAGCAAGAAACCCGTGTACTGGTGCAATTCCTGCAGCACCGCCCTCGCAGAGGCGGAGGTTGAATACGAGGATCATACATCCCCGTCTATCTATGTGCGGTTTCCCTTACTCTCCGATCTCACCAAGGAGCACCCATCCCTTGCAGGAAAGGATGTCTATATTGCCATATGGACCACAACCCCATGGACCATACCGGCTAACCTGGCAGTAGCCCTCCACCCGGATTTGCCCTATGCGGCAATTGATACCGCTGATTACGGGGTTCTCATCATGGCAGAAGGGCTGATGGAGGATTTCACGCAGCATATTGGCATCCGGGAATATACTGTTTTGGATCGGCTCAATGCCCGGGAACTGGAGGGATTAACGGCAAAGCACCCCATATATGACAGGGAGTCGGTGATTATACTCGCCGATTACGTCACGTTGGAGGTCGGCACCGGGTGCGTTCACACTGCCCCGGGACACGGGCAAGAGGATTATGAGAGCGGGCTTCAATACAATCTCGACATCTATTCCCCTCTCGATGATAAGGGAAGGTTTACCGGGGATGTTGAGTTCTTTGCCGGCCAGGAGGTGTTTGAGGCCAACAGACCGGTCGTTGAGAAGTTGGCCGAACTCGGGATGCTGCTCAAGGAGGAGAAATACACCCATTCCTATCCGCATTGCTGGAGGTGCAAGAACCCCGTCATATTCAGGGCAACGGAGCAGTGGTTTATCTCGATGGATAAGGTCGGCTTGAGAAAGGAAGCACTCGAGGCCATCCGGGATGTTGCGTGGATCCCGCAATGGGGGGAGGAGAGGATCTACGGCCTTATTCAGAATCGGCCCGACTGGTGTGTCTCAAGGCAGCGATCATGGGGGGTTCCGATAACGATTTTTTACTGCGTGCAGTGCGGGAAATACCTCATCAATCAGCAGATCCTGGAACACGTGGCCCAGCTTGTCGAGGAACAGGGGACTGATATCTGGTTTGACCTGTCCGCTGATGAGCTTTTGCCGGAGGGAACAACCTGCCCCCAGTGCGGCGGAGATAGGTTCAGGAAGGAAACGGATATCCTTGATGTGTGGTTTGACTCAGGGGTCAGCTTTACCGTTCTTGAACAAAGAAAACCCTACCTGAGCTATCCAGCCGATCTCTATCTTGAGGGAAGTGATCAACACAGGGGTTGGTTCCATAGCTCGCTTTTATGTTCCGTGGGCACGAGAGGGAAAGCCCCTTTCCGGTCTGTTCTCACACATGGGTTTGTGGTGGACGGAGAGGGAAGGAAGATGTCCAAATCGAGGGGCAATGTCATTCAGCCAGAAGAGGTCATCAACAGATACGGGGCGGAGATACTGCGACTGTGGGTAGCATCCGAGGATTACCGGGGTGACATACGGCTTTCCCAGGAGATCTTGGATAGATTAACCGAGGCGTATCGCCGACTCAGGAACACCTTCCGCTACCTGCTAGGAAACCTCTATGACTTTAATCCCTCGGAGGACCGTGTCCCCTATGATGAACTGCTGGAGCTTGACAGGTGGGCCGTTCATCGACTCCAAGAATTAGCGGAAGAGGTGCTGCAATCATACCGGAGATTCGAGTATCACTCCATCTATCAGGACGTCTATAATTTTTGTGTGCTCACCCTCTCCTCGTTTTACCTGGATATAGTGAAGGACAGGCTCTATGTCCCAGCCCCAAAGTCAAAGGAGAGGAGGTCCGCCCAGACGGTTTTAAACGAGATCCTGGAGTACCTCGTAAGAATCGTATCTCCTGTCATCCCCTTTACGGCCGATGAGGTATGGGGGTATCTTCCCTCCGATGGAAGACCACCGAGCGTCCATGCCGACACCTTCCTTCCCGTAAAAGAGGAGTGGAAGGATGCAGCGCTTATGGAACGCTGGGAGTTGTTGTTGAACGTGCGAAGGGAGGTCACCAAGGCGTTGGAGGCAGCAAGGAAGCAGAAGATCGTCGGTCATTCTTTAGATGCCTCGGTGCTCCTAGCGCTTCCGCCGGGCCTCGCAAGGGATCTGGAGGACTACCGTGAGGAGCTTCGCTCCATCTGTATCGTCTCAGGCATGGAATTCGTGGATGAGGGGGGCCTTGACGGGGGCTACGAGAGCCAGGACTACCCCGGATTATTGATCAAGGTCATGGCCTCGCCGCACCCGAAATGTGAGAGGTGTTGGGTGCACGACCCCACCGTTGGGCAGGACAGGGGGC
>CAYMFC010000091.1:0-7135 GCA_964389665.1 uncultured Desulfobacteraceae bacterium | reverse complement strand
CTGGGCAAGGGAATAGCCGCCGCCTCCATAGGCCACCTTCTCTCCTCGCGACTCAAGATCATCCCCATTAAATGTGACGGGTACCTCAATGTGGATCCGGGAACCATGAATCCCTTTGAGCACGGCGAGGTGTTCGTGCTGGACGACGGGGGCGAGGTGGACATGGACTTCGGGCATTACGAGCGGTTTTTGGGGATCAGCTGCAAGACAACGTGGAATCTCACCATGGGCAAGGTGTTCAACATGGTGAGGGAGAGGGAGAGGCGGGGGGACTACCTGGGCAAGACCGTTCAGTACATTCCCCATGTCACCGATGTGATCAAGCAGCACATTTACGAGGTTGCCGAGGAGGAGGGGGCCGATCTCGTGATCGTGGAGATAGGGGGCACGGTCGGGGATATCGAGAACGAGCTGTTCCTCGAGGCCATGAGGCAGATGAAGGAGGACGTGGGCAGGGAGAATATCATCTATATCCACCTGACCTATATCCCCATCCTGCACACGGTGGGCGAGCAGAAATCAAAGCCGACCCAGCAGAGCGTGAACCTGCTCAAGCAGCGGGGCATCTTCCCGGATATCATTATAGGCAGGTGCGCGGAGCTGTTGACCAAGGAGACCCGCGCCAAGATCTCAAACTTCTGCGACGTGGCCCCCGAGGCTGTGATCACCGGATTGGACGTGGAGGATATCTACGAGATCCCCATCGTGTTCGAGCAGGAGGGGCTGCCTGAGATCATCCACAAGAAGCTTAATATTTACTCCCCGCCGGATCTCAGAAGGTGGAAGAAGCTGATCGATACGATACGCAACCCCAAAAGCGAGATCTCAGTTGCCGTATGCGGGAAGTACACCAAGCTGGAGGACTCCTATGCCTCCATCATCGAGTCCCTCAACCACTGTTCCGCGCACCTGGGATGCAGGATCAAGCCTAGGTGGATAGAGACCACCGACCTGGCGGATGCCCGTGCACTCGATGGAGTAAACGGCGTGATCGTACCCGGAGGATTCGGCTCACGGGGAACCGAGGGCAAGATCGAGATCATCAGGCGGGCACGGGAGGAACAGATCCCCTTCCTCGGCCTCTGCCTCGGGCTTCAGCTGGCGGTGGTGGAGTTCGCGCGAAACGTTTGCGGGCTCACGGGAGCGCACAGCACCGAGTTTGACCCTAACACCCCGTACCCGGTTATCGATCTGCTCCCGGGACAAAAAAACATCACCGAGAAAGGCGGCACCATGAGACTGGGTGCATACGAGGCGGTCTTGAAAAAGGGATCGCTCGTGAGGAAGCTCTATGGATCAACGAGCATCTCCGAGAGGCACCGGCATCGATACGAGGTCAACCCTGAGTACCACGCAGTCCTGACCGATCACGGCCTTGCCTTGTCCGGGACATCACAGGACGGAAGGCTGGTTGAATTTATCGAGCTACCAACGCATGAGTTCTTCGTGGCGACCCAGGCGCACCCGGAGCTCAAATCAAGGATGGAGAAGCCGTCACCCCTCTTCTACGGCTTTATCCAGGCATGCATGCGGGCAGGGTGATCATCTCACAAGGAGCCGGCCTTTTTCAGATACACCATAAGGGTCGAGAGTGCGGCTGGCGTGATGCCCGGCACCCGGGATGCCTGGCCCAGGGAGATGGGCCGCACGGTAAACAGCTTCTCGCGCAACTCGTTGGAGAGGCCGTGGATGGTCGCGTAATCGAACTCGGGCGGGATCTTCATCCTCTCCATGTTTCTGAATCGCTCGACCTCCTTGCGCTGGCGCTCAATGTAGCCCTCATATTTGATCTCGATCTCCGCCTTCTCTGCGATGCGATCATCGATGAGCTCCCTGGGTCCATCCAGGATCTGGAGGTCCTCGTAGTGGAGCTCAGGCCTCTTCAGGAGTCGGCCGAGCGTGGTGGATTGCGTGATGGGGTTTGAGCCCTTTTTCGCCAGGCAGTCATTCACCTCTTGTGAGGGGACCACGGTTGTGCCTTTGATCCTCCTGACCTCCTGATCGATCTCCTTCTGCCTCTCCCTCATCTCCTTGACGGCGTCGCCATCGATGAGCCCTAGCTCGTGACCCTTTTCCATCAATCTCTGATCCGCGTTATCCTCCCTGAGCAGGAGCCTGTATTCGGCCCTCGAGGTAAATATCCGGTAGGGCTCATTGGTGCCCCTGGTAATCAGATCGTCAACCATCACGGCCATGTAAGCCTCTGATCGATCAAGGACAAAGGGCGGCCTCTTTTGGATCTTTGAGGCAGCATTGATCCCTGCCCACATCCCCTGTGCAGCGGCCTCCTCGTATCCGCTGGTCCCGTTGATCTGGCCGGCCATGTAGAGACCCTCGATGCCTTTGGTCTCGAGCGTAGGAGAAAGTTGCACGGGGTTGACGTAATCATACTCGATTGCGTAGGCCGGCCTCATGATCTCGGCCTCCTCCAACCCCTCAACAGAACGGACAAAGGGGATCTGCACCTCCATCGGCAGGCTGTTTCCCAGGCCGCTCGCGTATATCTCCTCCGTATCGAGGCCCTCGGGCTCGAGTACGATCTGGTGCGCGTCCCTGTCGGCGAACTTCACGATCTTATCCTCTATGGAGGGACAGTAGCGAGCGGGAACTCCGGTGATCCTCCCCCCGTACAGGGCGGAGCGCTTCAGGTTCTCCCGCACGATCCGGTGGCTTATCTTGTTGGTGTGGCCGATGTAGCAGGGTATGGGGTGTGCATTGATCTGCTTGGTGAAGAGGGAAAACGGCCTCGGGTTTTCTTCCCCGTCCTGCCTTGTGAACTGCGAGAAATCTATCGTGGATCTCTTCAATCGAGCAGGGGTGCCCGTCTTCATCCTGCCCAGGGCGAAGCCGAGCTCGGCGAGGTTGTCCGGAAGGCCGTAAGAAGCAAACTCACCGGCCCTGCCGGCCTTTATAGCGGAAAAACCGATGTGCACCAGTCCCCTGAGAAAGGTTCCCGTGGCCAGGACAACCGCAGGCGCACAGTACCCGAATCCCGTTTGATCCTCAATGCCCTGCACGCGCTTGCCCTCCACCACCAGGCGCTCAACCATGGCCTGCTTTACATCGATAGAGGGCTCCTTTTCCAGCACCTCCTTCATGGCGATGTGATACCTGATCTTATCGTTCTGGGTGCGCGAGGCTTGAACGGCCGGGCCCTTTTTGGTGTTCAGGGTGCGGTACTGCAAGGCGGTCTTGTCGGTGATCCTGGCCATCTCTCCACCCAGGGCATCAATCTCCTTTACCAGATGCCCTTTGGCTACCCCGCCGATGGAAGGGCTACAGGGCATCTTGGCGATTCCGTCGAGATCGATGGTCATGATCAGGACGCTGCACCCCATGCGGGCCGCTGCCAGGGCCGCTTCACACCCGGCATGGCCGGCGCCGACCACGATGACATCATAGTTCTTCTGGTAATAACTCACCTCAAAAACCCCACGCATACAAGCTTGTCGTGACATGCTACAATGTTGGGTGTAAAATGTACAGGAAAACCTCTTTTCCCTGTGCCGGGCCAAGGGCGTTTCACGGGGCTAAGGGAGGGGTTGAAAGGGGTATTTGAGAGGCAGGAGATACATGGCATGAACCCCGCAGCTTCGGGAGGCAGCAGAGGATCAAAGGCGTTGTTCCCGGAGTGGAGTCCGGGGAACCGTTACTATGACCTCAATACCTACTTCCGGAACATCTTCGGGTGCAGGGTGCAGAAGATAGCCCTTGATGCGGGTCTGACCTGTCCCAACAGGGATGGAACCCTCTCAACAGGCGGCTGCATATACTGTAATGAGCGGGGCTCTGGCACGGGCGCCTATGAACAAGGCCTCTCGATTACCGAGCAGCTCTTGAGGGGTAAGGAGTTCTTGCGCAGGAGGTACAAGGCTGAGAAATTCATCGCCTACTTTCAGTCATTCACCAATACTTATGGACCCTACGAGAGACTGAAGGCCTTGTGGGAGGAAGCGCTTGCGGTGGAGGATATTGTTGGGCTCTCCATAGGAACAAGGCCTGACTGCATCGATGAGCCGATACTGGGGCTCCTCGAGGGATATGCGGGGGATAGGCTGGTATGGATCGAATACGGGCTCCAGTCCGTCCACGAGGAGACCCTGAAGTTTATCAACAGGGGCCACGGAGTGGACGCATTTCAGAAGGCCGTTGAGGCCACGAGACACAGGGGGATACGGATCTGCACCCATGTGATACTCGGACTTCCCTTAGAGGGCAGGGACCATATGCTTGCTACGGCGCGCGCGGTCGCAGCAGCGGGGATCGACGGGATCAAGATTCACCTGCTCTACGTGATCAGGGGCACCAGGATGGAGGAGCTCTACCTGAGCGGCACCTACCGGTGTCTCGAGCAGGAGGAGTATGCGAATCTCGTGTGCGATTTCCTGGAACTGCTCCCTCCGGGTATGGTGATCCAGCGTCTCACCGGTGATCCCCATCCAGGGGAGCTGGTGGCCCCCGAATGGTCGCTGAGGAAAAACGAGGCCCTTTTGCGCATTAAGAGCATCCTCACGGAGAGGGATTCCTGGCAGGGCAAACGGTGTGCGATAGGGTAAGCGCTTTACCCAACAGGCAACCAGTAGCCCGGTATGGGCAATCCATAGTGTTAACTCATTGCGTTTCTATTATTTGACTACGTGGGGAAGACAACATAGGCGGCGTAAGGCACAAGGCACAAGGCCGTGCGCCATGTGCCTTGTGCCTTACGCCACATGATTAAAGCAATTTGCGTCATGTTTTAATCCATTCGTTACGTGTCGATTTGAGACGAAGCTTTGTTAGACATGGAGGTACCTATCCCTGGATCTCGCCTGCCTGATGATATAAACGATCAGCCGTACCAAGAAACTGGTGAGGATGAGGAGCAGGAGCCCGCACAGTATGGGCACCCAGAAGCCGGTCCTGCGGGTATTGGTGAGGCCTATGAAGAGAGAGATACCTGAGATAAAAATGAGGTACGCGCAGAAAAGGGAGAGGAAGACAAGGGAGAGGAAACGGGCTATTTTGGGTATCATACAGACCTATCTTCAATCTTTCGAGAGAGAAATTCTACCTCCTTTCTCACGCTCTCGTCAATCTGGATATGCTTCTTGATCTTTTCGTAGTCATATAACACCGTTGAGTGGTTCCTGTTAAAAGAGCGACCGATACCCTCCAGCGAGCTATCCGTATACTCGCGACAAAGATAGATAGCGGTACTTCTCGGGTAGGAGATGAGCTTTTTCCTGCTCTTTGAGGTAAGTGTCTCCAGGTCGAGCTTAAAATATTTGCACACCATCTCCTGGATCTCCTTGATCGTCAGCAGTGGCTTATCGGGCAGGATCTGTTTCAATGTCTCCCTTGCAAGGCCCAGGTTTATTTCCCTTTTCAAGAAAAAGGAGATCGCATCGAGTGAAACCAGTGCCCCCTCAAGCTGACGAACATCCTGGGTAAGATTTTCTGCAAGATAGCAGGCCACGTTATCTGGCAGTGATATGTTTCTGGCTGCGGCCTTCCTTTTCAGGATATCGAGCCTGGTCTGGAACCCCGGTCTTTCGATATTCGTCAATACACCGGAGCTGAGCCTTGAGGTCAGCATCTTTTTCATGTTCGGTATTTCTTCCACGGGCAGAGAGCTGGTAAAGATGACCTTTTTCCCATCGGTGAACAGAGAGTCGAGGGTATAGCCGAGTTCAATCTGGGTCTTTTCCTTGCCGCTGAGGAAATGTAACTCCTCCAGAAGAAGCACATCGCAGGCCTTGCGGTATTTGGTCTTGAATTGATCGATCATGTTATTCCTCAACGCGAATATCATCTCGTTGGTGAAATCCTCCGCCGTGATATAGTTAACCCTTGCCGTGGGTTTTTTCTTGAGAACAAGGTTGCCGATGGACTGAGCAAGATGGCTTTTACCAAGACCTGTTTGACCCAGCAATAGAAGAGAGCAATAGGGGGAGGAGGCATCATTGGCGAGCGCCTTTGACACTTGGTAGGCGAATTCATTGGATTGCCCAACCACGAATGTATCAAAGGTAAACCGTTCGTTGAGGTATCTGTCGCCGGCACGTGCCTTGGCCGGCATATTGGGGAGGAGTAACTGCCTGCCGTTACCATTGTCGCCGTGGGCTTTGAAGTCAAGTAGGTCTCGATGGGGCAACACCTTAAATAGTATCGTATGGTCTTTGAGGCCGAGATGAGAGAATTGACCGGAAAACAAGGAGGAATAGTTCTCCTTGATCCAATTTCGAAAGAACCTGTTGGGGCACCCAAGACGGATCGTGCGTTCATCCGAATCCAACAACTGTAAGGGCTTTACCCAGAAGGTATAGCTTTTCTCGTCCATGAGGCCTTTGAGGGCTTCCCTGACTTGATTCCATGCTGCTTCCACCTGCTATCCTCCACTTACTTGCATACTCTCATACGAAAGGCAACAGAACTGAACTCACATTCCTCTAAGGGGCCTTTCCATAAAGAAAGATGCCTGGCTGAGGCTCCTTGTCTTAATGGCCAAAGGCGGAGGGATTATTTCACCTTCAGCGATACCCGCATTCACATCCAGCGAAATAGCGGGAGAGGTTCTGTCACGCTTAAAAAGAGATACAGCAAAAGTCACGAATAAATGAGCGGTATCTAGGTCGCCTGGGTTTCAATAGAATGACTATTCGACATCACGCAGGGTTCATCCCTGCCTGAATACCTTTTGGAAGCGTTATCCCTAACCATCAGGTTAAGCATTTGTCATGTATCTAAACGAAAAGAAACCTGGCTGTCAAAGGCGATTACATGAGAAATCATATTTCTTTCCCGTGAGGTTTTCAACAGATGCAATGTATTGATTTCACGAAAGTAACAGAACCTCTTCTCTGCAACTCCTTGTCATATCAAGAAATAATGCTATCGGAGAAATTGTCTTTCTAATCAGATACTTTCGGTTTTATTCAACAACATTCGCTTGATCGCCTAAAATTTTGGATCTTTCATTTTCACGGAAAATCGATCTTTTTTAAAGCTATGCTCCATATTTGTCCTTTAGAAAAAGGAGGCCGGGGGAGTCCTTATAAAAGGCAAGCATCTTGCTTATATCGGCATAACCTAACCGGAGAAGGATAAACAAGGGTTAATGAATCTGCTTCATTAAGCAACAGGGAAGATAAGC
>CAYMFC010000090.1:0-7164 GCA_964389665.1 uncultured Desulfobacteraceae bacterium | reverse complement strand
TTAATCCCGAAAGATGCTTTCAGTTCTTAGTTAAAAATAATGGTGATCGTTCCAAAGCAGGCAGCGTAATGGGCTCTGATTTGAAGGAGAATGAGGTGATAAAAGAGACCGTTTGTAATATGTGCAATGTTCGTTGCGGATTAGATGTGCACGTACAAGATGGCAGGATAACAAAGATTGAGTCAATGCCAGAGCACCCACTAAAACCTTTATGTGTCAAGGCTGACGGCATAATAGAGTGGGTTTATTCACCGGAAAGGGTTACCCACCCTATGAAGAAAATCAATGGTACGTGGAGGGAGGTCTCTTGGGATGAGGCCTTCGAGTTTTTTTCGGAGAAGTTATTTTCAATAAAGGAAGAATATGGGGCGAAATCTGTCGTTGTTTTTTCCGGAATTACCTTTTCCGGGCTTCACGATTTAAGAGCATTAATTAGGCGGTGGTGCGATATATATGGCACCCCGAACCTGACAACAGGAGGTTCTTATTGCCACCGTGCTCACGTCATAGCTCACGGCCTCACCCTGGATTATGGTAGTCCTGAATTGATGCCTGATTTCCCCAATTCAAGATGTATCATTAATTGGGGAAGAGATCCCGAGGAATCAAACCACATCGCAGGCATGAGGATAGACCAGGCAAAAAAGAGAGGAGCAAAGCTGATAGTCATTGATCCAAGAAGGACGAAAACAGCGAAAAAAGCTGACATACATGCCCAGATAAGGCCGGATACAGACTGTGCCTTAGCGCTTGCCATGCTCAATGTGATCATAGCTGAGGAATTGTACGAGAAGGATTTTGTGGATAAATGGACCGTTGGTTTTGAGCAGTTAGTTGAGCATGTCAAAGAATATACACCGGAAAAGGTCGCGGAAATCACCTGGATGCCTTCTGACATGATAAAGGAGATTGCAAGGACATATGCCACTACAAAACCCGCTGCTATATTCCAATATATCTCATTGGATCACTCCATCAATGGTGTCCAAACAAGCCGAGCCATTGCTACCCTTATAGCAATTACCGGGAACTTAGACGTGAATGGCGGGAACCGCATTTGCCCAGCACCGAAGTTTGCTAAGCTTAACGTTGAAGGGTTAACCAGGCCATCTGAAGAAGACTCAATCTCTGCGAACTATCCTATATACGATAGGTTCGTAGGCTATCCATCGGCTACGACGGTTACAGATGCTATCATTACGGGAAACCCATATCCTGTGAAAGCCTTGATTGTTCAAGGGGGAAATCCAGCCATAACCTGGCCTAATTCGAAAAAGGTCAATGAGGCATTGTCTCATCTTGATCTTCTCGTGGTTATTGATATGTTCATGACCGATACTGCAGAGAAGGCCGATTTGTTTCTGCCGATATCCACTTTCCTGGAAAGAAAATTGCTTGTTGATTATCACGTTGCAGCTCAGATACCAAGGATTCTAAGGACTGAGCCTGTTATTGAACCACTTGGTGAGGCAAAGGAAGACTGGAGAATATGGAGTGAGCTCGGGATAAGGATGTTCGGAAATCAGTATTTTCCTTGGAAAGATGCTGACGATATATATGAGGCCTACCTTAAACTGTCAGGGATTACCATAGATGAGTTAAAACAAAAACCCTGGGGGATTGAATATGCTAAGTTTGAGGAGAAACCTTATTTAAGTAAGGGGTTTAATACCCCATCGGGTAAGGTAGAGATATATTCGAAGCTTTTAAAAGATTTTGGCTATGACCCTTTACCCACTTACCATGAGCCACCTGAGGGCCCAATCACTACGCCACAATTGGCAAAGCAGTATCCGCTGATCGCAATGACCGGACCCCGAAAGGCTATGTTTACCCATTCTCAGTTCCGAAACATACCGGCCTTGCGAGCGAAGATGCCGGAACCTTTGATTGAGGTTAACACTGAAACAGCCAAAGAATTAAAGATAAAGGATGGCGATATGGTAAGGGTCGAGTCGGTCAGGGGAGAGATTCAAATGAGGGCTAAGATAACCGGTGACATCCATCGCCAAGTTGTTTCTATGCCCCACGGCTGGGACGGCGAATCTAATGCCAACCTGTTGACCGATGACATGGCAAGGGACCCTATTTCAGGTTATCCGCCATATCGTTCAATCCTATGCCGGGTGAGCAAACTATAAGATATACGATGATCCAGCAAAACTTAAGGCGATGGAACAAGGGATGCAGGAGAAAACTGTGACTCTTCTCGACTGATTTTCCTTCAAGTTTAGGTGATCAAGGTGAAAATGTTCTCTCTCGTGCCATAGCAGCGTGATCAAAATGGTAAAAAAGGAAGCCACCCAAGAGTAAAGCCCGTCAGGGAATAGGAAATCAAGTTAGCAGCAGAGGATGATGATCAACTTTAACCAGCTTAGAATCTTCTACCAGACCGCTAAATATCAGAGCTGTACTATTGCAGCGGAAAAGCTTTTCATTACTCAGCCCGCTATCACTTCACAAATAAAAGCATTTGAGAAGTCATGTAATCTCACGCTGTTTAAGAAAAAGGGGCGAAATATCTATCTGACAGATGAAGGTACAATCCTCTATGAATATGCCAGGAAAGTCTTTGAATATGAGAAAGAAATAGAGGATGCCATTGAAGATATGAGGGAATTAAAGGCGGGTATTCTTAGATTAGGAACAACAAAAACCTATGCGCGGTCTTACATTCCCTCTTTTATATCAAAGTTTATGGATTCTTATCCCCATATCAAAATCCATCTGGACGAAGGTAGTTCTCTCCAAATGGCTAATAGCCTTCTTGATTTCAAAAACGAGATAGCAATCGTGGCCAAGATTGAAGAAAACCCTCAGATCTGCTTTATCCCTTTTTGCCAAGAAGATATTGTCCCCTTGGTCTCTCCGGATCATCATCTTGCAAAAAGGAGGTCGATAACCATGGCTGAGCTGGCTAAGGAGCCGATCATCATGAAAGAGGTAGGTTCAGGAACACGAAAGGCTTTGGACGATGCGTTTGCCCAAAAGGGTATTGTTCCAAATATTTTGCTGGAAACAAATAATACCGATTTCATAAAACAACTTGTCCTCCATGGGGATGGTATTTCTTTTTTGGTAAAGGCGGCAATTTCAAAAGAACTGGCCGAGAAAAAATTCGTTACCATCCCTATAGAAGATGGTAGAATCCTTGCGGATGTTAATATAGCCTATCTGAAAAACCAGCACCTTTCAACGCCAGCCCGAGTTTTTCTTAACATCTTGGAGGATCTATCGTCAAAAGGTACCATCCTTGAGAGTATTAGCAGCCTCGTTGCAAGAATGCGTGCCAGATCCCTGTGAACACAAAACAGTATGTACGCTCCCTCCTCTATCCAACATCCCGATCAGGATGGTTTACCACATAGGGGGCTGTTGAGTCACTTGACTGCCTCGCAAGGATAGAGATCCATAACAGCATGAAAAGAACAATTTGGTAACGACTTGCAATTTATAACTTTTGCTTATAGATTGCATAAAAATAATGAAATTGACAAAGCATAGTGAATAAGTCATCAAAGAATGAAATCAATTAAATGACGGAAGCCTTTTAAATAAAGTATCCATAACGATTTTTATTGCACAGGGAGGTTATTGCCAATGAAAGACTTGAGGGATTTTATTGCAAAGTGCGAGCGAGAAGGGGAACTTCGCAGGATCAAGGCGGAGGTCGACTGGGATCTTGAGCTTTCCCATATCTGCAAAGTCGTTGAGGAGAAAGCAGGACCTGCGCTTCTGTTCGAAAACGTCAAGGGGTATCAGAGTCCGGTCCTGACCGGCGCCTTTGCTACCACCAAGAGGCTGGCCATCATCCTCGGGAAAAGTGCGAACCTCTCCATGGTTGAGCTTACAAAGGAGTGGGTAGAAGCCACTACAAAAGAAGTCATCCCTGCAAAGGAGGTCAAAGATGGCCCCATCTTTGAGAATATTGTTGAAGGCAATAAAGTTGATACCTTTGCCTTCCCGTCGCCCAAGTTTTACGAACTGGACGGCGGTCGGTACTTCGGAACCGCGGTATTTATGGCTATTCAGGACCCTGAGACAGGGGATGTGAACCTCGGCACCTACCGCATGGGCATCCTTGATGACAAAACCGTAGGGGTGCAGATCCTCAAAGGGAAGAAGGGCGACAGGATACTGAAGAAGTACGGGAAGCAAGGCAAGAAAATGCCCGCCTGCGCCATCATCGGTGGCGATCCCCTTCATATATTTGCCGGTGCCGCTACTGTGGCCACGGCAAAAAGTGGCTACGATGTGGTTGGATCTTTACGCGGTGCCCCCGTTGAGATCGTGAGGGGTCAACTCAGCGGCCTTCCTTTTCCGGCTGCCGCGGAGATCGTGCTGGAAGGGGAGATTGATCCTGAGCACCTGAGAGACGAGGGGCCTTTCGGCGAGTATACAGGCTACTACACGGAAGAACTCATCAAGCCCATTCCCAAACCTGCCCTGGAGGTCAAGCGGGTCTATTACAGGAATAATCCGATCCTCTGGGAGACGAGCGTCGGCAGGCCCGTGGGGGACCAGCACATGCTCTATGCCTTTGTGCGGAATGCCAGCCTGTGGACGGACCTGACCAGAATGCAAATCCCCGGCATCAAGACGGTGTACACCATGCCGGAAGCCTCGGGGCGCTTCTGGGTGGTCGTCTCGGTACAGCAAATGTATCCGGGTCACGCCGATCAGGTGGCCGCCGCAGTCATTGCAAGCAACACCGGCACCTATGGGATCAAGGGTGTCATTATCGTGGACGATGATATCGATGCGGACGACCTTCCAAGGGTGTGGTGGGCCCTCGGCACCCGCTACAACCCAGCCCGCGGCACACAGATTATCAACAGAGGCCGGTCCACCCCTCTCGATCCATCCATTGGGGCGGATGAAAACAAGTTCATCACCTCACGGATCATCCTGGATGCGACGATCCCCTTTGACTGGAAGGTCAAGCCTACGGAGATCAAGCTCACGGAGAGCGTCATAGCCAAAGTGATGGCCAGGTGGAAGGAATACGGGATTGATGACTAAGAGTATTTCCCCCTGTTGAGGAGGCCCTTTCATCATGTCATTCCGAGTCCCCGATGGTATCCTCTCCCACCCTGGGGCGGGATTCGGGATGACAAAAGGAAGATTGAGCAGGGGGAGGATGCAAGGAGGAAACTATGGCCGGTGAAAAAAATCTCGAAAAGGCAAAGGAGAAGGCAAAGAACGTCAAGCTGTTTGCTCACGATGTCCATGGGGTGCTGACGCCCAACACTTTCATGGTGGATATTGAAGGAAAAAGGAGGTACACCTTCTGGCACATGGATGGATTTGGCGACCTCTCCCTCCATGCCAACGGTATCAAAGTCGTCTATCTGGATACCTCATCGATCGATAACGAGGGCCTCTATCGCGCCCAGGAGTTGAAGCTCGACAAGAACTATTACAAGGTAACGGACAGGTGGGCAAAGATCGAGGAACTCAAAAAGGAACTCGGGATCGGCGATGAAAACGTGGGGTACATCGGATGTGAAATCACGGATCTGGATATCATGAAAAAGGCAGGTTTTTCTGTAGCCACAGCGGATGCCATTGATGAGGCCAAAGCGATTGCCGACTACGTGACGACGGCGCCGGGCGGCAGAGGGCCCATCAGGGAGGTTTCTGAATTCATACTGAGGTCCATGGGCAAGTGGGATGAATGGGTCGATAAGGTGACTAAGATGGGATACAAGTAATTCCCCTTGCCGGAAATAAGAGAAGGACACAGGAGGACAGAAGATGAAGAGTGAACAGGAAGCGATTGAAAAAGCCAAGAAGGTCAAGTTTGTGATCCTCGACATCCACGGCGTGTTGACGGACTGCGTCCTCTACTACGCAGACGACGGGAAAAAATCCGAGATGTTCTCTCTCCACGATCGCCTGGGATGCAAGGCCCTGATCGAAGGTGGCATCGGGGTTGCCTTCCTGACCAGCAAGATCACCCGGACCGATGAGCAAGTGGGTAGCATCTATGGCGTGCCTCCGGAAAAGCTCTGGGGCACATCTGCCAAAATCGGCAAGCTCGACGAGTTTGAAAAAGAAACCGGCCTCAAAGATGAGAACATCTGCTACGTGGGCGATGAAATGATCGATCTCGGTGTTATGAGGAGAGCAGGGTTCTCTGTGGCCCCGGGCGATGCTTCGCTGCAGGCGAGAGAGGACGCCGACTACGTCACCAAAGCGGGCGGCGGTAAAGGAGTGGTCAGAGAGCTGGCCCAGTTCATCCTCCAGACCCAGGGGAAGTGGGCGGTGGTGGCGGACAAACTGAGCAAAGCAGGCTGAGTGGAGCATTGAACAAGATATACTCCCCGACTTCCTCTTTAACAAAATATTTAATAAGGTATCCCGTAAAGGAAAAATACCTCCCCCTTGATGGGGGAGAGAGAAGGTGAGGACTAAAAAAAGTCAGTATTTCTCAGCTTCTTTGTTTTCCTCTCACCTTTATCCCCTTTTACCAGGGGAGGGGATACTCGTTGTGGGGCAAATGCTGAAAAGGTATTTCGAATGGGCCACAATCATCTTGGAGAGAAGAACCTCTCCAAAAAGCAGTAAGGAGGTTTATTTTGGCAGGATATACAATTTACAAAGACAATAGAGAATTTATCAAGGCTCTGGAGCAATACGGGGACCTCGTGACTATTGAGCAGGAAGTGGATTGGGATCTCGAAATGGGCGCCATCGTGAGAAGGGTCTGTGAGAAGAAGGCTGCTTCACCCTATTTTAAGAAAATCAAAGATTACCCAGGATTTGAGGTCCTCGGTGCACCACTTGCCACGTACCGGAGATTGGCCATTGCCCTGGGCATAGACCCGACCTCTTCCGTTCCTGAGATCGCGGACGAGTATATCCGGCGGACCTCAAACCCTCCCATAGCGCCCGTGGTTGTAGACAAGAAGGACGCCCCCTGCAAGGAGAACATTCTGATGGGTGAGGAGGCCGATCTTTTTAAGCTTCCCGCCCCCATGGTCCACGAAGGAGATGGGGGAAGATACCTGGCCACATGGCATTTCGTGGTAGCCAAAGACCCGGATGACGGTATGATCAACTGGGGAATGTACCGGCAGATGGTTTTCGATGAGAAGACCATGGTTGGACCCGTGCTCCCTTTCTCCGACATGGGAAAGATGTTCTATCGGAAGTATGTGC
>CAYMFC010000089.1:3565-7168 GCA_964389665.1 uncultured Desulfobacteraceae bacterium | reverse complement strand
TTCGACCGGGATGAGACCTTCGATGAGTCCCTCCACAAGAAGGCAGCCGAGCTCGGTTTTGTGGGGACATTCATCAAGGAGGAGTACGGCGGGCCTGGCATGGGCATGCTGGAATACTGTCTTATATTCGAGGAATTCGCAGCCGTTGATCCCGGGATCGCAGTTGCGATCCTTATTTCATCCTACGGAGCGGAGATTATACAGGAGTTCGGCACCGAGGAGCAGAAAAGGCGTTACCTGCCTCCCATCGTACAGGGCGAGGCGGTCATCGGCAGCGCCTTTACCGAGCCTGACGCCGGCTCCGATCTCGCCGGCGCTACGGGAACTACGGCGGTGCGGAAAGGCGACGAGTATGTCATCAATGGCTCAAAGATGTTTATCACCAATGGAGACAGGGCGAACCACCTGATCTGTTTCGTGGTGACCGATCCGGATAATCCGAACCGGCATAGACGGCACAGCATGATCATGGTGGAAACGGACCGGGAGGGATTTGAGGCGAACCATTTGACGGGCAAGCTCGGGGTGAGGGCCTCTGACACGGCGGAGCTGGCGTTCAACAATGTAAGGGTTCCCTGCTCGAACATAGTAGGTGCACAGGGAAACGGTTTTGCTGAGGCCATGCACCTCTTTAACCTGGACAGGATTATCGTGGCTGCCCAGGCAGTGGGAACCGCCCGTGGCGCCCTGGATGAGAGTATCAAGCATGTGAAGAAGAGGGTGGCCTTCGGCGCCCCCTTATCCTCATTCCAGTCCATCCAGTTCAAGATCGCCGATATGTTCACCTGGATCCAGGCAGGCAGAAACCTGGTCTACCAGGCAGCCTGGAGGGTTGATAGGGGCAGCATCGATCCCAAGCTCATTGCAGCGGCCAAATCGTTCTGCGGCCAGATGTCGGTGAAATGCTGTGATATGGCCCTTCAGATGCACGGAGGGTATGGGTATCTAGCTGAGTATAAGGTTCAGAGGCTCTTCCGAGACGCCAAGATCACGGAGATCTATGAGGGGACCACTGAGGTTGAAAAGATCATCATGGCTAGAAGTCTCCTTGCATAAAAGCGATGTATGCTCAGTTGCCCGATACCAGGGGATTGAGCACGTAGGTAAAGAAGCAGTGCAATTATGGCGGTACTGCCTCCTTTCAAATAAATGGCTATACATCCAGAAATACAGATGCATGTCGATTCTCTCTGACACGAACGGAATGGGGGCAGAGAAAAGGGAAATGAGTCTCGCTGCACCGGATGCTGTCTATTGGCAGCTCGAAGAGGAGTTTCGCAATACAGCCCTGTACAGGCCCATGAGGCTTAACCGCTACGAGGTAGGCGCTGAGCTCCACTACCAGGTTACGGGGTTCAGCGGGTCAGATGAAGCATGTCTCAAGCTCGTGGTGGAGAGGTTCGTGGGCGGTGGATTTGCAGGGCAGGTTTACCAGGTAAGGGTCCTGGATATCACAGCAGAGGAAGATCCACCAGAGGGGCTTGTAGTCGGCGGGGTGTACGCGATGAAGCTGCTCATTCCTCCCGGCACCTTTTCCCGGATTTTTCGCAACATCATCTACTGGATTGCATTTCAGGGACCTTTTCAGCCTCAGGTAAACCCCGCAGCAGCGATGGCGGGAGCCCTGTGGCAGAAACTTTTAAGGAGGGGGGCTAAGATACGATTCGGTGATGAACGGGCGGTCGTGGATGTGTACGCAACCTTTGTGGACACCAACCTTGGCAGCTGCGGGGAGTTGAGCGAGTGGGTAGAGGGCCGAACCTGGAGATTGGAGGTTGATGATCGCCTTGATTTACTCATGAGGTGGCGAAGGGGCGACCAAATCGATCAAGAGAGGCTCGGTTCCCCGGAATACCGGGCCAAGCGAGAATTTATGGACCGTCTCGTCCGGCTCATGCACGAGATGGGGGCCCATGAGTGCGCGAGACAGTACGAATGGTCCACCTGGAAGAGCCAGCCAAATTGCCTGAAACGGAAAGAAGCGGAGGATTCACCGTACAGGGGGCTGGTGGCGGTGGATTTCAGGGCGGGACTCGCCCTTTTGCCCTTCCTGCCCATGAGCCCCGGGGATTTCAAGCTCATCGGCCAGGGCTTCATGAGGGGAAGTTTAGCCCAGTTTGATCGGGGTGATCTCGAGGCTCTCGAGCACTTCATGGGTGCTCACGAGGATGAGTTTTCCGATATGAACCGCACCTTGGAGTACCTGAGGGAATCAGAGAGGCTCTACCGGGATTCTATTCCCGATATCACGCACCATCACGTTCGGCTTCTCGCGAGCTCGCGGCTGTGGGCAACGGTGCTGGAGGGCGCGGTGACCGGATGGAGGGTCCGTAACCTGATCGATACGTCTTTTGAGGAGAGGCTGCGGAAGAGTAAGGCTTTAACGATTCTCTTCCTGGCAATTGGCATTATACCCTTTTTGGGGGAGATTTTCAGGAAAACCTGGGGTCAGGGGGATTGGAGAAGGCATTACGGGAGCATCCTAGCGAGCAGGAAATACCGCAACCGTGCAGTCCGGGGGAGGGTGATCGAGTTCCTCATAGCCTGGCACCGGTCTGGAAGGATCGATGGAGAGCGTGCCCTCGCAGTGGCAAGGAATCCGTGGAGGGTTTCCTATCATCTCCCGTTCGCACTCCTGCCCGCGAGGATTCATCGATTTTTCACCGACTGGCGATATGCGAGGGAGCGTATCGATTATCTCATTGCCCGGCCGGTGCGGCTCTACTTTAACGCGAAGCAACGTGAGCAATGGCTTCGCGAGATGGTGACAGAGGGAAGGAATAATCAGCTCGTGAGCGATGAGGATTCGGAGGTAATCCTTTCCAAGATCGGTGAGCCCTTTATCCAGAAATACCTCAAATCCCTTGCGGTGCACCTCTGCACCCTACCGGTTACCCAGACTGTCTCCGTGCTCCTGGCGGTTATCTATGTGGCCCTGCACCCCGAGCTTCCGCGGGCGCAGGCATGGGCGATCGGTCTCGGCATCGTCGCACTCTTTCAGGTGGTGCCTGTTTCGCCCGGATCGCTAGTGCGAGGGCTTTACGTACTGAGCCTCGTGATCAGGGAGCGAAACTTCAAGGACTATCATGTCGCGGTATTTCTCGGGTTCTTCAAGTATATCGGATACCTGGCGTTTCCTATCCAGATGGCCTATCGCTACCCGACGCTTGCGAGGTTCATGGCCGTACACTGGGCAACCGAAGCAGTGCATATGGTACCGGTGTTCGGAGAGAGAGGAGCCCTGCTCGAACGCGAAGTGTTCAATCTCTTCTACAACTGGCCCCTGACCATAGGGCGTCGTATGCAGAAGCGGGCTCAGATGCGGACCGGCATAAAACAGCGTTACTGGCACCTGGTATTGTGTGCGGTCGGTGGGGCTGGAATCTTTTCGCTCGCCGATCATGCGTACCTGAACAAAGCCGGGGTGCTTCCCGGGTTGATGGATACTTGGGCGCTTACAGCCATGGTGCCCTTGCTCTGTGGCGCTATGGCAACCCTTGGTGCCGGCGGGGCTCGGCTGTGGAAGCGGGTTGTCGGTGCGGCAATCTGTGGAGGGGCCGTGGCACTGTTCTCTATCGTTTTCTCCGGATGTATGGGATATGG
>CAYMFC010000089.1:0-3465 GCA_964389665.1 uncultured Desulfobacteraceae bacterium | reverse complement strand
GTGGAGGGGCCGTGGCACTGTTCTCTATCGTTTTCTCCGGATGTATGGGATATGGTGAGATGATAGGATTTGGAGAGATTGCGGTACGGTTTGCCTGGCGTGCCTTTGCCTTTATGACCTTAACGTCTCTGGGGGCGATGATCACAGAGCTCCAGCTCCCTGAGCCCCGAGAGAAATGATTTTTTGTAATTCCCCTCTTTTAATCTCGTTTGGGTTTAATTCCCGCGGCTTGCCGCGAGTTGTCATTCCGGCGGACCCCGGATCGGAGTCCGGGGCAGGCGCCGGAATCTAGAAGTCAAACTGGATGCCGGATCAAGCCCGGCATGACGTTGACGACCGATACCCCGCTGCTTGCGGCGGGGTAGTTCATTATGTTGAATTTTCAACACAAATAGAATAATAGGATGACACATAAATGTGCTTATGCGATAATAGCTAATCATGAGAGACTATCGAGAGTTGTGTTGCCGGTAATGACTCACAAACCAGGCGAGAAGAGACTTCAGATTTTATCCTGATTGGTATTGATCGAGAGGGTGAGTGTTTGCTAGAGTAATGAAAAAACTAGTTCAATGAGAGAGGGGAATGCGCTGTGAAAGAGAAACTATCCTATGAGGAACTGGAACAAAGGGTTGAGGAATTGGAGAAGGGAGCCAAGAACCTCAAGAAAAAGGAGAGGGCACTGAAAAAGCAGGCGGAGGAACTGGAGGTTAAGGCCGATAGCATTGAACAATCAAACAAAACGCTGCGGACACTGCTGAAACAGAGGGATGAGGACAGAGACGGGATTGAGGAGAAGGTAGTTGCCAATGTGAGGGAACTGGTGCTGCCTTTTGTTCGAAACCTGAAGGAAAGCGAGCTCAATTCCCAGCAAAAGATCAACATCGATGTGATAGAGAAGAACCTCCTGAGCATTATATCGCCGTTTTCGCGTACCCTATCCACCAAATACCTGAGCCTTACCCCCCAGGAGATCCAGATTGCAGTACTCATAAAGGAGGGTAAGAACAACAAGGAGATAGCAGATGTGATGAATCTGTCGAGGCGTACAATCGAGTCTCATAGAGAGCACATGAGAAGGAAGATGGGCCTCAAGCACAAGCGGGCAAACCTCAGGTCACACCTGCTCGCCCTTGTATAAACCTAAAACCTTCCTTTGCTTTCCGCTCACGATGGACCGGTGCCTTTTGTCTTCAGCAGGGTGATCATAATGGCTTTCTGGGCATGCAGCCTGTTTTCAGCCTGGTCGAACACCACGGATTGAGGGCCGTCTATCACATCGGCGGTCTGCTCGAGGCCGCGTAAGGCCGGCAGGCAATTCATGAAGATCGCGTCAGGCGCTCCAAGGGCCATTTTCTCCGCATCCACCTGAAAGGGCTTGAGGGCCTTCATCCTGGAATCGAGCGTTTCCCGGGCAACATGGTAGCTCATCCAGGAGTCGGTATAGATCACATCAGCTCCTCGGACGGCTTCAAGGGGATCATGGGTCACCATAACGGTTCCCCCCGACAGCGCTCCTTGCTGGACCGCATAACTTACTATCTCGGGGAGCGGACTGAATTCCTTCCCCTCAGGGCAGCCCACGCGTATGTTCATGGCCATCTTGGGGCAGCCATAGAGCAGCGAGTGGGTCACGTTGTTTTTTGCATCACCCAGGTAGGCTACGGTGACGCCTTTGAGCGATCCCTTGTGCTCTTCTATGGTGAGCAGGTCAGAGAGTATCTGGCACGGGTGGCTGAAGTCGGTGAGGCCATTGATCACGGGGATCTCGGCGAACCTGGCCATCTCCTCGATCTTTTCGTGTTCAAAAAGCCTGGCCATGATCAGATCCGCATACCGGCTTAATGTCTTGACCGTGTCATGAATAGTCTCCTTGCCTGCCACAAGGGGTGAGGTGGACATGTCGTAGAAGATCGCATTCCCTCCCATCTGGTACATTCCTACCTCAAAGGAGACCCGGGTACGCAGGCTTGGCTTCTCGAAGATCATGACCAGCACCTTGCCCCGCATGAAATCCCGGTACCTCTCGGGGGCCTTTTTGATCTCCTTCGACAGGTCGGCTACCGCCTTGATCTCCTCCCCTGACCAATCCCTTAAGCTTATGAGGTGTCTCGTGTTCCTGCCCATCCTTTAGCTAACAAGATCCTCGTAGTATCTATCGATTTCAACTCCTCGATCGAATATGCTGACCATCAAAGCGGCGCGCACCCACATACCATTCCTCACCTGCCGCCAGTATATGGCTCGCGGGTCGGAGTCTACCTCCACATCTATTTCCTTGCGGCGCGGCAGGGGATGGAGAAGCACGGCATCGGGCTTGAGCATGGCGAGGTGTTTCGCCGTGAAATGGAATCGGCTCGAGTCGATGAACCGGCTCTCATGGGATGCATCCCATTCATCCTGGATGCGCGTCATGTAGATTGCGTCTACCTCAGGAGTGACCCGTTCAAGGTCATCGCATACCTCATACTCCATGCCGGCCTTCTCAATCGCTGCAACGATATCATCGCCGATCTGCAATTCCTTTGGGGCCACGAAGTACTGCGTTACACCGGGATAGAGCATGAGCAGTGTGGCAAGAGACCGGACTGTCCTGCCCCGGCCGAGATCGCCCACGAATGCGATCCTCTTGCCCTCGATACCACCACGGCTCTCAAAGCTCCGCTGCAGGGTGTAGATATCGAGCAGGGCCTGGGTGGGGTGCTGATCTTTACCAGAACCCGCATTCACGAGTGGTACAGGTCTATTGGTGTTGGAGAGCAGCCAGGCGATTCGTTCAGCAAACCCACCTACCGGGTGGCGCATGATGATAAGATCGAAATAAGAGCTGAAGGTCCGTACCGTATCCTCCGGGGATTCGCCCTTGACCTCGCTCGAGGTCGTGGTGTCCCTGACTTCTGCGGGATCTATTCCCAGGATCTGACAGGCCGCGTAGAACGAGAGAAAGGTGCGCGTCGAGGGTTGCACAAAGTACAACATGGCACGTTTCTCCGAGAGAATGTCCTGGAGGAAATGGATGCCGCCCTTTGTCTTTCCGATCAGCCGTATCTTGGTGGCGAGGTCGCAGATCCTCTCAAGCATGGGCCGGTTGAATTGCTGTGCGGCAAGGACATGGTAGGGACGCTCTTCCCTGAGGAAATAGGGACCTTTTTGCTCGGGCGTGAGCTTTTGAAAATCATCCCATGAGATCTTCTTTAATGGGTTATCTTGATACATGTCTGCACCTCCTGTTTCTCTTTAATGGTGCGAAGAGTATAAACCGAAGAGAATTGAATCGAGGCCTCCTTTACCTTTGCCAGCACTTTGCCGTCTGCGTAGAAAGCGGCTGGCATGAAGAGAAGGGTTGTCGAGGAAAAATAAGCATAAGGTAAAATGAGGGTCTTGTCAAAAGAAAAGACAATGCTCCCTGGAATTCCGATATAAGGATTGAAAAAAATGTAAAATTTTTTCAAAAAAATCGCATCC
>CAYMFC010000088.1:0-7196 GCA_964389665.1 uncultured Desulfobacteraceae bacterium | reverse complement strand
GGTGATCTCACGGCAGAAGAGAATGTCTGGATATAGGTTCCGGATAAGCGGCGAATCGATCCTTGCGCGGCGTTCGTCCGGTTTTGGAAAGGAGAACGAGAAATGGCCATACAACCCTCCAGAGATGTGCTCGATGAGCTCGATGAGAAGGCAGGGAAGTACCTTGCTATCTCGATGAACTGCGCCCAGACGAGCTTTATCGTGCTGAAAGAGCAGTTTAACCTCGATGATGGCGCGATTCTCAAGGCGCTGACCCCCTTTCCGGGCATTGCGCTCAGAGGCGAAACCTGTGGGGCAGTCATCGGCAGCATGATGGCCTTGGGTCTTCTCTACGGGCGAGAAACGCTGGATGATCAGCAAGGGTTTCTCGCTTCCCTTTCGCCGGCGAGAACATTTTGTTACCGATTTGAGAAAGAGCTCGGCAGCACCATGTGCGGAGACATACTCGAAGCAAAATTCGGCAAACGATATGATCTGACAGACCCGGCTCAGGTCGCGGAGTGGCAAGCTGCCGGGGCCCTCGACAAGTGCACGGCCGTGGTAAAGATCGCGGTGAGGATTGCCGCAGAAATCATAACGGAGAAGAAGTAGGGGCGGTCGCGGCTGTTGTGTGGCCTCAGTGAATCCATGTGAAATCATAGGTTTAGATAAGGATGGTGATCGTGTCCGTGGATCCTTCACTTTCTAATGAAATCATCGCTCGTGCTCGATCCTATCCGGGAATCCGGGCTGGAATTGCCCGGCTTAAAGACGTTTTGAGGACTCCTTCATACCAGGTCGTTCCGGAGGCAGAATGGTCCACGAGCCTATCATCATCTCAGGAGGGCACCCTGACTGAATGGCCACCGGGGACTCGTTCCGTGCTGGTTCTGGGTCTATACCATCCGAAAAACGACCCTCGATTGGATTGGTGGGACCGCGGCAACACCAACGGCAACCGCCGGCTTATGGAGATATCCGAATCTTTAAAACAATGGCTCCGAAAGGAGCACGACCTAAGGGCTCATCCCCTCCCCTACCATGTGGAATGGGGTGGCCTATTTCTTAAAGATGCTGCTGTGTTAGCCGGACTGGGCATCATCGGCCAAAGCAATCTGTTGCTCCATCCAGAATGGGGCTCACAAATACGACTTCGTTCCATCTTGATTGAAGGAGATCTACAGCCTAACGAGCCGATTGAGGGATTTTCCCCCTGTGAAACCTGCGATGTGCTTTGCCACAAAGTATGTCCGCAGAACGCCTTCTCATCCGGAGCATACCGCCGGCCGAGCTGCATCACCCAGCTTGATGCGGACGCAGCCAACAAAGTTCCCGGAGGAGAAATTGACGAAAACGGGAAACCCATAATGGTGATTAAATATTGCCGTGCCTGTGAACTTGCCTGCCCAGTGGGAAAGTAAATGGGGTATCATACTTTTACTATTTACATTTGGACGGATTAGAGAAATTGGGATCAGATCGCGCCATTCAACCAACCAATTTTCCAAAGACAGCCCTTACTATATTGAACTAATTTGCTTTTAAAGCCTTTGCCTTATCAACAGTCGTGTCCTCGTATAGCGTTTCAATGAACTACCCCGCAGTAGAGCTGCGAGGTATCAAAAGGAATTTTTATTAACCCCGATGCAGAGCATCGAGGAATTCTTTTGATTAAAAAGTTGTCATTGCGAGCGTTAGCGAAGCAATCTCGTGGCGTAGTTTGTGAGCCTTGTTGAGATTGCGGAGCCTGTTCCGAGCGCAGCGAGGAATCTCTTTTGCCCTGAGGTTTGACCATGGACCGTGGCTTTTATGAACACCCTTCTCAGAGTTTGCTTCGGCTATGCCTCGCAACCGCTTCGCTCCTCGCAATGACCGTGTAAAGGTCTTCATGAAACGCAATATTAGTTCGCTTTTTCAGCAGTATAATATCGCTACACGTCACTCATCTCTTGGTTAAGTGGTCCACGTATTATTAGAGATATCTTTTGGCTTAATTTACCACAATGTATATATTCTGTATAATCATCAGGTTTAAAGGAGAAGGATAGAATGCTAACCAAAGTTCAAAAATGGGGGAATAGCCAAGGTTTAAAATTCCCAAAGACTGTCCTTGAGGAAGCCCAGTGGGTATATTATGGTTGACCCGCTTTATCCGTGCAGTCAGTCACCTACAAAATGTGACACATTCTAAAAAAACCAAGCCTTTATTAAACTGTTGACAAGGGTATTTGCCAAAGATAATATTCTTTAAAGGCTGTCTTTCCTGTCCTGGGCGGAAAGACGGGTTTTCGATAATTAGCTAAAAGGAGGTGGATCATGGATCTCAAGGATATCAAGAAGATCCTGGCTGGGTTCACGATCGCAAGTCTCCTGGTGGGCACTACGCTTACGGTCACAAGTTGCCAAACAGCGGGCAAAAGCAGCTGAAGCGATAAGCCCAGTGCAGGTAGCACTGAAAAGGAGAAACAACCCAGCAAGAGTAGCTGAAGCTAAAGAGATTAGTGCAGTTTGCACTAAGATCGTTAAGCAGATAATAGTGAAATGAGACAGTGACAATGTTTGACCCACTGATGCAATGAGCGTCCCCAGTTGTTGATTTTCAGCTGATCTTGTATACGTCTCGAGCCGACAAGCGACCCCTTTCCCCTACCCAGGATGGGAGAAAGGGGTTCCCTATCTATTATTCCGCCATGGAGATACTTGATACTATCTATTTTCGATGTCGATCAATCGTAGAGCCTCATACCTGGGACCGGATAGTTGCGTCCTGTCCGTCAGATAAGGGTCCTAAGGATTTTCCCAATATTCTCCTCGAATACCTGTCAAACCTTGCCCTGCCCCGGTTTTTGCCTGATCTGGCGCAGCTTGAATGGGCTCTCTATGAAGCGAGGATTAGCGATACTGAGATTCCACCAGCGGTAGACCGCTTGTGTGTGAATCCAACCTTAGGTTTACACAGGCTTTCATGGAAGAACCTGATTGCGGTTATCAGAAGTGATGAGGACAATACCTCTCTGAAACCGGAACCGGGCGAGGAACTCGTCATGGTTTGGCGAGAGCCTCATAGCCATGAACCTAGGGTTGACGCAGCGTCTCACGAGGATCTCCTCGTGCTTAAGATGGTGGTCGAGGGTATCGATGCGGAAGAGGTGGCGAGAATAGGTAGGTTGCCTATTGCCGCGGTTGATTCGGCTGTTGATCGGTCTGTGGCGCGGGGAATTGTGCTTACTCCTAGATCAGGGATTCGACGAGATCCCGGCAGTTTTCCGGTTGGAGAAAACACAGACGAGTGTTTTCTGTCGTGTCCTGTCTTCGTGCTTCAATGGCATGTAACGCAGGCCTGTGATCTCAACTGCAAGCACTGTTACGACCGCAGCAAACGATCTCCTCTCACGCTGGATCAGGGGCTGAGGGTGCTCGATGACCTGCGCTCATTTTGCAGGAGCCGGTATGTAGGTGGACAGGTAACCTTCACCGGGGGAAACCCACTTCTGTACCCATACTTTTTCGAGCTTTATCGTGCCGCGTCAGAGCGGGGATTTGCCCTTGCAATTCTGGGCAATCCATCCCCTCGAGAGCAGATTGAGGAACTCCTGAAAATCCAGCGACTTACTCACTATCAGGTAAGCCTTGAGGGATTGCCTGATCATAACGATATGATGCGCGGGCCTGGACATTTCGATCGGACCATTGAATTTCTCTCGATACTTCAAGACCTTGAGGTCCCCTCAATGGTGATGCTCACCCTCACAAAGGATAACATCGATCACGTCCTGCCCCTGGCGGACATACTTCACGACCGCACAGATGCCTTCACCTTCAATCGTCTCTCCATGGTCGGAGAGGCCGCGAACCTCGAACTCCCCTCACACGACGACTATAAGGCCTTTCTAGAGGAGTACAGGCAAGCAGCAGAGAGAAACCCAATCCTGGGTTTGAAGGATAATCTATTCAATATATTGCTCTTTCAGAAAGGTCTTCCGCTATTCGGTGGATGTACCGGGTATGGCTGCGGGGCTGCTTTCAACTTCATTGCCCTTTTACCAGACGGGGAGGCCCACGCCTGTCGGAAGTTCCCCTCTCTCATTGGCAACATCCATGAGCAGAGCATCGGTGAGATCTATGACTCAGAACTCGCGCGTCGCTATCGGAACGGCACAAACGCATGTCGCTCCTGTAACATTCGCCCTGTCTGCGGCGGCTGTCTCGCTGTCACTTACTCATGCGGTCTGAACATATTTGAAGACCGTGATCCCTACTGCCTTATGTAGGAGGTCCCATTTTTCACTGTGTCTGGTGCACTGACAGGTTGAGCAGCCTTAACATGCAAATCTAAAACGATGTGCCCCCTTTTCTTCTTGTAGCAGGGGATGGACATCAGATTATAAGATTGTGTGCACTTCCTTTTCCTTGATCATATGATCTTGACTTTTGATTTGGTATGATATATTATCATACCGGAGGTGCGCTATGACTACCACGAAAATCGCAATCACACTTGGTGAAGAAACTCTCGCTCGTCTCGATCGTCTTGTCAAAGACCGTATCTTCCCCAACCGAAGCAAGGCAATCCAGGAAGCAGTTGAAGAAAAGCTCGATCGTTTGGAACGAAGCAGGCTGGCTCGGCAATGTGCCAAGCTGGACCCAGCATTTGAGCAGGCGATGGCCGAAGAGGGAATGTCTGAGGAGTTAGGTCAATGGCCCGAATACTAAGAGGAGAAATTCGGTGGGCTGACTTGAACCCTGTCAGGGGGCGTGAACAGGCTGGTTTCCGCCCCGTTCTTATTCTTAGCCATGACGTGTTCAACGAACGCTCAGGCACTGTAATAGCGATGGCGATTACAAGCCAACCACAACGTGCAGGATTTCCTCTTACTCTTGAGCTAGATTCCGCTGAATTGCCAAAGCGCTCATGGGTAAAGATGAGCCAGATCAGAACACTTTCAATCGAACGGATTGGGAAAAAGATTGATGGAGTCTCTCCTGAGGAATTGGATCAGGTCATCGAAGGCCTCAATGAGATTATTGGAAGTTAATTTGGTAACCTTGAAAAGAGAAAAGGGTCAGCTTGCACCGTTCAACGAGCCAATATCTCACAGACAGCCTTATCATTTTGAATTGATGGTTCTATGACGCCTTTGCCTTGTTACCAGCCGCAGATAACAATAGGCCTTTAAGGCCGCATAGTTTTATGGTATCCACCGGAAGGAATGAAGGAGAAGAAGTAGAGGAAATCACGGATAGCCGGGCTTCTTTCGATGTAGGATCAAAAGGATTGATGAACAGGGGTAATGAGAGTTGACGGGAGGTCCTTCACCATGAAAAAAACAGAGACCATGATCGCCTTTTTAGGGAAGGGTACGGAGTACGAGGGAAGGCTGACATTTAAGGGGACTGCCAGGATAGACGGTCATTTTAAGGGCGAGATATCGGCCGCTGGAACCCTTATTGTTGGCGAGGGAGCTACGGTTGAGGCCGATATTCATATCTCTCATATCGTTATTAGCGGGGAGATTCACGGCAACATCATCGCCGATCAAAGAATCGAGATCCATCCTTCTGGAAAGGCCTTTGGAGATATTCAGGCGCCCACCGTGGTGATAGGTGAAGGAGGCATCTTCGAGGGAAATTGTCGCATGTACCGGGAAGAAGAGCCGGACAGGAGGAAACTGGACGTGATAAAGGCAGTTGAGCACACAGACTACGTCCCCTCATCGTTTGGCACCATTCAGGGCATGGTCACCTGTGATCCCCTCAATGACACTGACCATGCCGGGGAAGGCAAGAAACCAATCGAGCCCGTAAAGGATGCCAAGGTCTCTGCAAAGTGCACCGGATTTGCCGCAAAGAGCACCATGACAGATGATTCAGGGTTCTATGAGTTGACTGATCTTAAAGATGGCAAATGGAGTCTGAAGGTTGATGCCGACGGCTACGAGGCAATCAATGCCACCGTTGAGGTCTCTGGTGGCGGCGTGTACACACAAAACTTCGAGCATACATCGCAAAATGAAAAGCCTGATCTGTTGGCCGAAAAGGAAGGCACATGAAAAACGCTGTATTTGAATGGCTCCGCCTGTTGTGGAGTAAGTCCGTAGCCCTTGCCTTGGCCTCTGGGGCAACGGTAGCCCTGTATACCGGCGTTCTCTATCTCGTGAATATCTTCTGGATGCTTTACCTTGAAACCCCTATAGGGAAACGATTCGTAGCTCGCCATATTGTTGACATCAGCGCGATTGAGCAGCTCCGGTCAGAAAACTTCCTTTTGCTTTCCCTGGAGGTAATCCTTACCGTTCTCATGGTGTGCCTGGTCTTTGGTGCGGTGAGCCAGGTATTTGCATTGATCCGATATTTTTACGAGGGCCGGAGGCTCTTGTATCGTCTGATCGTGTGGGGTATTCCTTGCGCTGCACTCACAGCCGTTGCCATCTCCAGGACCTACGAAATAGGGCCGGTGGCCTCGTTCCTGTTGGGAGTGGTGCCGACCATGCTTCTCTTTCAGAGCTGCCTTCGATTCATGCCCGGGCTGTTGCCGGAAATATCCACAATAATTGGAGAGATCGCAGCCCTTTCCCAGAAAGGATTGAAGAGGGAAAGACGGGGTGAACCACGATACGAAGTGAGTCTTTCCCTCGCATATCACGGACCTAGGAGCAGGGATCTGTACGGGAGCACGGCCTCTCAGACTTCAAATCATGGATTTCGCTTGCGAGACCCTAAGGATCTGGGGATCGGGGACATCATTCGGTTTGAATTGAGGATTGGAAATGACACTATTCTCGGTGAAGCCATGATTAAATGGACCAAAGGTTTCACCACTGCTGATAGCAAAAAGGTCCGGGCATCCAGATCCGGATGTCGTATCGTATCCATGGCCACCGATTACAGAGGTGTCTTACGGGGGTATTTGAGCAAGCATTCTTTCGATGAGGCCTGAAAGCCCCCCTCGGATCAGGTACCTAAGGCCATATGTTGCTCTTGACAAATATAGAATCCACGCCCAGAGGACGTGGTTTTCTGAGATGAAATAAACTGTGAGATCGTAACCATAGGCATTGAACTCCTGAGAGGCTGGCACTGGTCTCATGAAAACGGCTATAAGATGTAACCGCTGACATACGCATGAGTAGCGAATAACCGATAACACATAACGAGGTGATTACCATGATACGCCAACCAGCAGTAGCCAACCAATTCTATCCAGGCGATGAGCAGAG
>CAYMFC010000087.1:2366-7210 GCA_964389665.1 uncultured Desulfobacteraceae bacterium | reverse complement strand
GAAAGAAGAACCCATAGAAAGTTCTATTTTCGCCAAAACCCCGATCTGGTAAACCGCAACAGCTGAGTGAATAATGATGGCAACCTTAGATGGATGTAAAAGCAGATCAGTATTTAATCTAGACAAGATTTATTCCGTCTCAGAAAACCACCTTCTCTGGGAGTGGATTCTTTACTGGTATGGTTTTTACTTTTATTGCAGGGCAGGACCGCCTATTGGCTGAAGAGATCTGAGATAAAGGGCCGTGGGCGGATTGATTAGCCACGGCCTTTTTGATGTGTACAAGACTTGCGAAGATCAAAGATTGTCTCCGCCATCCTTGGGAACTATTGCCCCGGGCCAGCAAGGCCTGTGCGGTCGCTAACAATGATACATGGATGAATGGATAGGACCATGAAAAATCTTAAACTTGTATCATTAAACGGTGATGACAATAGGCGAACTATTGTTACCGTAGGAAACGTGAAGATCGGCGAAGATCTCGTGGTGATTGCCGGTCCCTGCAGTGTGGAGAGCGAGGAACAAACCGTAATAACGGCCCAGAAGGTAAAGGAAGCGGGCGCGAATATGCTCAGGGGCGGTGCATTCAAACCGAGAACCTCACCCTACGACTTTCAAGGGCTTGGCCTCAGGGGTCTAAAGATCCTTGAAAGAGCGAAGAGAGAGACGGGCCTTCCGGTGGTGACCGAGGTCATTGATCCTCGGGATGTCTCCTGGGTGTGCGAATATGCAGACGTTCTACAGATCGGCGCCAGAAACATGCAGAATTTCTCTCTCCTGAAAGAGGCCGGAAAGGTTGGCAAGCCCGTGCTGCTTAAAAGAGGGATGAATTCAACCCTCAGGGAATGGCTGAATTGTGCGGAATACATCCTTGCAGAGGGAAACCCCAACGTTATTCTCTGTGAGAGGGGGATACGAACCTTTGAGACATACACCAGAAACACCTTAGATCTAAGCATTGTGCCCTCGGTAAGGGAGATCACCCACCTTCCCATCATTGTTGATCCATCTCATGGAACCGGGAAGGTAAGCCTTGTTGCACCTATGAGCCTTGCCGCTATTGCAGCCGGTGCAGATGGGATCATGATTGAGGTGCACTATCATCCGGGTGAAGCCCTCAGCGATAAGGATCAAGCCATGTCACCGGTTCTGTTTGCAGACCTGATGAAGAGGTTACACGTGCTGAACTCACAAATAAAAGAAATGGCGTGTAATAGGGAACACAAATCACCGGAGGAGTCATGGTGAAGATCCTTGAGATTCACGGCAGAACAGGTGATTCAACCATATTGATTGGCGAAGGCTTTGAAAAACTAGAGGAGTATATAAATTCGAAAGAAGCAGTGATCATCACGGATAAGAACGTGAGACACTTTTATTCAAAAGATTTCCCGCCTTATGAGGTCATAGAGATCGGTACAGGGGAGAATATAAAAAATCTTGATACGGTGCAGGCCATATATGGAAAGCTTGTGGAGATCGAGGCGGACCGCTCGTCATTTATCGTGGGGATCGGCGGAGGTATCGTCTGCGATATTGCCGGGTTTGTTGCCTCGACCTACCTGCGAGGTGTGAGATTCGGGTTTGTTCCTACAACGCTCCTTTCCCAGGTCGATGCGGGTGTAGGGGGAAAGAATGGTGTGAATTTCAGTGGGTACAAAAATATGGTGGGCGTCTTTAATCAGCCTGAATTTGTTATCTGCGACATGAACCTTCTGAAGAGCCTTCCTGAGAGAGAAATTAGGTGCGGTTTCGCAGAGATAGTAAAACATGCCGCCATTGCAGACGCTGATCTATTCTCCTATCTTGAAGGACACTATAGGAAAGCGCTTGAGCTTGATGCCGAGGTTCTCGAGAGGCTTGTCTACGATTCGGTGCTCATAAAATCATCAATCGTGGGCAGGGATGAAAGAGACAGGGGAGAGCGCAAGAAGCTCAATTTCGGCCATACCTTTGGGCATGCCATTGAAAAGAGCACAGGGCTTTCCCACGGAGAGGCCGTCAGTTTAGGGATGGTGATTGCTTCAGGGCTTTCCGCTAGAAGGGGCCTCCTGCTGGAAAAAGACAGGCAGAGGGTTGAGGCACTGCTCAAGAAACTGCAGCTTCAGACCAGGGTTCGAGTTGATGAGAAAGGGGTTCTCGATGCACTCAGGAGGGATAAAAAGAGGAAAGGGGAGGGCATATCTTTCGTGTTGCTTCACGGCATAGGCAATGCAGTTGTAGAAGGGATACCCATGGGGGAACTTGAGGCTGAGCTGCATCAAATACGTGATCAGTTGATCTCAACAGCCCCTTGAGAATGTATGTAATTCGTAAGAGTGAAGTAGCGAGGTGAAGATATGAATTTGAAAGAGATCAGGAAAAACATTGATCTTGTTGATTCCAAGATCCTGGCGCTCTTACATGACAGGATGGAGCTGGGCCTCATGGCCAAGAAGCTTAAATCCCAGATCGAGGACAGAGAAAGAGAGAAAGAGATCCTTGAGAGAATAAGAAAAAACGTAACAGGCCTGATTAATGCCACGTTCATAGAGAAAGTCTATACCGAGATCATCAAGGAAAGCAAAATCCTTCAGCAGAGGGATTACCAACTTATTGCGTTTCAGGGCGAGCACGGCGCATATGGCGAGGTGGCCTCAAGGGAATGGAGAAGCAATCTCATTCCTGTGCCGTGCGCTGAATTCGTTGAAGTATTTGAAGGGGTTGAATCCGGTATCTGCGATTACGGGATTGTTCCAGTGGAAAACACACTGGGCGGTTCTGTCGAGCAGGTGAACCGACTCCTCATCAATACCGCCCTCCACGTGGTGGGGGCTGTGGAGCTACCCATACGCCTCTGTCTTCTCGCGCTCCCGGGGACCGACTATAGGGAGATCCGAACTGTATACTCTCACCCTCAGGCCCTTGCGCAAGCGCGAGAGTTTCTCTCAAGGAATAAACTTGAGCCCGTCCAATATTATAATACAGCGGGTGCAGCAAAGATGTTAGCGGAAAAAAGACCAAAGGGATCTGCTGCAATTGCCAGCAAGCTTTCCGCCGAGCTCTATAACCTTGAAATCGTAAAAGAGGGCATAGAGGACCTGGATAGAAACATAACCCGTTTCCTCGTGCTCTCCAGGGAGGAGAACAGGGGAGAGGGAGATAAATGCTCCATCATGTTCTCCACAGAGCACAAGGCAGGCACCCTTTTCCGGGTGCTTGAGATGTTTGCAAGGCAGGATATTAATCTGACAAGGATAGAGTCGATTCCAAATGAGCCGGGGAACTACGCTTTTTTCCTTGATTTCATAGGCTCACACAAGGAGGAGAAGGTTGTTACGGCGCTCGAAAACGTAAGGGAGATTACCACGAATTTTAAGATGATGGGGTTTTACAAAGAGAGGAAGATAGCATGAAGATAGTTATTATGGGCGCCGGCCATATGGGCACCTGGCTTGCGGAAGAATTCCGTCTCGAGCATGAAGTGGCGGTTTACGATACCGACAGAAGAAAGCTCAACTATCTTTTTCAGGTAAAAAGGCTGCTCGAACTTCATGAAGTGGAAGAGTTCAAGCCCCAGCTTGTCCTTAATGCAGTAAGCCTCCTTCATACCCAGAGGGCATTCGACGAGCTCCTTCCCTATCTCCCAGAAGAATGCCTTCTCTCAGACATTGCATCGGTAAAAACCGGATTTTATGAAGTATACAAGAGACTGGGAAGGAGGTTTGTGTCCACCCATCCCATGTTCGGCCCTACCTTCGCCGATCTTAAGGAGCTCCATGATGAGAATGCTATCATTATCAAAGAATCTGACGAGCAGGGGAAAGAGTTCTTCCGGGGCTTCTATAAGGGCCTTCATCTCAGTATCCATGAATACACCTTTGAAGAACACGACAAAGCCATGGCCTATTGCCTTTCCATCCCCTATGCCTCATCAATGGTGTTTGCTTCCTGCATGAAAAAACAGGAGGCTCCGGGCACGACATTCAGGAAGCACCTCGAGATCGCACAGGGGCTTCTTTCGAAAGACGATCACCTGTTGGCCGAGATCATGTTCAATGCCCATACCATTCGGCAGATCGAGGAGATCAATGCTCAAATGTCCTATCTGGCACATATCATAAAGGGAAGGGACTACGAAGAGATGCATAAATTTCTCAAGAGACTCAGGAATAATATCACCTAATTCTGGTATCCATTGAAGCAATGATCTGCATTCCTATTAGAGCGAAACATACCGGAGAGGCCTGCAAAAAGATTGCCAGGGCGAATCCCATGGCCGATATGTTGGAGCTGCGCCTTGACTGTATGGAATCTTTCTGCCTGGAAGATATGCTCCGGGAGGCCGCCAAACCCGTTATCGCTACCTATCGATCGCAAAGGGAGGGAGGAAGCGGATCTGCCGATTATGGCGCTATCGCCCATTACCTATTCAGTGCCATTGACAAGGGAGCAGCTTTTGTGGACGTAGAGTACGGTATGCCCCTTGAACTTCGGCGGAGATTTGTTAAAAGGCAGGGCTCATTCAGGGTCATCATATCCGCCCATCTGCTCGATGGAACCCCTTCCCGTAAAAGATTGGTCGGTCTTTTCAGAGAGATGGCTGCCACAGGCGCGGATATCGTGAAGATTGTCACGCTGGCAAGAGCACCTGAGGACAACCTTCGTGTATTGGCCTTGATACCCATGGCCCAAAAGCTGGGCGTTAAGATCATTGCCTTGTGTATGGGACCAATGGGTCGCATATCCCGGATTGCCTCGCCCATCTTGGGAGGTCACCTCACCTTTGCTTCGCTTGAACAAGGGCAGGAGTCTGCTGATGGACAGATGCCCATCATGCACATGAGAGATATACTTGGATTGCT
>CAYMFC010000087.1:0-2266 GCA_964389665.1 uncultured Desulfobacteraceae bacterium | reverse complement strand
TGGATTGCTTAGGAAAACGGATAGGTGCCGTTAATACGGTAGTCAATGATCACGGCCGCCTGTTGGGGTACAACACTGATGCGGTAGGTGCCCTTAAGGCCCTGGAAGAGAAGATCGAGCTTCCCGGCAGAACCTGTCTCATCATAGGGGCTGGAGGCGCGGCCCGGGCCATAGGGTTCATGCTAAGGGATTATGGTGTTTACCTGCGCATTTCCAACCGTTCCCATCGGCGAGGAGAAGATCTGGCCGGTGCCCTGGGATGCCCCTTTGTACCCTTACGAGAAGCAAAGGGCATTCAAGCTGATCTACTCATCCAGACCACGCCCGTCGGCATGTATCCCCATGAGGATCAATGTAGCTTCTCTCCTGATGTGGTGAGGAAAGGCATGCTGGTGATGGATGTCATCTACAACCCCCTTGAAACCAAGTTGCTGAAGATAGCCAGGGCTCGCGGGTGTCTCACGATTGACGGACTCGGCATGTTCATCCATCAAGGAGCTGAGCAATTCAGGCTCTGGACAGGCCTTGAGGCGCCTCTGAGCGTCATGAGGCAAGCAGTGGAGCAGGCATTAAAGAGGAATTCATGAAGGAAATTAGACCCAGATCGTCTCTCGATGCGACATTCAGGATGCCAGGCTCCAAGAGCGTCACTCATCGGGCGCTTATTGCAGCCGGATTGGCGAGGGGAGAGAGTGTCCTCGATGAGGCCCTCTCTTGTGAGGACACACGTTACACGATCATTGGTCTCAGAGAACTTGACATACCTATATCTACCTGCGGTAACAAGGTGAATATAGTAGGTACAGGTGGAGAATTCTATCCATCTAATGGTGTCAAAAAAATTTATTTGGGCAATGCAGGCACCTCGTATCGGCTCCTCCTCTCTACCGTGGCCCTTGCCAGGGGGCACTATATCCTTACCGGTACCGCCCGAATGCGAGAGAGGCCTATCGGGGAATTGGTTGATGCATTGAACAAGCTTGGGGTGGAGGTTTCATGTCTTGGAGATGATGGATTTCCGCCTGTATCCATCAAGGCAGGGGGCATCAGAGGAGGAAAAGTTGAGATCGAAGGGAATATAAGCAGTCAATATGTGTCTTCACTGCTTTTAGCCGGCCCGTATGCGAAGAATGGGGTGGAGATTGAAGTGAAGGGAAAGCCGGTTTCCAGCCCCTATGTGGACGTCACTGTTGATGTGATGAGGAGATTCGGGGTTACGGTCGAGAGGGATCGTTACCGTCACTATACGATCGAATCCGGCCAAAGGTATCAATCGTGCTATTTCAAGATAGATGGGGATGTGACAAACGCCTCCTACTTTTGGGCCGCAGCGGCTGTTACGGGTGGAACCGTTGCAACTGAAAATATCTATCCTCTTACCAGCAAACAAGGGGATAAAGATTTTCTCCATATCCTTGAGGATATGGGCTGCCGGGTAAAAAGGGAAAGAGATCGAGTGGTGGTCCATGGCGAGATCCTTTCCGGCATTGATGTGGATATGGGGACCATGCCTGATATAGTTCCGACCTTAGCAGCAATCGCTCTTTTTGCTAAAGGCAGGACAGCTATCCGAAATGTCTCTCATCTTCGCCATAAGGAAAGCAACCGTCTATGGGCTATTGCCGCTGAATGGGCTCGGCTCGGCGGTCGTGTAACAGAACTTGATGACGGCATTATCATCTATGGAGGAGAAAAGCTCTCAGGAACAGTGGTTGATCCCCATAACGATCACCGCCTAGCCATGAGCCTTGCCGTTGTTGGCTTAAGGGTTCCGGGAATCAGGATCAAAAATGAACGGTGTGTAAATAAATCATTTCCCCGATTCTGGGAATTATGGGATAGATTGTAACACCATAAGCGCATCCACGGCAATGGGGCGATTTCCGGATATGATCACGGGGTTGATATCGATTTCCTTGACTGCATCGTTTTCCATGCCGATCTTTCCCACCTTGATGAGCATCTCAGAGAGCGCCTCCCTGTCAACGGCCTCCATCCCCCTGACGGCATCGAGTATCTTGTGCGCCTTGATCTCCTGCATCATCTCGAGGGCATCCCGTTTCTCCAGGGGTGCGAGCCTGAAGGAGACATCCTTGAGGATCTCGGTGAAGATCCCCCCCAGGCCGAACATGACACAGGGCCCGAATTGCGGGTCCCTGATCAGACCTACCACCAGTTCCCGTTTTCCCCTGATCATCTCCTGGACAAGCACGCCGCCCTTGCCGCCATTCATCCCCGCTATGATCCCCTGAAAGGCATCCAGGGC
>CAYMFC010000086.1:5159-7236 GCA_964389665.1 uncultured Desulfobacteraceae bacterium | reverse complement strand
TCCTCCCTGAGCAGCTTGTTTCGCAGGTGCTCGATGCTCTCACGGAGAAGGGATTGATCCTTACAGATAAGCAGCAGATCAATGCCCGCCTCAAAGGCATCGGCCGCTCCTTGGGGTAAGGACCTTTCTTGCTCTATTGCCCCCATCTCCAGATCATCGGAGATAACCAGCCCGCCGAAGCCCATCTTGTCCCTTAAGAGCTCCCTCATGATCTTTCTTGAGAGGGTAGCGGGCACACCTGGATCAAGGGCCGGATAGAGCGCATGGGAGCTCATGATAGCCGATACCCCTGCCTCTATGGCGCCTGCGAACGGAGGCAGATGTACGGATTCCATCTCCTCCAGGGTTGCATCAACTGTAGGAAGGTGGAGATGTGGATCGCGATCTGATCTCCCCAATCCGGGAAAGTGCTTGCCGACCGCCATGATCCCTGCCTGCTGCATCGTATCGATCACGATTCCCCCTAAGGCGGCTACCCGCAGGTGATCATCTGAAAAGGACCGGCCCTGTAAGTGGGCATCTATGTCCGGGTTTGCCACGTCGAGAACAGGGGCCATATTCATGTTGAGCCCTACCAAGGACATTTCCCTGGCGGTGGTGCCGGCAAACTCCAGGGCGCTCGCATCCGGATCGGGACTTTCGCCTATGGCAGCATTTCCCGGAAACCGGGTGAAAGGCTCCTCCAACCTTGCAACCCTCCCGCCCTCCTGGTCGATGGCCAAAAACAGAGGAATACCGCTATTCAACAAGGATACCCGCTGGATATCCCTGCATAGGCGGGCCAGCTGTATCGGATCGGTGATGTTTCTCTTAAAAAGTATTATGCCGCCCAGATGGTAATCCTTTATGAGGCGTATGGTATTCGGATCAAGCTCCGGCCCCGGCATTCCTCCCATAAACAGCCTTCCGACCTTTTGAGTGAGCTCTGAGATGTCAAGTATAGGGGTCATGTCTATGAGTTTATGGGGTTTATTTAGTTCGTTGAGTTTCTTGAGTTTCTTATGTTAAAACTTATGAACACCATGAACACTACAAACACAACAAACACAATTATGGATGTATAATTACTTTATGATAAATGCAATGAAAAAGGCGGCGCCATGAAAGCGATGATCCTGGCTGCCGGCAGGGGAAGGAGATTGCGGCCTCTCACTGATGCGCTTCCCAAGGTATTAGTGCCTGTGGTAAATAGCCCGATGCTCGAGAGGACCATAGACCTTCTCTCCCTTCACGGCGTTCAGGAGGTTATTATCAATGCCCATCATCACTATCAAACAATAGCCGATTACCTCAAAAGGCGCGATTCCTCCACTCTTAAAATCGAAGTCAGGGTTGAAGAGGAGATCCTCGGAACAGGGGGCGGCATCAAGAATACCCAGGATTTCTGGGACGAAAGGCCCTTTATCGCGATAAACGGTGATATCCTGACCGATATCAACCTGACCGAGGTGTATGCCTATCACCAACGGAGGGCCAACCTGGTGACCATGGTCCTCCATGATTTTCCCAGATACAATAAGCTGAGGGTAGACAGGGATATGAATATCCTCTCCATTGGCCCAAATCCGGGCGGAAGGAACACGCTTGCCTTCACAGGCATCCACATCATAGATCCCGAGGTTCTGGATTATATCCCCGAGGATAAACCATACAACATCATCGACTGCTACCGGCAGTTGATTCAAGAAAAACAGGCTGTAAGGGCGTATGTGGCAACCGGGCATCGATGGATTGATATAGGGACAATCCATGACTACATCAGGGCTAACTTCAATCTTTTGGCTCCGGAGAAGGTTGTCATAGGGCGGGGTTGTCATATCCATCCCAAGGCAAGGCTGAACGAATGTGCGGTTCTCGGGAGCAGATGCTCCGTTGAGCAGGGAGCACTAGTGCAGGGATCGGTACTCTGGGATGAGGTAACGGTGAGAGCGGGGGTTCGAGTGGTTGACAGCGTGGTCACAACCGGCGTCGTCGTTGAAAAGGACATCATAGGCGGAGTGGCAATTCGGTGATTTAAGATGTTCACCGTTTTCCGTTTTCCGTTCACCTGATGCTAGATGGTAGAGCCATTCAAGAA
>CAYMFC010000086.1:0-5059 GCA_964389665.1 uncultured Desulfobacteraceae bacterium | reverse complement strand
CCATGAATTATTCAGTGAGTTAATCGATGAACTGCATAAGATATCAGCGAAAATAAGTGCTCTTAAGAATTCATTAAATAAATGAACATATTTTCCATTTCGCCGTTCACTCATGAGAATGGTCAACCTATTCATGCTTTTACCATGCTCGTAAAAAACTAACGGTGAACGGGCAACGGTGAACGGTGAACCTGGTTTGTTTATGGATCTCAAAGATTTCGTAAAGTCATACATTGATGAAACCTATCCCACGGGTTGGGAATTCGTGTGGCGAAGATTGCCCGGCGATGGGTCGAGGCGGGCATTTTATCGCCTGAGCGCGGGGCAGGGTTCGTTTATCGTCATGGAGTATGCGCCATCGGATACGGCTGCCGAAAGAGAGAACCTCTCCTACCTCAAGATCGGAGAGCATCTCATGGGCAAAGGGATCCCTGTTGCCCGTATCTTCAGGTACGATCTCGAACATGGATGGTTTATCATGGAGGACTTGGGACAGAGAAGCCTCCAGGAGATTGCACTCAGCACGGAAAACCGCATTGATATCTATAAAATGGTCCTTGAGCTCTTGGTGAAACTCCAGATTGAGGGCAGGGAGGATTTCAACACCCAGTGGTGCGCCCATACGGAACGCTATGACAGGCTCTTGATGGAAAGACATGAATCGGGGTATTTCCTCACCTCCTTCATACAGGGGTTTCTCGGTTTGGAGACGGATTTGGCGGAGCTTGCCAGCTCTTTTTCCCACCTTTCCTATAAGGCCTCTCTTGCGGATGGCAACTTCTTCCTTCACCGGGATTTCCAGTCAAGAAACCTTATACTACGAGGAGATAGGATCGGGATCGTTGACTGGCAGGGCGGGCGACTGGGGCCTTTGCAGTACGATCTCGCCTCCCTGTTGATTGATCCCTATGTAGGGTTGAGAGACGAAGAGAGGAAACGTTTGTACGGCTACTACCTTACGCTTATTGAAAGGCGTCTGCCCGGCGTCTCTTCATCATTTTCAAGGCATTACCCCTACCTCGCTATCCAGAGAAACCTCCAGATATTGGGCGCCTTTTCCTATCTGGGCGGTGTCCTGGGAAAACGATGGTTTCTCGACTATATTCCAACGGCACTAGAATCCCTTGAAAGGCTCTTGGAGGAACAGGATGATCCCGACCTCCGTCAATTGAGAGTCCTTGTTAAGGAGATCAATACGAGGCCAATCGAACCTCATGGAGATCAAAGATCCAACAGGCAAGAAGAGGAGGAGCATAGCAATGGAAAAAAAGGCCTTGTTTGAACCCGGCGATCTGGTGAGAAGTTTTACGGGCCATTTCGGCGTGGTCATCTCAAAGCAGACATTTGAGCGCATCAAGGAAACGGTGAGGCAGGGAGGGAGACCCGGTCATTTCTTTGCCCAGGGCTGTCGTGAGAATATCGATTACCTTGTGCAGGTGCCCGTATTTTTTGAAGACGGTACCTACGATATTATGAAGTCCATGAATATTAAGGCAGTCCCGCAGGATTCAGAGGAAAGAAGACCGAAGTTGGAGGGGATGCTTCGAAACGTGTAATCGGGTCATACGCATTTGCCGGGTAAAGCGGAATTTAGGGTCAAAAACCATACACATAGGTCTAATACTATACAATCGCAGGAATTTATTGAAATTACGTGATAAAATTTATTTGATACCTGTTCTCAGGGTCTAAATTTATACATTCATTGTGCTCGACTATTTGTGCTGTCGTTGGAGGCATGTGTATGTGGTGTTCATCGGCCAGGCAGGGCAAATCCTTGCGTGGCGTTCTTGCTCCGGTTTCCTTGCTATAGCCTTCCTGCTCCCCTGTCAATGCCGAGGGCATCTGGCATTAAAATTGCCTCAGTAAAAGCTGAGTACATTCCTTGCTCACTTTGAAAATTCCACCAGCCTGAAATGGATCAGGAAACTTGTTCTTGGGGTGAGAGACCGAGTAGGGGACGAATGAGGATCATGGTATGCGTCGATAGCGGATAGACGTTTGCCACTGTTTTTTGGAATGAAATTCTGATGGAAGGTAAGAATGGCTAGGCCATATATTGTGGACCTGGATAACATGCCATTGAGGTTTACCCCCGACGGTAGGGTATCAGTTGTTGACGCGATACGGGCGGTAGGTGACGTGAATTATCCAACCAGCATATGGGAACATCTGAAAAAGGCACATCCCGACATTCTAAGCCATTGTGAGGATTATTCGTTCCAAGGAAATGACCCAGTTGCGGTCATCGATAGTAAGGGGTGGGAAAAGGTATGGTTTTTATTGCCCGATTATTTGGAAGATCCGGACATTATAGAGCACAGGCAGGATTGGATGAGCGAGATGGATCAATTGAAAGCGGGGATGTGTAATCCACCGGAGATCCTCCAGGAGTTACGCCGAGAGAAAAGGAAACGTAAGTGGACGAGCTCATAAGGATTTTAATTGATCGCTTGGTGAACAAGGGCATGGAGATCACCGCCGTCCCTGCCTATGTGAGAGATCTATCAAACACCATTGCGGTAACCGGGAATTTAGGCGCAGGCGCATTAAACCAGCGACTGGAGATGTTAGGATGGGATGATTTTCAACTCGATGAATACACCTTAGAACTGGTAACTGCCATGTTTGAGCGGGATATCGAATATAAATCACCAGGCTGGTTTGTGCGAACCTTCACCTATGATGGCAGCGACGATTCAATCGACGCCGAGAATTTCATGGCAGGACGTCACAAAGAAACCGATAGGACTTCGGAGGATACGTATGGTACCAAAAGGTAATCCAATACCGGCGAGAGGGGAGAGGAATATTTACTGTCCGTACTATGATAACTGCCTGGATTACGCGGTCCAGGATTGGTGGAACTCATGGAACTGTTCCCAATGCCCCTACAGATCGATCAAGCAATCGTTCGTTGAGCATGATTACGATGATGGCGAAGCCGAGCTTGATTATGATGTCCTCTGCGATCTGCCCACAGAGATCGATCAGAATCTCTTTGAATAGCGAGGGGGTCAACCTTGATGGTTTCGTAAAAAGTCCTCTACTCGTCATGCCGGACTGGATCCGGCATCCAGAACCCGTTGAATTTACTGGATTCTGGCTTTCGCCAGAATGACTGAAGAGACAGATTTGAGACTTTTTACGAGTTCATCAACCTTAAAGCCAGGAAAGGTTCAGAAGATCTATTGAAATACGCCCTCTTATAAGCACATGACACCGATGCTCTCTATCAGGGTTAGCGGTGAAAACGGGGTTGATTGGTTCAGCGTTCAAGGTTCCGCATTGACATGCCCTCAAACTTTGAACCTGGAACTACGTATGTTAGGCGGGCACCGTCTTCGTCCAACTTCATGATGATTCTCAATACCCCTATTCCCTGCAGAAAAGATATCTCAGTACCTTTTTCAGTTCATAGGATGAATGTGATGAAGAAAGGCCAGATTACCATGAAAAGAAAGGAGCTTTGAAATGGCAAAAGATAAACAGGTGTATACCACCGGCTTTGGATCGCCGGTCGATGATGATCAACATAGTAAGACGGCAGGAAGCCGTGGCCCTGTATTACTGCAGGATGCCCACCTGCTGGAGAAACTCGGCCACTTTGACCGAGAGCGTATCCCGGAACGGGTTGTGCACGCAAAGGGAGCGGGCGCGCATGGTTACTTTGAGGTTACCGCCGATGTCACCAGGTACACCAGGGCGAAGTTCCTCTCTGAGGTTGGAAAGCGCACCGATGTCTTCGCGCGCTTTTCCACGGTGGGCGGCGAGAAGGGTTCGGCGGATGCGGAACGAGACCCTCGAGGCTTTGCCGTCAAGTTCTACACCGAAGAGGGCAACTATGATATGGTGGGAAACAATACGCCGGTCTTCTTCATTCGGGATCCGCTTAAGTTCTCTGATTTCATCCACACCCAGAAGAGGCATCCGGGCACGAATCTCAAAGACGCTGATATGTTCTGGGATTTTCTCTCGCTCACCCCGGAATCGATCCATCAGGTAACCGTCCTATTCTCGGATCGAGGAACTCCCCGAACCTTCCGCACCATGAACGGATACAGCAGCCACACCTTCAAATGGTACAACGGCAAGGGCGAGTACTACTGGGTGCAGTATCATTTCAAAACAGAGCAGGGTATTCAAAACCTCACCCGCGATGAGGCTACCAAGCTGAAGGGAGAGGACCCCGATCATGCGACTCGTGATCTCTCTGAGGCCATCGAGCGTGGTGAGAATCCCTCCTGGCGGGTTGAGGTTCAGATCATGACCCCGGAACAGGCGCAGGATTACCGCTTTGATCCCTTTGATATCACCAAGGTCTGGTTTCATGCGGATTTCCCTCCCATAACCATCGGTCGAATGGTGCTCAATCGGAATCCGGAGAATTACTTCGCCGAGGTGGAGCAGGCCGCTTTTTCGCCTGCCAATTTCGTTCCCGGAATAGCGGCATCGCCTGACAAGATGCTCCAGGGGAGGCTCTTTGCCTATCATGATACCCATATTCACCGCCTGGGACCCAACTATCACCTTCTTCCGATCAACAGGCCCAAGGCCTCGAAGGTCAACTATTATCAGAGAGATGGTTTTATGACCTTCGGCGATAACGGCAAGGGGAGCCCCAACTACTATCCCAACAGCTTTGGCGGCCCGGAGCCGCAGCCCGATGCGGGTGAGCCTCCCTTTGAGGTATCAGGAATGGCGGACCGTCATCCCTATACCCATCCCAACGATGACTTTTTTCAGACCGGCGAGCTGTATCGCCGGGTGATGACCGATGGAGACCGGGATAATCTCATCGGCAACATCACTTCTCATCTGTGCAATGCCCGGAAGCGCATCCAACTTCGCCAGACAGCCATCTTTTACAAGGCAGAACCTGAGTACGGTCGCCGCGTGGCACAGGGCCTTGGCCTGGATATGAAGGAGGTAGAACGTCTGGCCGGGATGTCTCCGGAGGATCGAGCAAAGGCCACTGCCCGATGATTACAGGGATGTAAAGGATAGCCCTATCAGGACCTAACGGAGATAAAGGCACTCGCAAAGGAGATGAGAGGCA
>CAYMFC010000085.1:0-7615 GCA_964389665.1 uncultured Desulfobacteraceae bacterium | reverse complement strand
AAATACAACCATTGACATATGCATACCTTTCGTGCATCCTGATACATATTATTGAGATGAGAGGTGCATAACCATGAGGACTACCTTGAACATTGAAGACACCCTGGTAGAAAGAGCATCAGAATTAACAGGCATTAAGGAAAAGACAACCCTCGTTAAACTTGGCCTTGAGGCATTGATAGCGAAGGAAAGCGCGAGGCGGCTGTCAAAACTCGGCGGAACAGAGAGGCAATTGAAAGCCATCCCGCGAAGAAGAACGGCAGAGTGATGACAATGGTTCTCGTAGACACTTCGGTATGGGTGCGTCATCTTAGGCAGGGCGAGCCCAACCTTGAACGGCTCCTGGATGATGGAGAAGTGGTGTGCCACCCATTCGTTGTCGGTGAGCTTGCCTGCGGCAATATTAGGAACAGAACTGAAATCCTTTCGCTCATACAGCTTCTTCCCCTGGTAACGGGGGCGAAACACGAGGAGGTTCTGCAGTTCATTGAGCACAACCACCTGATGGGGAAGGGGCTCGGTTATATTGATGTCCATCTCTGTGCCTCCGCCGTATTAACGGGTGTGCCAATGTGGACCTATGACAAGAAGCTCAACGAGGCCAACGAAGGGTTAGGTATACGATACAAACCGGTGTAAGGCAGATACACTTTTCGTGCACCGGACGCTCGTAATCTCGCGCCGCTGACCAAATCGTTATGCCGTACGGGACATCTTTGCATGGTGCGCTCTCCATCCCAATGGAAATTCTGGCAGTCAGACAAGTAACGTGCAGCAGGCCTCCGGGCTTGCGTGAATCCCCACAAGGGAAATCTTTTCAAAGGCTTCCGCCTTCGCCGAGGTTTCTGCGTGACACGTAAGCCGTGTTAAAAGAAACTATCACTCTGGATTCTGATGGGGCTTGGGGCCGGCAACATCCCCCGGCTACCCGACCTCCATATCATTTCAGACATTTTTCTTGACTTGACCACTTTAATTGACTATTTTATGAAAAAGGGGGTGATCATATGAAAACAATGGCCATAAGTGAATTTAAGGCACATGCCTTAAAGGTCATAAACGAGGTTGCAAAATCCCAAGAAACTATCCTTATAACGAAAAGAGGTAAGCCCCTTGCTCACGTCGTCCCTCATCGCACATCCGAAATGAAGCCCACCCCAGGCAAACTGGCGGATGCTTTTGTTTTCGAAAAGGATATCATCACTCCGCTTGGTGAAGGATTGTGGGAAGCATGCCAATAAAATACCTGCTCGATACTCATACCTGGGTTTGGTGGAATATGCGTCCCCAAAATCTGTCGCAGAAAGTCAGAAAATTGATTGAAAATGAAGGCGGATATGATGAGCTTCTGTTATCTGCAATTTCACCTTGGGAATTCAGTACACTTTTGGAAAAAGGAAAGATCGGTATTTCCTGCAGCCCTGAGGAATGGATCACTACCGCTTTGGAAATGCCAAAACTCAGATTTGTCCATCTTACCCCTTTGATAGCCTACCGCTCAACTGTACTTCCAAAGCCTTTCCATGACGATCCGGCAGATCAAATAATTGTGGCAACAGCGCGAGAAGAGAATGCCACGATTCTTACAAAGGATAAAAGAATCTTAAATTATCAATATGTTCAAAGTCTTTGGTAACCTTAAATAGACTCGGCAGAACATCTTTCTGCACCTGATCGATGCCGCGCTTCGCTCTGCCATTCATCCCTGCAGCAAGCTGCAGGGTATTCTGGCGAAGACGAATAACGATTGTGAGGACTTGATTGAACGATTTGAGATCCTCTTGAAAGATAAATTGTTAAATCTTAAAAGAGCATCCCGCTTCCCATTATTCACCAGAAAACAATAGCTTAGAGGGGACCAACCCCAAACAAATCCAAGCTAACATTGCAATATACAAGGAGAAAAAATGGCGAGAAAGAGCTATATCGATGCGTTCGATCCCGAGGGAAAGAGCCTGACCATTTGCGAAAAGTGCGGCATATGCCTGCAGCAATGTCCTGTTATGAAAATGGAGAAGGCGGAATCCCAAGCAGAAATAGGCTGTCTACTCAGGGGCGAGGAAACCGAACGGGTGCTCAATGAATGTACATTCTGTTTTAATTGCAACCGGTATTGTCCTCAAGGCCTGCGGCCTTATGCCCTCATCATGGAGCGCGCAGTGGAGAAAAATCGCCGGACGGGAAAGGGCCTTCCGCCATATATAGACTACCAGCTGACGGGAAAGACCGATTCCTGCATATTTTGGGATGTATATGCCTCCGAGTCCGCAGAAGAGAAAGCGATTCTGGACAAATGGTCGATCGTTCCCCCCAAAAGCCCTGAGGTGCTGTTCATCGGCTGCATAGGGAGACAGATTCCTTACGGCACCGAGCACTCACGCATGTTCGAGGGGCTGCCAAAATACGCTCCGCGCAATGCGTGCTGCGGGGAACTGGCGTATCGGTACGGGGACTATCAGGCCTTTACTGAGACCGTCGAACGCACGCGTGAAATGCTCGAACGTCTCGATACGGAACGTCTGGTCTGTTACTGCGGCTCCTGTGCAAATTATCTGGGGAATATCTGGCCGAATTATCATGGCGTCAAACTGCCCTTTGAGATTGTATCGGCGTGGGAGTGGCTCTGGGAAAAGTACCAAAACGGCGAAATCACGGTTGAACGCCCGATCAACCGCAAGGCTGTCCTCACCGACTCCTGTTACAGCAGTGAACTGGGAGATGGGTTTCTGGATGCAGTCAGGGGCCTGCATCGGGCAGTGGGAATGGAGGTCGTGGAGCTCGAGAATAACCGGTTCAATAATCTGACCTGCGGTATGGTGTCCGTTCTTCGCAACAATTACGACCTGAGAGAAGGCGTCAAAGAAACGAAAAAAAAGATGGCGCAGGTTCTGAGTACGGAGGTTGGCGATCTCAATTGTTACTGCCCCGGATGTTATATACAACTTCGCGGCGCGGCCCAGAAGTCAAACATACAAATCCATTATGGCCTGGAGGAAATTCTTTGGGCTTTTGGAGATGAATACCCCGTCCCATTGGAAGAGAGGGCGGCAAAACAGACCGACCTTTTCATAGAAAAGCTGAAGGCTTCATTTACAGCTTAGAGAAAGAGCGGCAAGAGCTCAATCCTTGACGGGCTGCTGCCCATCAACCAACCTAGAAAAAAGGCGATTAATCTACATGAGATATTTAAATCTCATAAAAAATATATCAAATTGGCCCTTGCATATTAAATATAAACTCGGCTTAGAAACATCAGATCCAATTATTTTTACAGCGAAAAATGACATACGCTTTGAAGTACCGAAGAGATTATACCATGAATTCAAAGAGATTTTTTTTGAAAATGCATATACAGTCGGGCAACAAAAAAGAATAACTAAAATCAACCCAACAATAATCGATATCGGAGCTAATGTGGGGGTTTTTTCTATCTTCGCAATCTCAAAATTCCCAAATTGCCATATATATTCTTATGAACCAATCGAACAAAACTTTAAACAGTTATTAAGAAATCGGGAACTAAATCGCGACAAGAACTTCGAATGTTTCAACCTTGCTGTCTGCGGCCACAAAGGGACAATAAGAATAAATTTTGACAGCAATGATCAATTTACAACATCAGCAACTATAATGAACAGAAATAATGCGAATCTAGCCTCCATAGAGGTACCCTGCTTGCGCCTGAGTGATATATTTACTGAGAATAATATCGAAACATGTGACTTTCTTAAGCTTGATTGTGAAGGTTCTGAATATGATGTGCTATATAATACCCCTACACTATACATGGCTCGAATTGATCAAATGGCCATAGAAGTTCATCAAGGTATAAATGAAGGCGAAAATTTAGAATCATTAAGAAATTTTTTGAATGAAAACAATTTTAGTTTATTTCAGTTCGACGATAAGCCGCACATGTTATGGGCTTATCGCACCTAGCAACAGCATCAACACAGGCGGCAAAAAACATCGTTAAATCCTCGCTTTACTTTTTCCTGCCGGTTATGCTGGGCTATGATGCGACACGAAGTCGCATAGTTGCATGTATTCGAGCCGTTACTTGGAGTACCTGGAATGTTCCTGCCGGTCCCTATGTGGGCGTGCTTGCCACTCTCTGGGTGGTTGGTGCGAAGCCCATGGATCACGCCGGGGTGTGATACCGTATTGGGGTAACAGGGTGAGAGGCGGACGTGTCGAGCCATAGCTTTAACGAAGGCGGATTCTGAGGGGGCTTGGGGCTGTCACCAGCCCTCGGGTACCAGGCACAGCAAAAGAGATGAAGAAAAGGACATTATTGAGTTGGAGCAGCGGGAAGGACAGCGCGTGGGCGCTGTATCTCCTCCGTCAAGATCCTGGCATTGAGATTCTCGGCCTGTTCACCGTGATGAACGAGCAGTTCAATCGCGTCTCAATGCACTCCACGAGGCGGGAATTGTTGCAGAGGCAGGCCGACGCTGTAGGGCTGCCGCTCCGGACGATCAACCTGCCTCATCCATGCACAAACGAGCAGTACGACACGATCATGCGGCAGTTCGTTACGGAATCCGCCGCCAATGAGGTCGAATGCATGGCGTTCGGCGACCTGTTCCTTGAGGATATCCGTGAGTATCGCGAAAACCAGCTTAAGGGAACGGGGATTGAAGCCATGTTCCCTTTGTGGGGAACCCCTACGAGGGAACTGGCGGAGCATATGCTGTCAGCAGGGCTTGATGCATACGTCAGCAGTGTTGACCTCAAGAAACTGCCGCTGCATTTTGCAGGGAGGAAATGGTCAAGAGAGTTGATTGCGGAACTCCCGCAGGATTGCGACCCATGCGGAGAGAACGGGGAAATACACACCATCGTCGTGGCCGGCCCCATGTTCCGGAGACCGATCTCAATCAGTGTGGGGCAGATTGTTGAGCGGGATGGGTTTGCCTACGCAGACATAATCCCGATGAGTTGAAATGATCGCCGCACAACAGTGTGGAGGAAATGCGACGAGCCTCGTGCCTAATCCTGGACGTTGGGCAAAGATATGTCTTGATCGGAAATTGAGCTATTGTTATGGTCATAGCTATGTGGAGCCGAAGCAATGCCGTTGTAATGAGATTGCTTTGCACCCTTTGGGTGCTCGCAATGACAGTAAAGGTGGCGTCGTCGATTGAGAATCGCTCAACGCAGGCAAAAGCTGGCTGCTTTTTATTGTCGGCGACAGGTTGCCCATGGCGCTTGAAGAGACAGGAAATTTTTTATCCAGGGACTGGTAGCTCAGATTGAAGGCCGGGAATCTCAGTGGGAATCATTACCCTCACCACAGACTTTGGCGAACGTGATCCCTATGTGGGCATGATGAAAGGGGTCATCCTGTCGATTAATCCACGTGCACGGATTGTCGATATAAGCCACGGCATCTCGGCCGGATCGATTCTGGAGGGAAGCACGATCATCAAGGAGGCATACCGCTACTTCCCCTCGGGCACGGTCCATGTGGGTGTAATAGATCCAGGGGTCGGTGGTGAGAGACGGCCGATAGCCGTGGCTTCGAAGGGCCATTATTTTGCCGGCCCCGACAACGGGCTTTTCTGGCCGACAATAGCCGCAGACCCCCTAGCGGATGTGATTCATCTAACCGAGAAACGGTACTGGATGGATGCGGTCAGCTCCACGTTTCACGGCAGGGATATATTCGCGCCCGTAGCGGCACACCTCTCTCGAGGGATCGATCTTTACCTGATGGGCGAGAAGATAAATGATCCGATTGCCCTGGCCTACCCTCTTGTCAAGAGAGAACAGGACCTGCTCGCAGGAGAGGTGATACGGGTGGATCATTTCGGGAACCTGATCACCAATATCACCACGGAAAATCTGGCGGAGTTTCTTTCGTCCGAAGGCCTAAGCGTCGCTATCGGAGGCATGGTTTTAAAGGGAATTCACACCACTTACGGCGATGCATCGGAAGGCGAACCCCTGGCCCTGATAGGCAGCTCCAACATGCTCGAGATCGCTGTGAATAGAGGCAGCGCACGAGAGAAGCTCGGTGATGCGTGCGGAATCGGCGCGAAGGTAACGGTGCGCCGATGGCCTAAGGATGCCGGATTGAGAACTGAAGATGGGAAATGGTGAGCAACCGTTAGGTCTTCCTGGCCTTTTCCTTTATCCTCTGGATGTGGCCCCTGCCCAATCCCTTGACCTCGCAGCCAAGCTCAAAGAAATGCTCGATCTTCCTGTCATCCAGGATGCCGAAACAATCAACCACGGCGAGCGGCTCTCCTGCCATCTCCACGATATTGTCGGGATCGAGCGAGAGATATTCCTTGTGTCTCACCGCAAGAACCACTGCATCAGCGCCTTTCAGTGCATCTGCCAGGGTGGGCGACATCCTCAACTCGCGCAGCTGTTCCTGATTTCTGAAAAACCTGGCGCGACTCTCTCCGATTGCCGGATAGGTGTCCTGGTTCTCGAACTCCCACCAGTGCTCCACGTAGGGATCATGGACCTTGATCTCCGCACCCATCTCCGTGAGCTTCCTCACGATCATCTCTGAACCGCTATATCTTGTATCGCCCACGTCCTCTCTATAGGAGGCCCCGAGGATCGCGATCTGTGAGGCTGCCACGATCTTGCCCATGTTGCGAAGGGCGTCTCTCACGAGCTGCGCCGCATGGAGAGCCCTCGTGTCATTGATATTGATGGCCTGAGGGGTGATCGTAAAGATATCCTCTTCAAAACCCAGCAGGTGCCTATAAGCCCACAGCCCCAAGCCGCCGTCCTTGGGAAGACAGTAACCGCCGATCCCCGGACCTGGGAATATGATGTTGCTATGGGTCGGTCTCTGCCTGATGGCGTCGAGCACCTTGATCAGGTCGATGCCGTTGGTCTCGGCGAAAAGGCTCCACTCATCCAGAAAGGCAAGTATGGTAGCCCTGTAGCTATTCTCCACAATCTTGCACGTCTCGCTCTCGATAGGCCTCTCCAGAACAGTGAGCGGGTAATTCCCCACATCGATGACGGCGTTTAAAAACGCAGCCACCCGCTTCTCGCTCTCCTCATTGATGCCGCTACAGACCCGCCAGAAGTTCCGTATCGACCTTACGTATTCCCGTCCAGGCATGACCCTCTCAAAGGAATGGGCCAGAAGGGGTTCTTCCTCGATGCCCCTTTTTTTAAAGGCCTTCTTTAGAATCGGATAGGCGATATACTCCGTGGTGCCCGGGGGAACCGTTGTCTCGATGAGCACCAGGCAGTTCGCCTCAATCAGCTCCCCGATGATCCTGAAGCTCTCCTCAATGGCGCCCATTTCAACATAACCGCTGTCCAGATTCCCAAGTTCCTCTTTCACGAAATCACACTGTACGTCAAGCACGAGCACATCGGCGAGTTTCAACGCATCATAGGAGTAAGTGGCGGTAAGGGTCCCCTTTTCCATCACACACCGCTTAATCAACTCTTCCACGGCGGGATCTTCCGCCTTGACCGGGGAGATGCCCTTGTTGAAAAGGGGGATCTTCCAATAACTCCGTGTGCTCGGCCTCTGCATGCCGATCACGAATTTGCCCGGCTCCCCGCTCTCTGCATCCACGGTATCCGCAACCACCGCTGCCATCACCGCTCCGACAAAGCCGAGCCCCATCAC
>CAYMFC010000084.1:4339-7647 GCA_964389665.1 uncultured Desulfobacteraceae bacterium | reverse complement strand
GAGGCCGCACAACGGGGAAGGGAGCTGGTGAAGCAGATCATCACCTTTAGCCGACGGAGAGAACAGAAGCGAGAACCCGTCAGAATCGTACCGGTCATAAAAGAAGCCCTTAAATTACTCAGGGCGTCATTGCCTTCGACTATTGAGATGCGCGAGAACATCCATGATGACCCCTCCGCGGTGGTGCTGGCTGACCCTACCCAAATCCATCAAGTGCTCATAAACCTCTGCACAAACGCGGCCCATGCCATGAGGGAAGGCGACGGCGTGCTGGAGGTGAGCCTCGTGAGCATAGATCTCGATCAAAACGCCGCATCCTCACATGCTGATCTGAAGCCGGGCCCCTACCTCAGGCTGACCGTGAGCGATACGGGCGAGGGTATGGATCGAGAGATAATGGAGCGAATCTTCGAGCCCTTCTTCACCACCAAGGAGCGAAGTGAGGGAACGGGTATGGGGCTTGCCGTTGTTCATGGAATCGTAAAAAATCACGGCGGGGCAATCACCGTGTACAGCGAGGTGGGGAAGGGATCTACCTTTAATATATTTTTCCCGCGGATGAAGGGCGGCTTCGAGAAAGAAAGTATTTCCCCAATGGATGTTCCAACGGGAAAGGAGCGAATACTTCTGGTGGATGATGAAGAGCCGGTCCTGCGGAGCGAGCGAACTATGCTGGAGAGCCTCGGCTACAAGGTCATCGCTGTTGCCAAGAGTGATGAGGCATTGAAATTGTTCCGTGCGCAGCCTAACGAGTTCGATCTGGTAATTACAGACCAGACCATGCCGACCATGACCGGTTCGGAACTGAGCCGGAAACTTATGCAAATAAAAAGAGACATCCCGATCATCCTGTGTACCGGATTCAGCGAGGCGGTGGATGAGGACAAGACCAAGGCTGAGGGTATACGGGAGTTCGTCATGAAGCCCTTTACCACCAAGGAGATGGCCGAAATTATTAGACGCGTGTTAGACGCATAACCTTTCTTTATCCAAAGGATCATGGCAGACATTCTCATCATCGATGACGATCAACTCATCTGCACCACCCTCTCGAACGTGGTGAGGGATCGGGGCCACACGCCCAGCTGTGCCTTTACCCGCAAGGAAGGGCTTGAGATCGCTGCCGCCCGCTCCTTTGACGTGGTGTTCCTGGATGTGCGGCTGCCCGACGGAAGCGGGCTTGATATCGTGAAAGGTATTCGAGAGACACCGTCCTGCCCCGAGGTGATTATCATCACCGGCTTCAGTGATGTTGACGGCGCTGAGCTCGCCATCACACACGGCGCCTGGGACTACCTCGAGAAAAGCGCCTCAATCGATGAGATCATCCTGCCCCTTGAGCGGGCTCTCCAGTACCGCACGGAGCGGCAGTCCAAGGCACGGCCCACCGCCCTGAAGCTGGAGGGGATCGTGGGGAGCAGCCCTCAGATGAGAACCTGTATCGAGCTCCTGGCCCAGGCAGCGGCAAGCGATGCAAACGTGCTCGTTACCGGTGAGACCGGCACGGGAAAGGAGCTCTTCTCCTGGGCCATCCACCACAACAGCCCCCGTGCAGGAAAAAACTTCGTGGTGGTGGACTGCGCGTCTTTGCCCGAGACCATTGTGGAGAGCGTGCTCTTCGGCCACGAGCGGGGGGCCTTTACGGGTGCCGATAAATCTAAGATCGGGCTCATCACCCAGGCAGACGGGGGGACGCTCTTCCTCGACGAGGTGGGCGAGCTTCCCCCTTCCATCCAGGGCTCCTTTCTGCGGGTGCTCCAGGAGAGGCGGTTCCGCCCGGTAGGGAGCGTGAAAGAGATTACGAGCAACTTCCGGCTCATCGCGGCCTCCAATAGAAACCTCGATGAGATGGTCCGGGAGGGCAGCTTCCGCAAGGACCTCCTGTTTCGCCTTCGCACCTTTACCATCGCCCTGCCCCCGCTGCGGGAGCATCCCGAGGACATCAAGGAGCTGGCCTCCTCCTACCTGACCACGCTCTCCATGCGCTACGGAAAAGGCATGAAGGGATTCTCCCCCGAGTTCCTGGATACCCTGCTCGACTATGACTGGCCCGGCAACGTGCGGGAGCTGATCAACGCCCTGGAGCGTGCCATTGCAGCCGCGGGCGAGAGTCCCACTCTTTTCCCCGCCTACCTTCCCGCGGAGATACGGATCAAGGTGAAGCGGGGCCAGGTAGGTGAAGAAGGGGAAGGAACCGAGGCTCTTCACCCTGCCACCCCCATTTCAGGGAGACCCCTTCCGACCCTTCAGGAGCACCGGGAGGCTGAAGTTGCCAAGGCGGAGCAGCAGTATCTGGAGGAGCTCATGGCCCATACCGAGGGCAATATCAGGGAGGCCTGCGAGGTGTCGGGCCTTTCGCGCTCCCGCCTGTACGGGCTTCTTAAAAAACACGGCATATCCACAAAGAGTTGATCTATCCTGCCTCATTACCTACAAAAAGAGCAATCCGATCCGGCAAGACGCTTTCCTGCCCGATGGGACATTTTCCTCTCAAACTGGACAGGTTCGAAGAAAATTTCCTTAAGTAACTACATCGAGAAATCAAGCTAACTACTTTAAATATAGAGTAAATCTATTCCCATACCAATGCTGGCATACTTCTTGTTTTACTTTTAGAGAGGCGTAAAGAGATTGTGGTTGGCGGCAAACGAGAAGGATCGGTATCGAGTGAAGATTATATTCTATTCAAGTATCAGGGAGGATCCCGGAATGGGGATTGGGGAAAGGGTGAGTACGCTTGTCCCAGAGGAAAGACTAGAGGTGTATCGATCAATCGAGGAGCTTGCCCACGGCCTTCATCGATTATACGACCACGATACGATCGTTCTTCTCCGGGCACGAGACAGGGAAGAGTTGTTACGTATCGTCTCCCTTAGTGATCTGCTCCAAGGCCTTCGGGTCATCCTCCTTCTCCCCGATCGAGAGGAGGAAACCATATCGCTGGCACACCGCCTGCGGCCCCGTTTTCTGAGCAACAGTGAGAGCGATTTTTCAGACACCATGAGCGTGTTGCAAAAAATGATTGGGTAGGGGAAGTAGAGTCACCAGGTCTTGGTAAAGGAGGTGAAATTATGCAGCAAGCAACACAGAGCATTCAGGCATTACCACAAGAGAATCCGGAATATGAGTATATCACCACGACGCTCTACGAGCTGATTGAGGCGATCAATGAGGAATTGCAACCGGGAGAAGAAGCGCTGCTCGGAAGGATTGTGGCAGATTTGGCTGAAGCTCAAAGGACAGTACCATTTAGAGACCCATTGAACCAAACCAGGAAGTTACATCATAATGTACAAGACATTATTGAG
>CAYMFC010000084.1:0-4239 GCA_964389665.1 uncultured Desulfobacteraceae bacterium | reverse complement strand
ATGCAGGATATGAACGTGGTTATAGCCGGTGCTGCCGGGGAGGGAGTGCAGACGGTCGGCGACATACTGGCCCACACGATTTCAGCACAGGGGTATGCGGCATTCACGTGGCAGGAGTACGAATCCAGGATACGGGGCGGCCAGAACAGCTACTCCATACGAATCGGTGAGAAACCACAAAATGCCCCGCTCCTGCCGGCAGATGTCCTTCTGGCCCTGAACGAGGGGGCGGTGAAGAAGTACGAGCCGCTCCTCAAAGAAGAGGGAACGCTGCTCGCTCAAAACCAGCTGAGGGAACGGATGATCGCCATTCCCTTTGTTGAGATCGCCGAAGAGGAGTTGGGAGATAAGATATACGCGGACACAATCGCCGTAGGAGCTTTGGTGGGAGTCCTGGGGATTGATCTGGATACCCTGAAGCAGGTACTCGTTGAGAAGTTCAGGAGAAAAGGAAATGAGGTTGTGGAGTCCAACCTATCGGCCGCTGAAGAGGGCTACCGCCGAGCTACACAGGGGTGCAAGGACATGTGCCCCTGGAAGCTTCCAAGACGGGGGGGGCGCTACTATCTGATCTCCGGAAACGAGGCGATCCCCCTGGCAGCCGCCTTTGCAGGATGCCGGTTCATTGCGGCCTACCCCATGACCCCATCAACGGGGATCATTACCTACCTGGCCAGGGAAGAGGAGCTTCTGGGCGTGTTCGCCGAGCAGGCGGAAGATGAGATCGCGGCCGTCAACATGGCGCTGGGCGCGAGCTATGCGGGAGCAAGGGCCATGACCGCCACCTCGGGCGGCGGGTTTGCCTTGATGGTAGAGGGCGTAAGCCTGGCCGGAATGACGGAAACCCCGCTGGTAATCGTCCTTGCCCAGAGACCAGGTCCTGCCACCGGGCTCCCCACCAGGACCGCCCAGGGGGAACTCCTGTTTGCCATTAACGCGGGACACGGCGAGTTCCCCAAGCTGGTGCTGGCCCCATCCAACCCTTACGATGCCTTCCACAAGATCGTGAAAGCCTTCAACCTGGCGGACAAGTACCAGATGCCGGTAATCGTGCTCACCGATCACTTCCTGGCCGACTCACAGTTCTCCGTTTCCGATTTCGATCTCGGCACCGCCGGCCCCGGCTTCTATCTCGCCGATCCCCAAGAAATACGTGACTACAAGCGCTACCGGCTGACCGAACACGGGATCTCGCCGCGGCTCTATCCGGGGCAGAGCGAACACCTGGTGGGTGTAGACAGCGACGAGCACGATGAGGAAGGCCATATCACCGAAGACCTCGGCGCAACCGTCAGGGCCATGGTCCAAAAGAGGCTCGCCAAGATAGATGGCCTCAAAAAGGAGATTTCTCTCCCTGAGGAAATCTCCGTGAACGATGTCGATACCGTTCTTGTCGGGTGGGGATCATCCAGGGGAGCCCTCCTGGAAGGCCTCTCCCTCTTGAAACAGGAGGGAAAGAAGGCGGGAATGATCCACTTCACCGAACTGTGGCCCCTGCCGGAGTTTACCTTTCCGGAGGGAAAGACTTACATCACGGTGGAGAGCAATGCTACCGGGCAGCTGGCCCGATTGTTACGATCGGAATATGACGTGAGCTTTCAAGGCACCATCAATCGGTACGACGGTCTGCCCTTAACCGGTGAGTATATAAGGAGTTACTTCAATGAGTACTATGGATGACTATCACAATAACGTGGAGATCCAGTGGTGCCCGGGCTGCCCCAACTTCGGCATCCTCCAGGCCTTCAAAAAGGCGCTGGTTGAGCTCAACAGGGCCCCACACGAGGTTTGCATGGTATCTGGTATCGGCCAGGCTGCCAAGCTGCCCCACTATCTCAGATGCAATTTCTTCAATGGCCTGCACGGAAGGACCTTGCCCGTTGCCCTGGGGGTCCACGTGGCCAATCCAAAACTGAACACCATCGTGGTCACCGGAGACGGCGACTGCTACGGGGAGGGAGGAAACCATTTTATCCATACGCTTCGCCGCAATCCTGATATTACCGTGGTCGTCCACAACAACGAGATCTATGCCCTGACCAAGGGGCAGGCCTCGCCAACCACGCCACGGGGCGAGAGGAGGATGCTCCAGTTCGGAGGTGTGGAACTCGCCCCCCTGAATCCGTTGGCCATTGCTATTCTCCATGGCTGCGGCTTTGTAGCACGGGGATTTGCGGGAAATATCGAGCACCTCAAGGGCCTCCTTGTTGAGGCGATCTCCTACCGGGGATTTTCCTATGTGGATGTAATCCAGCCCTGTATCACCTGGGGCACGCATCCGGTGAGTTGGTACAGGGAGCGTATCTATACAATAGGCGACGATTATGACCCGGGCAACCGAGAAGCCGCCCTGGAGAAATCCATGGAGTGGGGGGAGAGGATGCCGATCGGCGTCATCTACAAGACACCCCCGGCAGAGGTATTTGCCGGCAGGTTCAGAAAGGCGGTAGGTGACCGACCGCTGCCTGAATTGCAGCCTCCCGGCAGGGAGAAGATCCTGGAGCTTCTCTCCGGGTTTCGGGCGGCTGAGGGATCGCCTTAGGAAATGAATGTGCATTCGGCTTATTTCCTAGACCACGAAAGGAGGTAGTACAGTGAGTACAATAGCGGTTATTATCACGGATATGTTCGAGGATTCGGAGTATTCGGAACCGGCAGCGGCATTCAAAAAGGCGGGGCACGAACTTGTCCATATAGGGCTAAAGGCCGCGAAAACGGTCAAGGGCAAGAACCAGGGAACGCCGGTAGAGATCGACAAAGCGGTGAAAGACGTTTCAGCAGAGGAGTTCGATGCCCTTCTCATCCCAGGCGGATATTCGCCGGATAAATTAAGGGCTGATGAAGATGCAGTACGATTTACCAAGGAGTTCGTGGAAAGCGGGAAGCCCGTCTTCGCTATCTGCCATGCGCCCCAGCTTCTGATCACCGCGGATGTGATCAGGGGCCGCAAGATCACCGGATGGAAATCGGTCATCCAGGATATCAAGAACGCAGGGGCCGAGTTCATAGACCGGGAAGTGGTAGAAGACGGCAACCTGGTATCGAGCCGGAGCCCTGTCGATCTTCCGGCATTTATCGAAGCATGCCTGAAAAAACTATAACACAGGAAACATTTCAAGGAGGAGGAGGGTGACAAAAAGAGTCTCTATCGACGAAGAGGAGTGCATCGGTTGCGGAACGTGTGAGGAGATCTGCGAAGAGGTCTTCAGGCTTAACAATGAAACCGATAAGGCAGAGGTCATCAAGCCCGAAGGCGGTCCTGAAGACCTGATCCAGGAGGCTATCGACTCATGCCCGGTTGAATGCATTCACTGGGAGGAATAACCGGAAGGAGGTATGTGAACATGATGCCCATCGGCCCCTTGATGATCGAGCACCGGCTTATTGAGAGGATGATCGAGGTCATGAAGCGACAGCTCCAACGATGGGAGACAGAGGGAAAAGCGGATTCCTCCTTTATCGAAACTGCGGTGGATTTTATCAGGACCTATGCGGATCGATGCCACCATGGGAAGGAAGAGGATATCCTGTTTCGAGACCTCAGCAAGAAGCCTGTCTCCAGTGATCACAGGCGTATCATGGAGGAACTACGGGAGGAACATCGATGGGGGCGAGAGACAACCGGAAGATTGGTAGAGGCCAACGAGGCGTATCGGAACGGCGACGCTGAGGCAGTATCTGCTATCCTTGAGTGCGTGAAGGCCTTGGTCGAGTTCTACCCAAAACACATAGAAAAGGAGGATCGGTATTTCTTTCTCCCGATCATGGATTACTTCAGCAAGGAGGAGAAGGACGCCATGCTGAAGGAGGAATATGAGTTCGACCGGGTTCTTATTCACGAGATATACCGGGATAAGGCGACAAAGGCTGAAGAGTAAGTTCTTCAGCGAATAAAGGAGGCGCTTATGAGAGCAAAGGTCGATCAATTGAAATGCGAAACCATCGGCATATGTGTAAAGGAGTGCCCGCAGGTCTTCCGCTTCCAAACGGGTAGCAAAAGGGCCACGGTTATTGTCGATGAGATTCCGCCCGGCCTTGAGCAAAAATGCCGGGAAGTTGCGAGGATGTGTCCTAGCGAGGCCATTATTATCGAAGAGTAAAATGCTTCCGAATTCGGCTCCGAGGCCATAACCCATGAAGGAGGTATACTCATGAAAGTACTGGTACTGTTTTACAGCATGTACGGCCATATCTATCAAATGGCAGAGGCCGTTGCAGAAGGAGCACGAGAGGTAGAGG
>CAYMFC010000083.1:0-7855 GCA_964389665.1 uncultured Desulfobacteraceae bacterium | reverse complement strand
CTCCCCCTGAGGCAGCCTTTGCCAACAGCGTCCTCATGCATGCCCTCGATTTTGACGACACCCTCGATAGCTCAGCCATTCACACCCACGTCTCCTCGCTTCCCGCTGCCCTTGCACTGGCTGAGGTTCGACAAGGGACAAGCGGCAAGGATTTGATTGCCTCTGTTTGCCTGGGCGTCGATATCACCTGCAGGATCGCCTCGGCGATCACTACCCCCCTTTCATGGATACGGACGGCGACCTGCGGCTCGTTCGGCGCAGCGGCGGCAGCTGCCAAGATCTTAAACCTGGATGAAAGAGCCATACTGGCAACACTCGGTGTCGTGTACAGCCAGACTGCCGGCAACGCCCAGTGTCTCGTTGACGGGGGCCTGGTAAAGAGGATGCAGCCTGGTTTCTCAGCGAGGAGCGCTGTGCTGAGCGCTGCCCTTGCCTCAAGGGGGGTCACCGGGGCAACCAATATATTCGAGGGCGAGTACGGCTTCTATAACCTGTATGAACGGGGAAAGGTGATCGCTGATCGGGCGACAGAGAACCTCGGCAATCACTTCGGCGTGATGGATCTGAGCATCAAGCCATACCCATGCTGCCGCATGACCCATGCCGCTATCGATGCCGCCCTGGAGGTATCCGGTTCCCATGACATAGACACCGATGACATCAAAGAAGCAGAGGTTTCCGTATCAAAGATGGTCTCCGATATGGTTGGAGCGCCATTCAAAATTCGAGACAACCCCCAGGTAGATGCCCAGTTCAGCATCCCGTACACGGTTGCCGTGGCGCTGAGCAATGGTAGGGTGTTGTTGAGCGATTTCAACCCGGAAACCATTAAAGGCGCTGCACTAATCCTGGAACTCGCCCGCAAGGTCACGGTATCGTTGGACCCTGCGCTCCCGGACAAGGACCTATCATCCTTGCAGATGTCGATCACGATGCGTAACGGCCGGACCTTTACCCATAAACTGGACGCCCTTAAGGGTAGCCCATCGAAGCCTCTGAGCTTTGATGAATGTGCAGAGAAGTTCAAAAACTGCCTTGAGTATTCCGGGAAATCAGCCCTCATTGAAAACGGCGACCGCATCGTGGATTTCATCTTTAACCTTGAGAAGAAGGGAGATGTAAGTGAAATCTTTGAATACCTGTAACGCATGGTGTAGAAAATTACGGAGAGGAAGGAGGTGAGCAAATACTTTTTCACAGGCATATACAAGGCTAAGGAAAGCTCTCGATGAGAGGAATCTGAAACAAAAAGAAGGAGGAAGAAAGATGGAGAGATGTACGCTCAAATCCTTATTTTCAGGGATTATCATGGCAGTAGTGGTGTGTGCCGGATTTGTGTTGATTTCCGGCTGCGCAACCGCACCAGAGAAAGCTGAAGGTCCTGTTGCAACCTTGGAGGTTTGTCCCTCGGCAGAGATCACTACTCTCACCTATTCCATGAAGGAGTCACAGTTTAGCGGGGGACAAAAATTTCATGTAAAGGTTGGTATCAAGAATATTTCCGACAAGGGAAATCGCTACAGGGTAAGTATTTTCCTGCCGGACGGCGCTTCTGCCGGCGGGTTTTATCCCGTAAAAGGAAAACCCCCTGTTTTAAAACCCGGGCAGGAGATGGTAAGAGAATTTCCCATGTATTTTGAAAGCATTCCCGATACCCTTACCGTGAAGGTAGACGAAATGAAGACCCTTTAGATGAAAGGAGCATGAGGATATGAGATCAAAAAGCTTTTCTTTTTTAGCGGCAATCATTGTTGCGGTTTCGATCATTATGATTGCACCGGGAAATGCCGGTGCCGTTGAATTTTTATCATTTGGTACGGGAAGTCCGGCAGGAACCTACTACTTTCTCGGAGCAGGTTTTGCCGCAATGATCAACAAATACGTTCCGGATGTGAGGGTTACGGCAGAGTCAACCGCAGCCTCCACGGAAAACGCCCGGTATATGATCAGGGGTGAGATGGATATGGGCCTGGCGAGCATGGGAACCCTGAACGATTTAAAAAAAGAGGGTATGGACGTCGACAAGCTGCGCCTGGTTGCCGTGGGCCATACCAGCGATACCCACTGGATCGTGCGAAAAAATTCTCCGATCCAATCCTGCTACGACTTCAAGGGGAAGGCTATCGGTGTAGGACCTGCTGGAAGCGCAACCTTGAATATATACTCAAAGCAACACCTGACTGCCGGGTGGGGCATAACCTTTGAGGATATGAAGCCCAAGTATCTTGCCTTTCATGAGATAACACGGGGGATCAGGGATAATACCATTGATGCCGGCCTTATTGCGGCAGGGTATCCCATCGCGGCCGTCATGGAATTGGCCAGGGATATACCTATACGCCTTTTGGAGATAGAGCCGGATGTGTTAAAAAAATTGCAGGCCGCATACCCCAATGTCACACCTATCATCTTTCCAGCCGGAACCTACCAGGGGATTGATAAGGATGTTCATACCTATACGCTTCCCCAGATGTGGCTTTGCAGGACCGATTTGCCTGAGGATCTGGTCTATAACATCATTAAGACCGTTTATGATCGCTCCGAGGAGAGAAATGCCATACATCCCATGGCAACAAAGTATACGGTTGAAAATGCCTTCAGGGGTTCCAAATCAGTACCGGTGGGATATCATCCGGGTGCCATAAAGTATTACAAGGAAAAAGGTATCTGGGATACGATGGCCCAGTATCAATAAGATGATTGATTGAGCGGAGGGCATAGAGTTTTTTCTCTATGCCCTTTGCATATAAAGAAAAAGTGAGCCATGGATAAGGGATCGATGAACCAGAAGAAAGCGAGTGCAGTCAGCACAAGGCATAGACAGCTTACCGGACTATCCGCTCAACTGGTACGGTGGATTGCTATCGGAATGAGCCTGTTCCAGCTCTATACCGGTTATTTCCAATTTACAGCCATGAACCAGAGGGTGCCTCATGTTGCCTTGGGTTTCATCTTGATATTTCTTATCTATCCGATGAGCAAAAAGAGCAGGAGGGATAGATTAAGCATAGATAGTGTTATTGCCGCCTCTTTTATCCTGGCCTGCGGCGTGTACGTTATGCTTACGTGGTTCAAAAAGATGGGGGCTATGGGATTAGAGCCCCCATTCCATACACTCATTATGGGAGGCATTTTCATCATTCTTTTGATCGAGGGAACAAGGAGGGCCCTCGGTTGGGCCTTTCCGTCAGTCGCTATCCTTGTTCTCCTGTATGCCCGTTTTGGAGAAATAATGCCGGGACCTTTTGCCCATAAGAACTATGCGACCGAACGTATCATAGATACGATGTTCATCACTGCTGACGGTATCTTTGGGATGCTTGCCGGGATTTCAGCAACCTTTATTTTTCTTTTTATCCTTTTTGGTGCTTTGCTCAGGGAGGCAGGCGGGGGGGAGTTTTTCATAAATTTTGCCTATGGCATCTGTGGTAAATTCAGGGGAGGACCGGCAAAAGTTGCCGTTGTGGCGAGCTCCCTGTTCGGCATGCTTTCCGGAAGCGGTACGGCCAACGTTGCTGGAACAGGCCAGATTACCATTCCGCTCATGAAAAGAACCGGATACCCTTCTCATTTCGCTGGTGCGGTCGAAGCAGTTTCCAGCGCCGGCGGCCTGTTGATGCCTCCTATCATGGGAAGCGCTGTATTTGTTATGATGGAAATCTTGGGGGCAAATTACCTGGTAATAATAAAGGCCTCTATCCTTATGGCTATTCTCTATTACCTCGGGCTATTTTTGATGATCGATATAGAGGCCCAGAAGATAGGGCTTGTCGGGCTTAAAAAAGAGGAAATACCTCCCCTGAAAAAAACACTCAAAGAGGGCTGGCATTTTTTCATTCCTCTTTTAGTGTTGATCTATTTTTTGGGTATTGAGAAAACCTCCGTTACCAGGGCTGCACTCTGGGCGAACATAAGCATACCGCTGATATCTATGATGCGGAGACAAACCCGGATGTCCCTTAAAAATATTCTCACAGGCCTTGAAAAAGGGGCATTAACAGCGGCCCCTGTGGTGGCTATTTTGTCTCTCGGGGGGATTGTTGTCGGCATGATCACCCTGACCGGCTTGGGCTTAATGTTATCCTCTATCTTGATTGAACTTTCCCATGGGAGCCTTTTTGTACTTCTTCTGATGACTATGGTTGCATCGATTATCCTGGGAATGGGGGTGCCGCCTGTCGCCGCCTATATTATCTTGGCAATCTTGGTTGTGCCTGCCCTGATCAAGATGGGTGTCTATCCCCTTGCCGCACATCTTTTTGTCTTTTACTTCAGCATTGTTGCAGGCATTACTCCCCCCATGGCCCCGGACGCCTTCGTTGCTGCAGGAATTGCTGATTCCCCGATGATGAAGACCGCTGTTACCGCTTGCAGGCTGGCCATAGTGATCTTTATCGTCCCCTATATCTTCGTGTATAATAATGCCCTCCTTATGATCGGGAACCTTTGGCAGATTATCTGGGTTTCCTTCACGGCGCTGCTTGGTGTATTTGCCCTTGCGACGGCTGCGCAGAACTTTATGAGCAAAACATTGGTTTTTTTGCCTCGAATTGTCTTATTTGGGGCTTCTTTGAGCCTTATCGTTCCCGGATACAAAACGGATCTATTAGGTTTGGTCCTGCTTTTTTCAGTTGTCCTTTATCAGAGACCTGCACTTGGCAAAAGATTTAAGGGATATCTGGGAAGAGGTAAAGCGCAGAGAGATATTCGATGAACGACGGCAGGCAATACCAGCCGGATTATTGTTTTTGAAACAGGAACACTCCTTTGAGAAATTTCGATATAGTATCATGTGATGTCCTCATTATCGGGGGAGGAGGAGCGGGCCTCAGGGCTGCGATCCAGGCCCGGGAGAAAGGTGTGGCTGTGACGGTGGCCTCTAAATCCCGCGTGGGCTACGGGAACAACACCTACATCTCGAAGGCTACCTTTGCCGTGGCAACGGGATCGAGAGACCCACGCGATAATCCGGATGTCCACCTGAGGGATAGCATGATCAGCGGCCGGTTCATAAACGACCGGCAGCTCCTTAACCTGGTAACCGATGAGGCGGTGGGCCAGATCGAATTCCTCCAGAGGTGCGGGGTGAGATTTTACGAACGGGGAAGCAGGATCGGGGTCGTGCCTGCTCCAGGGCACAGCTATCCCCGCCATGTCCGCACCAGCGATCGTTCGGGAAGGGATCTTACGCTCCCCTTGCGGGCATACGCTGAGAGAATCGGCGTTCGGTTTATGGAGCGGGTATTCATCACCAGGCTCATCAGCTCCGGGGGGAGGATCACGGGAGCCGCAGGGATTGCTCAGGATGGTACCTTTTTCCCGATTGCCGCCAGGAGCATAGTACTCGCGACCGGTGGTTTTGCGCAGTCCTATCTGCACAACAACAACGCCGCGGGAATGACGGGCGACGGTCAAGCATTGGCCTTTGAGCTCGATGTTCCGCTCAAGGATATGGAATTCGTTCAATTCTATCCAACGGCCACGGGTGCTCTGGGCAGCAGGTTGTTTCTCTACGAGGCCTTTGTTTTTCAGGCCGGAGCAGTGCTCAGAAATGCCCTCGGCGATGATATCATCGCCAAATACGGCCTGAATGACACCATGGCCATGACCAGGGACCGGCTCACCAGGGCCGTTATGCAAGAGATCCTGGAGGGTCGAGGCGTAAGGGGAGGCCTGATCGTAGATCTGGGCAGTATCCCCGAGGAGGAGCTCGCAGCCCTTGATCATCTCCTCCCAGCGGCGAGAACGGCACACGATGAGGAGTTGATCGTTTCCCCAACGGCCCATTTCTGTATGGGCGGCGTTAGTATCGATGACCATGCAGAAACGATCGTGCCCGGGCTCTTTGCTGCGGGCGAGGTATGCGCCGGGGTTCATGGGGCAAACCGGTTAGGCGGAAATGCCCTTGCAGAGGCCTTCGCCATGGGGGGTGTCGCCGGGGAACGTGCAGCACAGAGGGCACGGGAAACGGACCAACCCGATCTGCCCCAGAAGGAACTATCCGCAGAGAAAGAAAGGCTCGAATCGTTTTTCTCAGAACGAGGAAAGGATCTTGGAGAGCTTCGCCACGAGCTTAAGGACGTCATGTGGCGGAAGGTGGGTATCATCCGGGGCAAGGATGGCCTGAAAAAAGCCTTGGAGGAAATAAAAGGGATCGGTACGTCCCTCAAGGAGGTTCGCATACGGGATTATAGGGGGTTGATGAGATACCTGGAGCTCGAACATATGGTGCTCCTTAGTGAGATGGTCTGCCGATCGGCGCTCTTGCGGACTGAGAGCAGGGGAGCGCATTACCGGAGCGATTATCCCGATGAGGATAACGACAGATGGCTGAAAAATATCTGGATTCGCAAACTCGGCGCAGCAATGAAGCTCGAGGCTGTTCCGGTACCCATGACAACCGTGAATGTCTAGGATTTCATCGTTATCATGGTTATCGACTTTGACAAAACAAGGGTATTTTGTTAATGCCTCAATGCATGTTTTGGTTTCCACGACAAGCTCGAAAACGATAAAGGAGGCGGAGTATGGCCCAGGAGCAGGAATTCCCGATGGCCGGCCATCGGCACCAGCTCATCTTGAAGCATATCATCGAGCACGCCGCAAGGATGAACCCCCAGGGAGAGATCGTGTATGGGGATATCGCTCGGGAGAACTATGCGCAGCTCTATGAACGCTGCCAGCGGCTTTCAAACGCCCTTAAGGATCTGGGCGTGAAGCAGGGCTCGAAGGTCATCTGTTTTGAGTGGAACACACACCGGTTCCTCGAGCTCTATTTTGCCGTGCCGTGTATGGGCGCTATGATGCACATGGGAAATCCCCTCTTAGCCCCTGAACAGGTCGTTTACCTCGTAAACCGCGTCGAGGATGATGTGCTGATCGTTAACAAGGATTTCATCTCCCTCATCGAGTCCGTGCGCGATAGATTGAAAACCGTCAAGCACTACATCGTGCTCTCCGATGACGGGGAGGTTCCAGAGACAACGCTTGAGCCCATCTCGGAATACGAGCAACTGCTCCAATCTTCATCGCCTTCATATGCCTACCCTGAACTGGATGAAGATACCGTTGCATCGTTGAGCGGTACCACAGGAACCACAGGGGACCCTAAGATCTGTTTCTTCACCCATCGTCAGCACATCATGCACACCCTCATCTGGACAACAATGCTCCTCGGCTTTTCCGGGGAGCGCGGCCTTGACCCCAGAAGGGGCATGACCATGCAGCTGGTCCCCATGTTCCACGCCCATGGCTGGGGTGTTCCCTATATGGCTACCTATCTGGGATGTAAACAGGTCTATCCCGGCAGATTCGAACCCAAGGCCTTCTTGGAGCTCTTGAAACGGGAACATGAGCCGGGGCAGAGCGGGTATATGTGCTGTGTTGCCACCATGCTGAACATGATTCTTTCGCACCCGGAGGTTGAGCACTACAAAGAATATTTTACTGGGCTTATTTATGAAGGCGGAGGGATGCGACTTAACACCATCCTTGCCAGAAAAGCAAAAGAACTTGGTATGGATATCTGCTCTGGGTGGGGAATGACCGAGGCATATCCGAAGGTTGGCCTCCAGTATCTAAAGCCTCACATGTTTCAATGGCCGGAGGATAAGAAGATAGAGTTTTTGAGCGGAACAGGTATGGCTCCCCCCTTTGTGGAGCAGAGGGTAATGGATGAACAAGGCAACGATGTTGCGAGAGATGGAAAGGCAGTTGGCGAGGTTGTGCTCAGAGCACCATGGCTCACCATGGGCTACTACAAGGATTCCGAGAAATCGAATGAACTGTGGCGAGGCGGATGGATGCACAGTGGGGATATGGCAACGATAGACAGGGAAGAGAGTGTATTGATTAT
>CAYMFC010000082.1:6547-8025 GCA_964389665.1 uncultured Desulfobacteraceae bacterium | reverse complement strand
GCCATAAGGCCGTGGACCCCGGCATAGGCCATCTCCTCTGTGATGATAAAGGAATACTCAAGGCCAAGCCCTGCACCCCCGTACTCCTTCTCAACCCAGGGGCAGAGGTATCCCTGCGCTCCCATGCGCTTCCATGCGCTTCGCGGGACAATCCCCTCTTTTTCCCATTGATCGTAAAAAGGGAGTATCTCCCGGGAGAGGAAGGCCTTGAATGCTTCCCGATAGGCGTGATGCTCCTGTGTATCCAGAACGTCATGCATGGCGTATGAGCGAGGCAGCTACGAGAGCCACCTCTTTCTTCTCTTGTAGTGCTTTACCTCCTTGTAGCTCTTTCTGTTTCCGAGCTGGCTCAGGCCCAGGTAGAACTCCTTGATATCCTCGTTCTCCTTGAGCGAAGCCGAGGGACCGTCCAATACAATCCTGCCGTTCTCCATGACATAGGCATGGGTTGAGATCGAAAGGGCGGCAAAGGCATTCTGCTCCACGAGCAAAATGGAGGTGTTTTGCTGTTTGTTGATGAGTTCAATGATTCGAAAGATCTCCTTTGCCATGGTGGGGCTTAATCCCAGAGACGGCTCATCGAAAAGCATCAACTTAGGTCTGGCCATTAAGCCCCTTGCAATGACCAACATCTGCCGCTCTCCTCCGGAAAGATAGCCGCTTACCCTGCGCCGCATACTCATTAGGCGGGGAAAGTAGCGGTAGACAGTGTCCATATCCTTTTTAACTTCACTCGTATCACTTCTGGAATAGGCCCCCACCACGATATTCTCCTCTACGGTCAGCTGCTCGAAAAGGGGCCTTCCCTCCATGACCTGAACAATGCCAAGTCTCACGATCTCCTCGGGGCTCTTTTGGTCGATTCTCCGGCCCTCGAACTCGATATTCCCATCGGTTACCTTTCCCAACTCGGTCTTTAGAAGGCCGGAGATCGCTTTCAGGGTAGAGGTCTTTCCTGCCCCATTGGCCCCTAAAAGGGCTACGTTCGCGCCTTTCGCGACATCCAGCGAGACCCCTTTAAGGACCAATATCACATCGCTGTAGATTACCTCGATGTTGTTAAGGGATAGCATAGTCTACTGCTTCTTCGGTGGAGGAACGATCGTAAGGGTCGCGGCAGCGATCCTATCCGTATCAAGGCCGGTAGCATTGATCTGGTAGACGCCCGGGGGCAGAGGCTTGGCCTCCTTGAGGTTCGGCGTTAGCAGAGGCGTCCAGCCCACCTGAAAGAGCCAGTTGAGGGTTGCAGTAGGCGCCATAGCAGCGGTGAAGTTCCCCTGTTCATCGGCAGTGGCAACGGCAATTCCCACGGCATTCTCTCCCTCTGTGACCCCTTTCATCTTCAATCCCGGTGGAAGAACCATCTCTACAGAAATCATTTCTTTGGCTTGAAACCCCGAGCCTTTAAAGGATATCGGTTGTTTGATTAGGGCCGGGGACAGAAAGGTCTCGGCCGGGATGACCTCGAGGGTCGCTGT
>CAYMFC010000082.1:0-6447 GCA_964389665.1 uncultured Desulfobacteraceae bacterium | reverse complement strand
TGATTAGGGCCGGGGACAGAAAGGTCTCGGCCGGGATGACCTCGAGGGTCGCTGTGGGGCCTGTTTTCGACGTGATGGTCTGGCATGAAAAAACACTCAATGCCAGTCCCATGATCATAATAAGGCTGATTACCTTTGCATTTCTCATCTCTCGCCTCCTTTCCCTATCTTCCTAGAATGTATGAAGGCTTACTGCATCGGGTACCTTTCGCCAGTCAGTGATGGGCATGATTTTACCGCCTTTCACCCTGTAGATTTTTACCTCCAGGCTCCCCCTCCTGGAAGAGGGAGAGTATGCGCATGGACCCTGTATGCCTGCCCTTTCAAAGCCCGTGATCCTTTGATAGGCCTTGTACACCTCGTCAGCATTGAGTTTCTTGTAACCGACCTCTTTGAGGGCTTCCTTTACGCCGGCAACATAGGTCATTGCCCAGGACATTCCCATGCCGTATACCTCATTATACGCATCAAGGGCGCCGCGGTATTTCTTCCAGAGCTCGGTAGGCTCCTTATTCATCAGAGCATCGGTACCCCTCTGAAAGAATGACACAATCGCAGTCCCCTCCAGGGCATCGGCGTGAATGCCGATACCCAGGGCAGTGGGTCCCCAGTAGCCGTTCAAGAATTGAATCCTCTTGGTGAGCCCCAAGGCATAGGCATCCCTGATGACATTGGTCGGGGTCGGATCAACGCCACCAGCATAGATGTAGTCTGCGCCGCCCTCAGCAAGCCGGGTAAGATAGACGTCGTGTTTCAGGGTGCCCGGTGGGAAGAACTCAGGGGGAAGCACTTTGATTCCCCGTGATTCGGCATATTCCTTTCCTCCCCGGAGAGGCTCTCTGCCGTAAGGGTTATCCCAGCTGAGATATCCCACGACCGGCGCCCCTGATTTTCCCTTTGCCTTCCAGTCATCCATAACCCAGCCCATCATGGCGGCAAAGGCATCTTGATACGCTGGCCCCCATATAAAGGTTCTTCCCAGGTGAGCCTGAAATTCCCCGTCTCCCGGCACGAGTTGGGCCCTCTTATCCTTTTCAATGAGCCTGGCCAGCGCCTTTCCGATACCGGTGCTGATGGAGTTGACCATCAAGAGCCTTGGAGTTCTTCTGTAACGTTTGTAGGCGGATACGGCCCTGGCAACATCGTATCTGGTATCGATACCGATGAACTTTATCGTTATCCCCTCAACTCCGCCTTTTGCATTAATCTCCTTGATGTAGTCCTCGAGCCCCATATCAGCGGGTACGTTAAGGCCCGCGATAGGACCCGTGTAGTCCGCCAGGCTCAGGTAGATAACCTCTTTTTCCTCTGCAAAGGATGCTGTGCTGAAAACCCCCAGGCTGAGGCCGACCCATGCAGCAATTACGAGAAAAAGCAGACATTTCTTTTTCATGGCATTCCCCCCTTTCTTTGTTTCAGGTTTGCTACCTTTGTGCTCAAGATATGTGCTGCACCTATCACCTCCTTTCTTTTCCTAGTAGGCAAAGGGATAGAGCCTATAAGAGGCCTTGAAGATCTCCCATCGGTGCGCCAGTCCTCTTGGCTCAAAGATCAGGAATATGATGACCGCCAGACCGAAGGCAATCAGGCCGAGAGCAGCGGCCGGGGAAGTACCAAGCCATGGCAATGACTTGGCAAGCGCCGGAGAAGTGAACATGACGGCCTCATTCAGGATGCGAATGAACAGCACGCCGAAGAAGACGCCCGGAATGCTCCCCATGCCTCCGATTATCAGCATGCCCACATATTCGAGTGCATGGAGAAGGGTAAATTGTTCGGCGTTGACCACGGTGATCAGGTGTGCCCATAGAGAGCCGGCAATGCCCGCGTAGAAACACGCGATGAAGAAGGCGAGCAACTTGTAGTGATAGAGATTCACTCCCATCACCTCGCCGGCGAGATCGTTGTCGCGTATTGCCACGAAGGCCCTCCCAACCTTGGTCCTCATGAGGTTCCTCGCGGCATAGGTCATGATAACCATGACGGTCATGATGATATAGTACATCCTCTCATCGGTGTCGAACTCGAAGCCTCCCACGCTCGGGTAGGGGGGATAGAGCCCCTTAAAAGAGCCGGTTATATCCAAGTGAAGGATAAGCCAGATGACGACGAAGTGGATGGCTATGGTTGCCATGGCCAGGTACATACCCTTGATCCTCAAGGAAGGCGCGCCGCCGATGATGCCGACTGCTCCTGCTACAATGCCGGACAAAGGCAGGGCAAGCCAGAAGGAAACTCCGAAATGGATGGTGAGCACTGAGGATGTATAGGCGCCAATGGCCATGAATGCAGCCTGTCCAAAGGAGATCTGCCCGCAGTAGCCGCTGACGATCTGGAGCCCCAGTACCGCAATCACGCTAATTGCCAGGAGATTCATAAAGCTCGTGAGGTAGTAGGAGCCAAACAGCGGGAAGAGGTACAGAACTATGAGGGCGGAGATAAGTATGGTCCAGTGCTGCCAGGTCCTTACTATGGCAATATCCTGGGCATAACTCTTGTCGAATACACCGCACGGTCTCATCTGTCATATCCTTTCTATCCTGACGAGCCCAAACAGACCGTAGGGCCGTATAAGCAATATGAGGAGAAGGGCCACATAGGCGACCACATCCTTAACGCCGCCGCCTACCAGAGGATCAAGGTAGCCGGCACCCACGTTTTCCACGACACCCAGGAGAAGACCGGCTATGAAGGCTCCGAGCAGGGAATCGAGGCCACCGCAGATCGCAACGATAAGGCCATTGATCCCAATGTAGGGAAGCATATAGTACACATCCATCACATTGGCCGTGGCGATTCCCCCTACGGCAGCCACGAGAGAGGAGAGGATCCAGATATAAGAGAATATATTCCTCACGCTCACGCCCACGCTCTGAGCAAGCCGATGATCCTCTGCCGTTGCCCTCATGCCGAGTCCCACCTTGGTGAGCTTAAAGACAAGGGAAAGGGAAACGAACAAGAGCACTGCCACAAAGAAGCTTATGAGCTGATTGATCGGGATGGAGAGCCCGTGCACCGTGAGATTGCCGGCAGGCAGAAAGGCAGGCAACGACCTTGATCCCCCCTTTAGGTAAAGGACGAAGACACCCTCCAACGCGATAAAGATTGCGAAGGTCATCAAGAAGGCGGCGAACAAAGGCTGTCCGATAAGCGGCCGGAGTGCCAGTCTTTCAATGAGAATCCCTATCAAGGCAGTAAGGACAAAGGCGGGCACCAGGCTGATCCAGGCGGGTAGACCGAGACCGCCGAAGAATAGCCAGAAAAAGAGCGCTCCAAACGCGACGAGTTGCCCATGGGCCAGGCTCACCACATGGGTGGATTTGTAAACCAGCACAATGGAGGCCCCCACGAGCGCATAGAGGCTTCCCACCATGAGTCCGGTTACCGCCTGCTGAAGAAATCCGATCACCTCTCCTCCTATACTTCATTCACATGGATTGAGGTTTCTATCTTTCCCTTCCTTCCATCCCTGTAGGTAACACTTGCCTCCACCCGGTATTCCTCTTTATCGCTGTAAAGAACATCGATAAGATCTCGGTACCGATCCTCGACAAAGGTCCTCCTGAGTTTTCTTGTTCTGGTGAGCTCGTCCTCGTCGGCGTCGAATTCCTTGTAGAGGTTGACGAATTTTCGTATCCTCGTCCACTCCGGCAGGGTTTGATTGACCTTGACGATCTCGCCGGTGATCAGATTCAATACCTCTCTTTTTTGTGACAGATCGGTAAAGGTCGTATAGGCTACGCGATGGTTTTCGGCAAACCTTCCCACGTTATCGAGATCGATGTTGATTATAGCGGTAACGTAGTGCCTTTCCGGGCTGCCAATGACCAGGGCATCCTTGATATAGGGACTGAACCTGAGCCGTATCTCCGTGTACTGGGGCGAGAACTTCTTTCCTCCGGCAAGCTCTTTGAGATCATCCATTCTGTCGATCACGATGAGGTGGCCGTCATCGGTGAGGTAGCCGAAGTCACCGCTACAAAACCATCCTTCTTTGATCTTTGCCTGGGTAGCATCCTGGTCCTTGTAATAGCCTTCGTAAGGGTATCTGTTCTTGATGAGTATCTCTCCCTCATCTGAGAGCTTGATCTCAACCCATGGAACAGGCGGGCCTGATGTCTCGGGCCTGATATCCCCTTGCCTGGGCATGGTCATCACACCCTGTTCCGTGCTCCCGTAGAAGAGCCGGATCTCAATTCCGAGGGCCTTGAAATAACGGATGATATCAGGGCTGACCGCTGCGCCGGCCGAATACACGGCCTTTGCCCTTGAAAGCCCCAGCCTGTCCCTCAGTTGTCTGAAAACGGCGTGGTAGGTGAGGAAATAGAGGATCCTCCACAGGACGGGAATTTTCTTATTCCCGTTCTCCAAATCTGCAACCCTGAGGCCGATGGGAAGAGCGAGCCGATAGATGAGACGCCTCAAATAGGTGGAATCTATCATCCTGGCCTGGATCATCCGGTTTAGATTCTCCCATAGCCGGGCGGCAAAGAAGAGCACATCAGGGCCTATCTCCCGTATGTTTTCCTGGACCGTTTCGGGCTCTTCGGGAAAGCTCGTGATCATGGGACCGAGGATCGTGGCGGCAATGCCGATGCCCTGTTCGGTGATCCAGGCCGGTGGTATAAAGGAGAGGTATTCGTAGTTTTTTCCAAACCAGCCATCGAGCTCACCCCACTCCCTGATGGAGTCAACCAGCCACCTTTGACTGAGCATAGCCCCCTTGGGGAGTCCCGTGGTGCCAGAGGTGTAGCAATAGGCACCGATATCGTCGTTCCTTCCCTGATCGAGGAGCTCATCGAAAAGGGAAGGGTGTTGTCCTTCGTACTCCTTGCCGAGCCCTATGACCTCATCGAATGAGATAAGCACGGGATCGGTGTAACTCCAGAGACCTTTGGGATCCCAGTAGACTACCTTTCTGACCTTGGGGATCTCCTGCTTTATCTCCAGAAGCTTGTCCACCTGCTCTTGATCGTGGGCGACAACAAAGGTTGAGTCCGAGTGATGCACGAAATACTTGATTTCCGCGGGCAGGCAGTCGGTGAATATGCCGACCGCAGCTCCCCCAGCTGATTGAACGGCGAGCTCTGCCCAAAACCATTCAGGTTTGTTCTCACCTAATATCGAAACCTTATCACCCCTTTGAAGCCCCAGGCTTATCAGGCCAAGGCAGAAATGTTTCACCTTCGTGTAGTAATCTTCCCAGGTATACTGTTTCCAGATTCCCTGGTCCTTGACCCTCATGGCAACTATCTTGTTGCCGTAGGTTCTGTGGTTCTCCCGCAAGATCTGGGGCAATGTCTCAAGAGGCATATGCTTACGCTCCGCTGCGCACTTTACTGTATTTGCTACTCCTCTCCGAGGTAGGCTTTTATCACCTTCTCGTCGTCTCTTATCTCTTGGGGTAGTCCCTCGGCGATCTTAGAGCCGAAATCCAGCACGGCTACCCTGTGGGAGATATCCATCACCACATCCATGTCATGCTCGACGAGCACGATGGGTATCCTTTTGAGCTCATAGATATCGAGGATAAACCGGGCCATATCCTCTTTCTCCTCGACATTCATGCCGGCCATGGGTTCATCCAAGAGGAGCACGGATGGATTCATACAAAGGGCCCTGGCCAAATCCACCCGCTTTCTCTGCCCATAGGGAAGCGAGCCGACCACCTTTTTCCGAATGGGCTCCATCTCCATCAGATCGATGATCTCCTCCACCTGGCGGCGATGCGCTATCTCCTCTCGCCTCGCAGGGCCAAAGAAGAGGCAGCCCGGCAATGCGCCGCGTTTCATATGGATGTGCCGTGCGGCCATCAGGTTATCCAGAGTGCTCAGGCCGGAGTACAGCTCGATGTTTTGAAATGTCCTGGCAATACCCAGGGTGGCGATTTTGTGCGGCTTAAGGGTGGTGAGATCTTTCTCACGGTAAAGCACGGAGCCCTCATAGGGATGATAGAAGCCATTGATGCAGTTGAGAAGACAGGTCTTCCCAGCACCATTAGGGCCGATAACGGCAAGTATTTCTCCGTCACGTATATCGAGATCTACCCGGTTCAGGGCCTGCAATCCACCGAAGGAAAGGGAGAGATCAGAAATACGCAGTATAATCCCATTTGCATTGTGAGGCATTGAGTACCCAGCTTCAGGCTTTTTTCAGCTTACTACTGCCTCAGTCGATAGCCTTGGGGGAATGGTTGTCCATCTACGTACACATTCCCGTTTTTGTCAAGGGAAAATCTCCCCCTGGCAATTAGCTCTATGGTGAGGGGAAGAATGTTCCAATCACCTATCTCCTTGAGCCGCTTCTGGTGTTCCTCGACCACCTTTCGAAAGGTGAGCCCGTCTTCCAGGAGATCCGGTAGCGGTGAAGGCAATTCTACGGGTAGGGAATCCGAGACCATGAGAAGGGGTCCGGTATCCACACCCTCATCCGTCCAGATAGTCGATG
>CAYMFC010000081.1:0-8219 GCA_964389665.1 uncultured Desulfobacteraceae bacterium | reverse complement strand
CCTTGAACCTCTGAACCTTCACCATCGGGTTCCCGGCCCGTCTTTCCCGTTGACATCTCAGGGCAGCGCTTCTATATTCAAAAACGATGAAACGGTGTTTTTTCTTGCAGGACAAGCCGATCAGCCGCGAAAGGGCGGATATTCAAGGCTAACGTGGTGATGAGCGCATGGGCACAAGGGAGACCAGAGAAGAAAAGGATCTGCTGATCCTGAAGCATGCGGTTGAGAATACCGCTGAAGGCTTTGTCACCATAGACGAGCATCACAAGGTGGTCTTTTTTAACAAGGCAGCGGAGACGATCTTCGGTTACGGCAGGGATGAGGTTGTGGGCAAGGATCTCACTGCTATCCTGTCTCCGGACTGCAGCGAGAATCACCGCGAGGCTGTGGCTCGATATGTCGAAACCAGGATACCCAGTCTCATCGGCCACGAAACGGAGATGGTTGCCACGCGCAAAAGCGGCGAGACCTTTCCCACGCTCATTTCATTTTCCGTAACCGAGGTGAATGGCAGGCTCTTCTTCACGGGGATCGTGAGAGATCTGACCGAGACAAAAAGGCTTCAAGAACAGATCATGCGATCCGAACGGCTTTCCGCACTCGGGCAATCAGTGGCGGAGATTACCCACGAGATAAAGAATCCCTTGATGGTTATAGGCGGTTTCGCCCAACAACTGAGCAGGAGCATCAGCGACGAGAAAGGGCTCCAAAAGTTACGGATCATCACGCAAGAGGTCGAACGCCTTGAGAGGCTTTTGGCTGAGCTGCGGGATTCTTATCTGCCGTCATCCACGGTCTCTGAGGAGGTAGATGTAGAGGATCTCCAGGAAGAAACCCTCTCCATGGTCGGAAAGGAGTGCACGGAGAATAATGTGAAGATTGAACTCCAGGTAGACAAAGGGGCGAGATTTGTGGCAGGAGATCGGAATAAGCTGAAGCAGGTATTGCTGAACCTGTTCAAGAACTCGATCGATGCCATGGCACAGGGAGGGACTCTCTCGGTTAGGGCCAGGCCTTCAGGAGATAACGTGGAGATAACGATCGTGGATGAGGGATGCGGAATCCCCATGAAGGACAAAGAGAGGATATTCTCGCCGTTTTATACAACCAAGAGCTCCGGAACCGGTCTGGGGCTTTGTATCTCAAAGAGGATTATCGAACAGCATAAAGGTGGTTCCCTGAACGTGGAAAGCGAGGAAGGGAAGGGGACCACGTTCACGATCACCTTGCCCGCCTACCATGGCGCTCCCGGAAGCCCGAAAAAAGACAAGGCATAGCCTCGTATATGTCGAATATAGTACATTTACGCCAAAAACTAAACCATAGTATAATTTATTGAAATAACGTATATTTTTATCCCCTACCTATCCCGATACGTCTCAATTTAGACATTTTTTCAGCACTTCCCCTCTTATAGCCAACATAAATCATGGTCAGGCGGCGGCGGTCTTTACCCCATTGAATCCAGTAGCAGGGCGCTTTCACAGAGGTTAGGGCCTCACTATTTTCATGGCACAGAACGATTGCAGCGACTGGCATTATATTTGCGTTATAGAGAGCCTGAATCTAGTAAAAGCGCTGAGAGAGCGCTCAGAGAGGAGGAAACACTATGAAAGAGAAAGTGGAAGCAACCTTGGGTAGGATTAAACCAGCGCTTCAGGCTGATGGCGGCGACGTGGAACTGGTAGAGGTGACCCCTGAAGGGGTGGTTAAGGTGAGATTAAAAGGCGCATGCGCCGGGTGCCCCATGAGCCAGATGACCTTAAAGATGGGAATAGAGAGCCAGCTCAAAAAAGAGGTGCCTGAGGTTAAAGAGGTAGTGAGCGTAGCATAGGTTAGATCCGTACAACACGTATCATGGCACAACAACGAGAGGTTCGGGGTGCGTCTTATTGGATGTGCGGCCGAGCCTTTTCGTTCTCTAGGGAGTAGTAAGCGGTTGATGAAACAATGAATAATAGACGCCCAAACAAACTCATAGCAGAGAAAAGCCCGTACCTCCTTCAGCATGCCTATAATCCCGTTGACTGGCATCCCTGGGGGGATGAGGCATTTGAGAAGGCTGCAAAGGAGGACCGGCCCATCTTCCTTTCCATCGGCTACTCCACATGCCACTGGTGCCACGTGATGGCAAAGGAGTCCTTTGAGGATGAAGCTGTAGCGCGACTGATGAATGATGCATTCGTGAGCATAAAGGTGGACCGGGAAGAGAGACCGGATATAGACAGCGTGTATATGAGGGTGTGTCAAATGATGACCGGAAACGGGGGGTGGCCGCTTACCATTATCATGACACCCTCGAAAAAGCCGTTCTTTGCCGCTACCTACCTTCCCAGGGAGGCCAGGTTCGGGATGGCGGGGATGAAGCAGTTGATTCCCCGCATCAAGGAGATCTGGGAATACGATCGGGCACAGGCGCTTTCCTCCGCCGATCGGATAGCCTCTATTCTTACGACCGCATCGATTGAGCAGACAGGGGAACCATTGACAGAGCGCACCCTCGAGATGGCCTACCGGGGCCTATCGCGAAACTATGATGTGCAATACGGCGGCTTTTCACAGGCGCCCAAATTTCCCTCACCTCACAACCTGATGTACCTGCTTCGCTACTGGAGGAGAACCGGCGACGAGTGGGCCCTCAAGATGGTTGAGACCACGCTCGGCAACATGAGAAGCGGCGGCATCTACGACCATCTCGGGTTCGGGTTTCATCGGTATTCCACAGACCACAGGTGGCTCGTGCCTCACTTCGAGAAGATGCTCTACGATCAGGCATTGCTGGCAATGGCCTATATTGAGGCATATCAGGCCACGGGCAACAGGGATTTCGGGAAAACGGCGCAGGAGATCTTCACCTACGTGCTCAGGGATATGACCGCACCTGAAGGGGGCTTTTACTCTGCCGAGGATGCGGATAGCGAGGGAGAAGAAGGAACCTTTTACCTCTGGACCGAGGATGAGATCAGGCAGGCGCTCGGCCAGGAAGAGGCGGAGATCTTCACCAGGGTCTATGCTATCCAAAGGGAGGGCAACTTCAGGGCTGAGGCCGCGGCTGCAAAAACGGGGAAGAACATTCTCCATAGCACCAGGCCTCTCCCGGCCCTGGCAAAAGAGCTCGGCCTGTCATCCGGGGAACTTGAGGAACGCCTGGACACAGCTCGCGAAACACTTTTCCAGGTCCGGGAAAAGCGGGTACACCCTCATAAGGACGATAAGATCCTGACCGATTGGAACGCCTTGATGATCGCGGCGCTTGCAAGGGGAGCGGGGGTGTTTCAGGAGCCCGCCTATGAAGAGGCGGCGAGGCGGGCTGGCGGGTTTATCCTCGCAAGGATGCGTGATGCCGGCGGGCGTCTCCTCCACCGGTACCGCAATCGGGAGGCTGCGATTCCCGCCTTTCTCGACGACTATGCCTTTCTGATTTGGGGACTGGTGGAATTATATGAGGCTACGTTTGACTCTGGGTATCTGAGAAGAGGGATCGAGCTCAACGAGGTGATGCTCCAACACTTCTGGGATCATGAGAAGGGCGGCCTTTTCTTCTCTGCCGATGACGCTGAGGGTATGCTGGTGAGAACAAAGGAGTTCTACGACGGGGCAATCCCTTCGGGCAATTCGGTTGCCATGCTGAACCTCCTTCGCCTCTCCCATCTTGCGGGGAATGCCCTCTACGAGGAAAAGGCAGCCCATCTGCTGCGGGCTTGTTCCAAGACGGTTGCGGAGGCCCCTTCCGCCCACACCCAGCTCATGTCGGCCCTCGATTTCTCCCTCGGCCCCTCGAGCCAGGTGGTGATCGTGGGCAATCCCCGATCAGGGGATACCATGACCATGATCCGGAGGTTGCAGGGATCATTTCTCCCCAATAAGGTGGTGATGGTTCGATCCACTGAAGAGCGCGATCCCGATCTCATTCGATTAGCCGAATATACGAGGGGTCTTGAGAGCATTGGGGGCAAGGCCACGGCATATGTGTGCAGGGATTTCCGCTGCGATCTGCCCACAACCGATGACCAGCAGATGCTCAGCCTGCTGAATGAAGGTGTGGCCTCAACGCCCGCGTCATGAGAGACACAAGCGGCAAGAAAGGAACCGTGATGAAATCCTCTCACAACCAGAAACCCAAGGAGATGGGAATAGGGGAACGCTTTCAGCAGGACACGAAATACGATCCCCGCGATATGGGCGGTCATTTCCTGGACTGGAGCAAGAGACCGGAGCCTTACAAAAACTACGACCCCCCTTTGGCAAACGTGGCCATTCCCGAACCCCCCAGGACGGAAAAGGCCGACCTCTGGCACCTGTTATCTCATCGCCGTTCACGGAGGGTCTATGAGACCGGTGGAACTATCAAGGCAGAACACCTTTCCGCACTCCTCTGGGCAACACAGGGCATTACGGCCAGATACGGGGAGTTCCTGTTCAGAACGGCCCCTTCTGCCGGGGGGCTCTATCCCATAGAGACCTACCTATTGATACGGGCTGTGGAGGGACTTGAGCCCGGCATCTACCATTTCAGGCCCCAGGCCTTTGATCTTGAGTTGATACTGCGGGGCGATCATTCCAAGGAACTCGCCGAAGCGGCCCTCGGACAGATGATCGTGAGAGAGGCCCAGGCAACCTTTATCTGGTCGGCGGTTACGGCGCGTTCGAAGTGGAAATACCGGCAGAGGGCTTACCGATACATATATCTCGACGCAGGCCACATCGCGGAAAATCTCTACCTGGCAGGCGAGGCTCTTGGTTTGGGGGTGTGTGGGATCGGGGCGCTTTTCGACGACATGGTAAACGAGCTGGTAGGGCTGGACGGGTTCGAGGAGACGGTCATCTATATGGCCACGGTGGGCCGTGCACGAAAAGGAGATGCATACATGGATCTAACGCAATTCAGCAAAGAGGAGCTGTTCGCTTCGGCGATAAAGAGCGAGGTAGAAAGCCGCGAGGTATACTCCGGGCTGGCGGAAAAGGTGAAGAACGCCTTCCTCAAGGACCGGCTCAGCTTTCTCGCATCGGAAGAGGAAAAGCATAGGGCCTTCTTGGAAGGCGCCTTTCAGCGGGAATTTCCGGGTAGGGAACTCGTCCTGCCGCAGAAGACCCCTGTGCCCTTGCCGGAGGTCAGGATATCTGATGAGATGGCGCCTTTGAGCGAGGTCTTGGAAAGCGCTATGGGGGCGGAGCTCGCATCCCAGGAGTTCTACAACTCCTTTGCAGCCGAGTTTCCGGAGGGCACAGACATGAGAAAGACGCTGGAGCTCTTCGCCACCATGGAGATGGGTCACTACCGGATTCTTGAGATGGAGCGGGACAATATGAAGCGGTTCGAATCCTATGACGCGTACTGGCCCATGATACACGTTGGTAGTTGAAGGGTAGGGCAGCACACGAGAACCTTGATACAACTACCAGGCTTCCAAAGGTGATATCCTCGCTGCACAAATTCCTTGCAACATGATGCGGTGCTCAATACAATGCGAATGTTGAGGGGCATAGTTACGGAAAAAAGGAGGTAGAACCATGCCAGACCTGACCGTATGGAAGAAGCAGGAGATCGATAGGCTGAGAAGGGATATGGAACGTCTCTTCGTAAGGCTGTGGGATGATTTCGGTGTCCCCCGCTTCTCCAGGATTGCCAGAAACATCCCTTCCATAGACCTGTCTGAGAGCGGTGAGAACCTGGTCGTCAGGGCGGAGATTCCAGGCATCGATCCGGAGAATCTGGATATCTCGGTAACCGAGGACCGGCTGCACATCAAGGGGGAGATGAGGCAGGAGTCCACGGATGAGGACGACATCTCCCAAAGGGTAGAGAGAAGCTATGGCTCCTTTACCCGTGATATCAAGCTTCCCTGCCGGGTCATACAGGAGGAGGTGGAAGCTACCTATAAGGAGGGCGTACTCACCATCGTCCTGCCAAAGTGTAAAACCGAACCGGATCGCTCGTTCAGGGTGACGGTTCGATAAGGCAGCCACAGTCATCGGGCCTGCATAGTTCCTATCGTGTTTTCGCCGATTGACTCTCAACAATGGGCTTCTGATAACGCGCACATGAAAAAAACGAGGAGGTCATCGATGCCAGCAAAGAGATCAGATTACGAGGTTTCCCTTGAGAAGCTCCGATGGAGGCTTGATCCGGCAACCCTCCCCTTTGAAACCACGGAAGACCTTGAGCCCCTCACGGAGATTATCGGGCAGAAGAGGGGCGTGGAGGCATTCCGCTTTGGTATGAGTATGGACAAACCCGGCTACAACGTGTTTGTTACCGGGGTTGCGGGCTCAGGCAGGTTATCCACGGTGCGAAAACTGCTCGAGGAGATATCCAAGAAGAGGGGCGGAACACCTGAAGATCTCTGCTATGTGAATAACTTCAAGAACCCGGAATCCCCTATGCTGGTTCGGCTCAAAGCGGGGATGGGGCGTGAGTTTAAAAAGGGCATCCATGCGTTCGTTGAAACCATGAAGAAGGAAGTGCCGCAGCTCTTTGAGAGCCAGGATTATCTCAACAGAAAAAAGGAGATCATGGAGGAGTACGAGAAAAAGGGGAGGGAATTCTTCAAGGACCTGGATAAGAAGGTACGGGAGCAGGGTTTCGCTGTGGTTGATATACAGGTAGGGCAGGTGAAGCGGCCGGGGATCATGCCTTTGATTGATGGGAATCCCGTGGATCTGGATCAGGTTGAGGAGAAGGTGGAAAAGGGCAGGTTCCCGAAGGAGGAATTCGAGGAGTTGAAAAAAAAGCAGGTAGAGCTGAGAGAAGAAGTGGACCAGATATTCCTCGAGATCAGGGATCTCCAGAAGGAGGTCCAGGAGAATATCGAGAAGATGGATCGATTCATGTTCAATACCATGGCGGTAAAAGTCTTGAAGCCATTAAGGGTTACGTACAAGGATGAGAAGATTGATGCCTACCTCGACGCTATGCTCGAGGATATGACCGACAACGTCCAGAGATTTACCAGCCAAACCCAGCAAGGCATACCGGGTCTTCCCTTTATGCTTCCCGAAGGGGACCCCTTTCAACCCTATCAGGTGAACCTCCTTGTGGACAACGGGGATCAGGAGATGCCTCCCGTGATTGTCGAATCCTACCCCACCTACCGGAACATTTTCGGCAGCATAGAGAAAGTGGTGGATCGCAGCGGGATATGGAAGACCGATTTCAGCAGGATTAGGGCCGGCTCGATCGTCAAGGCAAACGGGGGGTATCTGGTCCTGAATCTCATCGACGCGCTGTTGGAGCCGGGTGTCTGGCCGGCGCTCAAGAGGTCGCTTAAGACCGAGAAGATGGAGATTCAGACCTACGATCCCTTTTATCTGTTCACCACCTCGGGATTGAAGCCGGAGCCTATCGAGCTGAACACCAAGGTAACCCTCATCTCAGAGCCCTATCTCTATCACCTGCTCTTGGCCTATGACGAGGATGTGAGTGAGATCTTCAAGGTGAGGGCCGATTTTGATACCTCTATGGATAAAAACGACGAATCCATCCGCTGGTTCGCCGAGTTTATCAAGAGGAAGAAGGACGAGGATAACCTGAAACCCTTGGATAGAACGGCTATAGCTGCGCTGGTGGAGTATGCAGTTCGTCTTACTGGAAGACAGGAGAAGATCTCCACCAGTTTTCCCGTTATCACGGACCTCGTTCGGGAGGCAGATTGGTGGGCAAGACAGGATAATCAGGACATGGTGCGAGATAAGCACGTGCATAAGGCCATAGAGGCGAAGATCTATCGATCCAACCTGATAGAGGAGCATATCCAGGAGATGATCGATCGCGGAACCTTGATGATCGATGTGGATGGCGAGGTAGTCGGCCAGGTGAATGGTCTTGCCGTGTATGATATCGGGGACTATATGTTCGGAAAGCCCTCCCGCATTACGGCCTCAACCTCCATGGGACGCGCGGGCATTATCAATATCGAGAGGGAGGCGGATCTCTCAGGCAGCACCCACAATAAAGGGGTGTTGATCTTGGGCGGCTATCTGAGGAAGAAGTTTGCCCAGGATAAGCCCTTGACCATGAGTGCCAGTATCGCCTTTGAGCAATCCTATAGCGGTGTGGATGGAGACAGTGCCTCCTCGACTGAGATCTATGCCCTGCTCTCAAGCCTCTCGGGCGTTCCCCTGAAACAGTACATAGCAGCAACCGGATCGGTGAATCAGAAGGGCGAGGTTCAGGCCATCGGAGGGGTCAACGAGAAGATCGAGGGCTTCTACGACTGCTG
>CAYMFC010000080.1:0-8375 GCA_964389665.1 uncultured Desulfobacteraceae bacterium | reverse complement strand
TGAGGTGCGGGCTTCTGTGCTACCGGAGGGAGGGGAGGTAGAACCCGAATTTTACCTTGCAAATTTCTTCCTGGTTATCTATAGTAGAGAAAAAAAGAAAGGAGGGATAACGCCTTATGAGAAAGAAGATCCTTTTTGTAAGCGCACTTATTATTTCCGCAGCACTGGTTGCCACTGTAGGTATCCCTTTAGCGACCGATGCCCCGGAGGAGATCAACATCCTTGATCCAGCAATAGCGACGCCTAAAAAAGCTGCTGTTCACTTCACCCATAAGAAACATGCGGTGGACTACAAGATCGCCTGCACGGAGTGCCATCACGTTTATAAGGACGGCAAGAATGTCTTTAAGCAGGGAGACCCTGTTCAGAAATGCTCGGCGTGTCATGATCCTGTGAAATCAGAGGGCAATGTAAAAAAACTGATGCTGGCCTTTCACAAAAACTGCCAGGGTTGCCACAAGGAACTGGAAGCGGCGGGCAAGCCAACAGGCCCCACAAAGAAATGTAACGACTGCCACGAAGCAAAATAGGAAGGGAGAGAACCCCCGGGGAGATTAATCCTAGGCGGGATACTGTATGTAGTCGTTGACACAAAGGCCCAGAGCCATGTGTCTGGCAGAAGATCCCTTCAGTTGAGAGAAGAAAACCATGCCGCTCACCGTGAGAGCGGCATGGTTTTTCGGACTGTTGCCCCAACACATAAGGTATCCTCTGATAAAGCCCCGTGATTTAGCCCCATGTTGGATATGCTGGCAGTATCAAGAATCTATCAATCCTCAATCTCTGTAACCGTAATGGCATCCTGTTCGCAGACCTCTATGCAACTCTCGCACCCGATACATTCCTCCGCATTGACAGGCACGGATTTTTCATCCTGCATCTCAAATACATCCGACGGGCACACATCAACACACTCTTCACATCCTATGCATTTTTCATGGTCAACCTCTACCTTGTACATGATCCTCCTCCTAGGTTAAAATTGTTTTGGAATTCGTAATACTTACCTTTCCAAGGCGCCTGTAGCTCCATTTTCAGGAGGCTATTTAACAGAGCGCTATTGTGGGTGTCAAGGGAAAAGCCAAGGTTATTTACTGAAATTTTATATATACCTTTCGGGTTCGGGGCCCATCGAACTCGCAGAAGAAAATTGCTTGCCATGCGCCCAACTTCAGTCGCCCTGACTCCACCAAAACCATAACGGAATTACCCACCAAACTGCTCTTGATATGGGCAGCGGCATTTCCCTCGAGATGCCGATAGGAATCCTCCCAAGGAACAAGTGTGTTGAGCATCGTCTGGATATCCGTTGCCACACTTGGATCGGCGCCCTCATTGATGGTTATAGCCGCGGTAGTATGCGGCACATAGAGGTAGCACACCCCTTGTTCCAGCCCCGCTTTTTGCACCTGTTCGGTAACCTCGGCGGTGATATCTATCATCTCCGAGCGATTCCGTGTGCGAATGGATATTGTTGAAATCATGCTCCGCCCTTTATCTTACGGCGCCTTCTTCCTTTCAATACACATTGATAATCTCACCAGGTGAAATGGACCATCGGTCTGCCGAGATCCTTCAGGGATCCGTGCCGAGATAGTGCCTATCGGGCAATGCCTTTCATGGCCTTTTCTATCCCCTTTTTATCGAGGATAACCTTTTTTCTTTTGCTCCCGCCCATGCCCAGGCCTTTTTAAAGGTGTTTTTTATATATCACACCTTCTTGAAAGGTCAAATGGTTTATACATCCCGTCTGAGAATTTTAACCCCTTGAATCCACTGCACTCTTTCCGGCTGCCCTCTGTGCCCACCGTGGCCAGCAAAAGCTAGGTACCGAGAAATGCACTCTATCCAAAACCGCGGAGCTGCCGTTCATGAATAGCACTGAAACACGGTACTGCAACCGGATGCCCAAAAGGCAACGTATGAGCTGGCTTGACTTTCGACACTATTGAATTTACTATGCCCCCATCATGAACCAAGGAATGCCTCCAAAGAATACAGAGTCCCTGTGCACCCTGCTCAGCTACTCATTCAAAGACGATGAACTATTGCTTCAAGCCTTTCGGCACCCTTCGTATGTCTACGAAAAGGAGGATCCTAGGATATCCGATAATCAAAGGCTGGAGTTTCTTGGAGACGCAGTGATCAACCTTGCTATCAGCCATCTACTAATGGAATCCTTCCCTGAAATGAAGGAGGGGGATCTCTCGAAACACAGGGCATTTCTCGTGAGCGAAACTGCGCTCTATCGTATTGCCCGCATGTTGGATTTGGGAGACTGCCTGCTTCTCGGCAGGGGGGAAGAAAGGACAAACGGCAGAGAAAAGCCCTCCATCCTCGCAGATGCCCTTGAAGCCCTTATAGGGGCCATCTATCTCGATGGAGGTTTTCCTAGCGCCTCCCTGGTAATCACACGGTTATTCGAATCGATGGTGGAGGAAATCGGCAATGGTGAACTGAGCGTCGATTTTAAAACCGAATTGCAGGAGCTCTCGCAGAAGGTCTTTCAGACAACTCCGGATTACAGGCTCGTGAACGACACGGGTCCAGATCATGATAAGACCTTTTTCGTAGAGGTCTCCATAAGGGAGGGATTGCTCGGAAAGGGTATGGGAAAGAGCAAAAAGGAGGCAGAGCAAAATGCTGCAAAGGAGGCATTGGCTTGTCTAAGGGAGTAAAAAAAAAGTTCATTATTCCCATCTTCATTCCCCACCAGGGATGTCCGCACCGATGTGTATTCTGCCAGCAAAGGACTATTACCAATGTCTGGGAGCATCTTTGTACTCCGGATGATATAAAAGCAGCCATTGAGTCAGCCATGGGATCAAAGAGCTTCTTCTCTCATGCACACAAGGAGATCGCCTTCTATGGGGGCACCTTCACCTCGATTCCAGCCTCCGCTATGGTTGGCATGCTCAGCGCGGTGAGGCCTTTCATGCAAGAAGGTATTATTAGTGCAATCAGGCTCTCCACAAGGCCGGACTCCATCGATGAAGCAAAGCTGGATATCCTTGAATTCTATGGCGTAACAACCGTTGAGCTCGGTGTCCAGTCAATGGACGACGAAGTACTCGCGCTCTCCAATCGCGGCCATACCGCAGGCGATACAGTGAATGCCTTTCGCCTGCTGAAAAAAAGGGGGTTTACGGTAGGGGCACAGCTCATGCCAGGTCTTCCTGGAGACTCCAAAAAGGTATTCATGGATACCATTAAAAAGGTCATTGACCTGAATCCCCATATGGCGAGGCTCTATCCTACGCTCGTCTTAAAGGGCACCAAGCTAGCCCAGTGGCACCAGGAGGGAAGATATACCCCGATGGGGCTAGAGGATACCGTATCGGTGTGCAAAGAGGCATGCATGCAACTTGAGGCCTCAGGAATTCCCGTTATCAGAATCGGGCTCATGGCTTCCTCTTCTCTGCTTGCCAAAGGCGAGATACTCGCCGGCCCGTGGCATCCTTGCCTTGGCTTTCTGGTTCGTTCAGCCATGCACATCGACAGGGTGAGGCCATACCTCCCGGCCCTGGGAGAGGCGAAGACCATGACTCTCCACGCTCATCAGAGGGATATCCCCCTTCTGAAGGGTTATAGGAATGGCGGATTGAGGCACTTGGAATCTCTCACAGGTGCTACGATAACGAACATTCTCCCCGATAACTCCATTGCCCCTGGTAAGGTGGCCTTCGATACGCTGTGACCAGTGCCGGCGGTATATATTTCTGTAATTATTCAGCTTGTTAGGCTGAAGACTGAAGCAGGAAAAACCCTGACAGCCTTCCACCTTCAGCCTATCTATCTGAGGAAGTACTACAGATTTTCTCAGGAGAAAAGAGGTTCGAGGACTTGGATGGGGGCAGCCAAGGAAAGGGCCCTATTAATGATCCCTATCCACGACAAACTGATTCAATCTCAGGAGTGATTCCTTTTCCGAGGACTCGGGGAAGAGGCTGAGACATTGCTCTGCGAGATTCGCATAGTCGTGGGCATCCCTGCGGCATCGACCGAGGGCGCCATTGTCCCTCACAAGCCCTGTAATCCTCGCATAATCCCTTTCCGATGCCCTGCCGTTCTTGAATAGAGCCTCCAGCCTCTCCTGCTCGTCCTTCGGCAAAGAGGCGATGGTATATATCAACGGCAACGTAATCTTACCTTCCCTTAGATCACGGCCTATGGATTTTCCGGTTCTCTCAACCGTGGAGGAATAATCGAAGACATCATCGACAATCTGAAAGGCAATGCCCATGTTCAGGCCGAAATCCCTCAGAGATTGGATATAGGCCTGGCTTGCCCCGGCAACAATAGCGCCGCATGAACAAGCAGCAGACATGAGTGCAGCAGTCTTGGAGGTAATTATCTCCATATATTGCTTCCTCGTCATGTTCCAATTATGGATATTAACATATTCCAATATCTGGCCCTCGGACATCATGGTGGCTGTCTCGGCGAGTACCCGAAGAAATTCCGCATGCGTCTTTTCAGCCGCAATCCTCGAGGATTTTGAGAAGAGAAAATCGCCCACCAACACTGCTGCGGGGATGCCCCAAACCTTATTTGCCGCTTTCTTCCCCCTCCTGACAGAGGCGTTATCGATCACATCGTCGTGTAAAAGGCTCGCTGCATGAATACACTCAAAAATGGTGGCAAGTAGATACATATCACTGTTATGATAATCACAGAGCTTACAGGAAAGGACAAAAAACAGCGGCCGTAGCCGCTTTCCCTCTCCCAGCAAACTGTAGCTTCCCACCTCCTCTATCAACGGCACACGAGTGTCAAAGACCTTACCGAGCTTTTCATTTATCCGTTGAAAATGGGGGGCAAATTGCTCCAAGAATGAAGATTCTTCTTGTGCCATCGAATTTTCCCTTCCCGCGCAGTATCAACCGAAGAACCCGTCAAACATATATAAACGATCTTCTGTTGTCAAAGCAATTATGCAACGTGTTGGGGCAAGGTTCAGGGCATGGGCACCCCTTTTTAGCGTTATTTCCTGTTGATCTTAACGATCATTTCCTATAGATTCTGAGTACGATATAGGGACAACGAACACCATGGGTGCTGAGATAAGGGAATCCGAGATCAAAGAGCGATTTCTTCCCTTTGAAGGGAAGATGACAGACGAAGGCGTTCCCCCTTTAGTCATCGAGCTATTCAGACGATATTATGAAAACCTCCTAAGGGGTGAGAGGGGACTGCTCTCAAAACAGGATATCGCACCACTTGCTGAGGCCGACATAGCCGATATGGAAACCCTTGATGGGTTCACCCGGCAGGGGGCCCGGGCGATCAAGGAGGCGGTGGTTATCAAATTGAATGGTGGCCTGGGCACCAGCATGGGCCTATCAAGGCCAAAATCCCTCATTGAGGTAAAGGCTGGATTATGCTTCCTCGATATAATCGCCAGACAGATCATGAGCTACAGGGAGCGCTCCGGGGTAAACATCCCCCTTGTGCTCATGAATAGCTTTAACACGGATGAGGACAGCACACAATACCTCGAACGTTATCCTGCTTTGGCCCTGGATGATATCCCCCTTTCCTTCCGCCAACACAAATTTCCAAAGGTGCTCAAGGAAAACCTGAGCCCAGGTCACTGGCCCAGCGATCCGGAGTGTGAATGGAACCCCCCTGGACATGGCGATATCTACCCTGCCCTGATCACCTCGGGAATGCTCGATACCTTGATAGGAAAAGGCTACACATACGCCTTTATATCAAACTCCGATAACCTCGGGGCTACCATGGATGGGGCATTGCTCGGTTACTTCGCCTCCGGCAATTATCCCTTTATGATGGAGGCAGCCGATAGAACGAACGCGGATACAAAGGGCGGGCACCTTGCACGACTAAGGCGAACCGGCGGTCTTATCCTCAGGGAGATCGCCCAGTGTCCTGAGCAAGAAATAGACGAGTTTCAAGACACCTATATATACCGTTTCTTCAATACGAATAATATATGGGTTAATCTCGTATCCTTAAAGGAACGTCTGGAAGCCGGCATAGGGGGATTTGCCCTTCCGATGATTGTTAATCCAAAGAGAATTGACCCCAGAGATGACACCTCACCCGAAGTGTATCAGATTGAAACGGCTATGGGATCATCCATCTCAATCTTTGAAAATGCCGCCGCGATAAGGGTTCCACGCACACGGTTTTCCCCTGTAAAGAAGAGCCAGGATCTCCTCGCTCTCTGGTCCGACTGTTATGTAATGACACCAGATAGCAGGGTTGTCTTAAATCCAGCAAGGAGATTCGGCCCCTTACGGATCGATTTGGATGAAGGGTACTATAAACGAATCGACCAGCTAAAGGAGCGATTCATCCATGGCGCTCCCTCTCTCGTTGATTGCGAATCGCTGAGCATTAAGGGAAATGTTTACTTTGGCAAGGGAATTGCTGTAAAAGGGAATGTAACCATCGCGAATCAATCTATGCGTAAGGCACATATCCCAGACGGAACCATAATCACGAAGGACCTCTTGTATAGGTGAATGCCGAACAGGGTGAATTATGCCAGATGCCGAACAACAAGATATGAAAAAGACGATTCAGGTCATACAGGATATAGCGGTCATGCTCACCGGAGCTTCGGAATACGTCTGTGAAAAGAGAATGCTCAAGAGGTACTCATCGGACATTGAGACGAACCTTGATAACCTGGAGACCTATCTATCACGACTCAAGAGGAGCTTCCCCGGTAAATTTCCCGAGGCCTTAAATCCCGATAGCTTAATGGCGAAGCTCAAGGAGATCGCCGCATCGATGAAGGCCGATGATTCTGCCATAGAGGCCACGTGTCGGGCAGGGGACCTGGGTGATGAGCTTTTCCTTGGCCTGAAGGAGCTTAAAGCGGCCTTGAGAGACATTAGCAACATCTTAGGCGGAAAGGTGGTCTCTACATACAGCCTTGCCGATAGGATTATGGACCTGGGAGGGAGTTTTAAGTCTCTGTTCGCCGGCATCTCTGCGTTTATCTCATCTATCGGAAAGGTTATCATCGCGGTTGTCATCGTCCTGATCCTCTCCTTCGTCTATCTCTATGTCACCATGGAATCCGAGGATACGTTAGTTGCGAGCGTAAACAACGTTCTCACCTCTGTACAAACCCAAAAGGATACCCTTGCCAAACAGAGGAAGGAGTATGAGGAAATCACGGCAACTATTGATAGACTCAAGAATAAGGAACTCGCCAGAGATGAGAAGATTCAACTCCTGAATCTCTCCACAGAGAGTCAAAAGATGAAGGAGCATATCTCTGAGAGCGTTCTTCTCTTAGAAAAAAGGGAGAAAGAGCTTGCAGACAAGAAAAAGAGTTTGGAGGAACTCCAAAAAAAGACCTTTATCCAGAAGCTATTTAAGAGATAAGCCTCATCACCGGTTATCCCCTATCCAGCTTATCAAAAATGGGTACTCCCTCATATCATGAAACGGTGAAAGTACGCTTTCTCATCTCCCTGGGCGCGAAGCATCTCGATCGTGGAATCCCGCCTGATCCTTACGGCAATAGGGTGGCCTAGGGGAGCATCGCTGTAGGAAACGGTGATCGCAGCAACTACCTCGAGATCCTCAGGGGTTGGATCTCCTATCACGAGCACGGTTGGACCCGGAAATGATTCCACAGTGAGCAGCGCATCCTCTTGCCTGGCGAGGGAAAGAATAGCCTCGTTTTCCCTTTCATCCCGGCCCACCACAATCTTCGTCCCCTCATTGATTCTAAAGTGTCTCCCCTGCTTGAGGAGCTCCAGGTCTCGTCTTGAAAAGCCTGGGTCCATGGTTATCAAATCCTTGAGGCGCCGCGAGAATACCACGTCTGTGAGCAGGCACCCCCCTGCTGGGGATGGGTATTGCACCAATCCATATCTCTCTGCTAATGCAATCTGCGGCTTTCGGGAACGCCCCGAGAGCCCGAGAAGTCTTTCCCTGTCTACCCATCCTTCCTTTTCAGCAAGGGTTTCCGGCAACCTCTTTGCTGAGAGCGGCCTCAGAATCAGATCATCGAAACCCGACTCACGTGAAATGATGGACAGCGACCGAAGGTTTTGCGACATGGGCCGTTGTCCTACCACCTCACCGCTTACCATAAAATGAGCCCCTTCCCTTATGAGCATCTCCCCTGCTACCCTGAACATGAGGATATGGCAATCAATGCAGGGGTTCAAACCTTTCCCATAGCCATGCCGTGGGCTCAGTACTATGTCGAGCATGGGCTCCGTAATATCCACTACGGCCAGGGCAAGCCCGATAGAGCGAGCCGACTGATGAGCCATTTGAGCGGAGAAAAAGGGGGATTCAAAACAGATGCCCCCTATGTCAAGGCCCTGCTCCTGGAGCAGCTTTACGGCCAAAATGCTATCAAGGCCACCAGAGAAGAGAGC
>CAYMFC010000079.1:0-8383 GCA_964389665.1 uncultured Desulfobacteraceae bacterium | reverse complement strand
ATGGAATCGAAGCTCCTCTTTCCATGTATTCATCAGCCGGCTCACAAGATGGGTTTCTTATCGCCTTCTTGACAGAGAGGGTTCCTTCCTATCGAAATCTATTGACTTCTAATGTCCACACATTTACATTTTACGTCTAGGAAGGGTAATGGTGCCGTAAACCTTTATTCGAGGAAAGGAGGGAGGAACCATGAGAAGGATGATGGGTATTGTCTTTATCAGCTTCGCCCTGGTTTTCACCTTTACGTGTACGGCCTGGGCCAAGGAGATAAAGATCGGTGTTATTCTTCCACTATCCGGTTCCCTTGCCCCTACGGGCAAGAGCTTAAAGGAAGGGGCTGATCTCGCTGCCGATATCATAAACGGGAAGTATCCGGATATTAACATCTCGATTGCTCAGTGGGAGGGGATCCCGAGTCTCGGTGGAGCCAAGATCAAGCTCGTCTATGCCGATCATAGGGCGGATCCGGGATGGGGGGCCGATCAGGCGAAGCGGCTTATCAAGGATGAGAAGGTCTCAGGGCTTTTCGGCTGCTACAACAGCGCAGTGACCAAGACGGCATCCGTGGAAGCTGAAAGAGCGGGCATTCCTTTTGTGAACCCGGATTCAACCTCCCCTGCGCTTACCAAGAGAGGGCTCACGTGGTTTTGGAGGGTGACCCCCCACGAAACATGGTTCACCGCTGATCTGTTCAACTTCCTGGATGGCCTGTCACAGGGTAAGGCACGGGGTGTAAGGGCCGTCCCCAAGGACGAGATCGACACACTGGCTGTGGCAGCGGAGAATACCGAGTGGGGCGCGGCCTCTTTGAAGGAGATCGAAGAGTTCGCTGCTAAGCATGGCTATAAGATCGTAGAGTCATTCAAGTACCCCCATAAGGCCGCGGACCTGAGCAGCGAGGCACGACGGATGATAGCCTCGAAGGCGGACTGCTACCTTTTTGCCCCTTATGTGGCCGATGCTATCCTTTTTATAAGGACGCTCAAGGAGATGCGTGCGGCGCCGAAGCTAATCTGGGGACAGGATTCGGGATTTATTGAATCCGACTTTTCCAAAACGCTGGGCGCGGCCGTGAACGGTATTCTGACCCGTGATCTCTTCTCGGCCGAGCTTGGAAAGGTGAAACCGGCAGCAGCCAAGATTAATACGATGTATAAGGAGAGAACGGGTTATGATTTCTCCGGAAGTTCAGCAAGGGATTTTATTGGCATCCAGGTGTGGGCCCATGCCCTCAACAGCGCGGGCTCAACCGATCCCGAGGCAATCCGAAAGGCGCTCAATGAGCTCTATATTGGGCCGGAACAGCTCATCATGCCATGGAAGGGCGTGAGGTTCGGCTCTCCTTTTCCGGGGGACACCCAGCAAAATGAGCTCGGTTCCGGGGTGATCAATCAATACCAGGGATGGCCGGACGGGAAGCTCCATGTGGTGTATCCCTTTGAATTCTCCACCGCTGATCTGATCTACCCATTCCCGGGCTGGAAGTAAATACCCGGCTCTGGGAACAATGAAGCGAGCAGCCTAGCCGGCGGAGACTGGCTATGCTGCTCCCTTTTGTTTTTTTAAGGTGGGTGCAGAGATGGAATTAGCAGTCCAGTTGATCGTGTTCGGCACCCTCATGGGCCTTGTCTTTGCCTTCATCTCGCTGGGCCTCTCCCTCATCTTTGGGGTAATGAACATCGTGAACTTCGCCCATGGGGAGTTCCTCATGGTTGGCATGTACGTTGCCCTGTTGACCTCCACCTATCTTCCCCTCGACCCTCTTGTTTCCCTGCCCTTTGCAGGGGCGGTAGGGTTCCTGCTCGGTGTTCTCAGTTATCGTTTCCTCATTCAATATATCCTCCGCGGCCCCATGGTTGCCCAGCTCTTCGGCACGTTCGGATTGATGCTCTTTCTACGCTATCTGGTGATGTTTATCTTTGGTCCTGATGTTCGCTCTCTTTCCCACGGCTTGATCGTGGGAAAATCGGTTTCCCTTGGCTATGTTACGATTGATGTGAGCAAGATAGTGGGGGCCGTGCTCTGCCTGATGTTATTCGCAGTCGTTTATTGGATGATAAACAAAACGAGGCTCGGCAGGGCGTTGCGGGCCACATCCCTGGACCCGGAGGCTGCCCGGTATATGGGTATAGACACGGAGAAGATGAACGCCTTGGCCTGGGGGATTGGCGGGGCTACCGTCGGCATAGCAGGTGGACTCCTCGCCCATTTCTATTACATTACCCCCACCATAGGAATGGTTTTTATCATGATTGCCTTTGCCACTGTTGCGTTGGGAGGCTTTGGCAGCATTTCAGGCGCTTTTCTTGCCGGTTTGATTATCGGCCTCATACAGGTGGTGGGCGGGCAATACTTAAGTGAACTGAAGTTCACCTTCATCTACCTCACCTATTTCCTCGCGGTGGTGTTCAGACCTCGAGGTCTCTTCGGGTGGTAACATGGGCCGCATATTGAGGGATATTTTCTCGTTTGCAGATCGTCCGTTATCCGAAAGGATCGCGTTCGTGATCTTTCTCATAATCGTCCTGGCCTTCCCTTGGATGGTCAAGCCGGCATATGCCAAGGTCGTTATGATCAAATTCCTGCTGTTTGCGATGTTCGGTCTGGGCTGGAATCTTATCGGGGGCTACGGGGGCCAAGTGGACCTGGGGCAGGCCAAAAATGTGGGATTCGGGGCGTACGCCACCGCGCTTATGATGCTCCACTGGAATATCCCCTTTTGGCTGACAATCCTGCCGGGGATGATGTTTGCTACTGCGGAGTCCTTTGCCGTTGCTTATCCCATGTTCCGCCTCAGAGGACATTACTTTGCCATCGCCACGTTGTGCGTCGCCCTGGTCTGGAAGGAGCTCTTCGTCTTTTGGGACTGGACGGGCGGAGCACGGGGCGTAGAGATACCGATAAAGGCAACCCCTGATTTCACCTATATGCAGTTCGGCGAAACAGGCTATCATTACTTTATCTTCGGCCTCTTCATGGCCCAGTTCTTATTCATGAATTGGTTCAGGAAGTCAAGGCTGGGATATGAGCTGATGGCGGTCAGGGACAATGAGGATGCAGCTGAGAGCCTGGGAATCAATGTCACAGCCACAAAAGTCAAGGCATATTGTATAGCTGCTGCGCTGGGGGCGATGGGTGGGAGTTTTATTACGGCCTACTACCTCTATATCGATCCCGACTTGGTGATGCCCATGGATCTCTCTATCTTGATTGCAATGACGGTGATGGTAGGGGGCTCCGGATCTATATGGGGGCCTATAATCGGCGCGGCAATCCTCATCCCCCTTGATATGTACCTTGGTGCATGGCTCGCCGGAGGGGGGCGTTACGGCATAGATTTCATGATCTACTCCTTTATCATCATGATCATCGCCGCACGTGAGCCAAAGGGGATCTGGGGTATTGTTGAGAGGGTACGGAAGCGGAGATAGGAGGGGGATGCTCTTAGAGGTGCACAACCTGGTGAAGGAATTCGGAGGAGTGGTGGCTAATGATGGGGTCTCCTTAGACCTTGAGCAGGGTGAAATTGTGGGCCTCATCGGCCCTAATGGAGCGGGAAAGACCACCCTCTTTAACTGCATAGCAGGCTTTTACAAGCCCACTAGCGGCAAGGTCCTTTTTGAAGGCAGGGATATCACCGGTTGGCCGGCTCACCGCGTTGCGAAGGGGGGGATAGCTCGGACCTTTCAGAGCATGAAGATAATGCCAAACCTCACGGTTGAAGAAAATGTGATGATCGGGGCATTCAGTCGGACGAGGGTTCGCCAGGCGGCAAGGACGGAAGCCGCGGAGATACTGGAATTGGTGGATCTGGTACAGGAGGCCGAATCATACCCTACGGAACTTCCGATCGCTACGCAAAAGAGGATTGAACTGGCCCGGGCATTGGCTACGAAACCCAAGTTCTTGATGCTGGATGAGGTGGCAGCAGGGCTCAATCCCCTGGAGATAAAGGAGATCATCCAGGCCCTGAAACTGATGAGAGAGGAGAAGGATCTTACGCTCCTGCTTACCGAGCACGTGATGGAGTTCATCATGGCGATCTCGGAGAGGGTCATCGTGCTGGCAGTGGGGAGGAAGATCGCCGAAGGTACGCCGGAGGAAGTAGCCAGGGAGGATAAGGTAATTGAGGCATACCTTGGGGAGAGATATGCTAAAGGTTCATAATATCAGGGTGCTCTACGGGGGTATTCCCGCCCTACATGAGGTCTTCTTCGAGGTGGGGAAGGGGGAATTGGTTTCCCTTGTAGGTGCTAATGGCGCCGGCAAGACCACCACGCTCAAGACAGTGGTTGGAGTCCTTAGCCCGGCGTCAGGGAGAATCGAGTTTGAAGGGAAAGACATAACAGGGAAAAACTCCGCAGAGATTGTGCGGTCGGGAATTACCTATGTCCCGGAAGGAAGGCATATATTCGGGCCTTTAACGGTGGAGGAAAATCTGCTTCTAGGGGCCTTTACAACGAGGACCAGGGGTGAAATACCGGAGAGAATGGATTACGTATACGGCCTCTTCCCCATTTTAAAGGATCGTCACAGGCAGAGGGGAGAAACCCTGAGTGGCGGGGAACAACAGATGCTTGCCATAGGGCGAGGGCTTATGGCGCGACCGAAGCTGCTGATGCTCGATGAGCCCTCGCTGGGATTAATGCCGAAACTCGTTACCGAGGTGCTGAAGGCCGTCTCCCTTTTGAAAGAAGAGGGGAATACCATTCTTCTGGTGGAGCAGAATGTGAGGGAAGCCCTCGAACTATCCGATCGGGCATATATCTTACAAACCGGCAGGACTATCCAGTCGGGGCAGGGAAGGGAACTCCTTGATTCTGAGATCGTAAAAAAGGCCTTTTTGGGGATCTGAGATTAATGGAGAGTGAACTTGGAGGACTTTAGCCGGGAGGCAATTCATCGCGTTTTTCGGGACCTTGCAATCCCTGTATACAAAGGGCATAGGGCAAAAAAAGACATTTCCCTGTTCAGCTCAGTGTTTTTTTAACCGATCACCCTGAAGCGCAATTCGCCGTTTAGCTCGGAGCGGAAAGGCTCATGGTGGTGAGGGAGCGCTGGGGTCATGAGCGCTTAAGGATGAGCAGAAATCGCCTCCTTGAAATGTCTTATCCTTTCCTCGAATTGCCGCAAGGCCTCATAGGCACCATGGAGCGAAATCTCCTCGAAGCTCACCGTATCGCCCGGTTTTATCTGCCCGAGGAGCGGCAGGTCCGCTGAAATAACGGTGGCGATCTTTCGGTAACCACCGGTCACTATTTCAACTAAGATGATAATGGGCTGGCCATCCCCCGGAACCTGGATAGCCCCTGGGATCACCCCCTCGGAGATGATCGACTCCTCTACATCAGGCCTTCTCTCAAGGGGAGGACCAGCCAGCCTGATACCCGTTCTATCCGATTGGTAGCTCACCTGGTAAGGAGAGCCGAAAAGGGTGTTTCTGCCCTCTGCGGTGAATTGATCGTCTTGCGGGCCGGGGATAACCCTAAGGCGCCATTTGTTGGCGTAGCGAGGCATCAGGTCTTGAGGCAGACTTCGTCCTTCTGTTTTGAGGTGAAGATGAGGAGAACGAGCGGAGAGGATATCGCCTCTTTTGAGCGGCCTTCCATCGAAACCGCCGAATCCGGAGGAGAGGTTCGTTGATCTGCTGCCCAGAACCTCGATCAGGGAGAATCCCCCTCCCAGAGCCAGGTATGAACGACAGCCGCATTTCACTCCTTTGAAGGAAAGGGTATCGCCTTCTTTCAGGATGGAGGAGGTCCACATGCTGAAGGGCGTATCGTTACAAAAGGGCTTGAGATCACCGCCGGTAACGGCAATGGCCACATCTCTCAGGGCCTTGATCCTTGATCCGAACGTGGTGATTTCAAGGCATGCCTCATTCTCGGGATTTCCCACGAGCAGATTCGCCGCCCTGAGCGAGAAGGTGTCCAATGCCCCGCTCGGCGGAACACCGTACCGCCCATAGCCGAACCTCCCCAGATCCTGAGTGGTGGTAAGGGGGCCGGGAGCAAGAACTTCTATGGCTTCTACTGGCGCCACCGTTTGAATTCCTCTTCTTCTATTGAAAAGAACTTCACCAGATCGCCCATCTCAAGGAGGGTTGGCGGTGAGCGTAGCGGGCTGAAGAGCTTCAGGGGGGTGCGGCCGAGGATTTGCCATCCCCCGGGGCTCTCCACGGGGTAGATGCCGGTTTGCCTCTGGGCGATGGCCACCGAGCCCTGAGGGATGACGGTCCTCGGGGTTTCCCTGCGCGGGGTGGCCAGGCTTTCAGGTAGTTCTCCCATATAGGGAAAGCCCGGCATAAAGCCGATCATATAGACCTGATAGGTAGTTCCGGTATGGAGCTTGATGGCCTCCTCAACGCGTATGGCATGGTACCGGGCCACCCATTCTATGTCAGGCCCGTATTCGCCTCCATAGACCACGGGGATCTCCAAGGTTTTGGGCTTGGGGATCTCGATTCCCTCGATCTTCCTTTGGATATCCTCCATCCTGTTTTTTATTATGACCGGGTTAAGCTTGAATGGGTCGTAGATGATGAGGAAGGATCGATACGCGGGGACAATGTCAATAAGGCCTTCTAAACGATTTTTCATACAAGAGACGGAGAATTCCCTCACCCGTCGATTGATCCGGGGGCTAATCTCATCTCCCAGCTCAACGAGCACTGAGCGATCGCCCATGATGCGATACCGGAATTTATCGTACAGCATGGTCCTTTCTTACAGGAATCCCCCCATAGGGGTAATTGCGACTCCGGATGAAAGGAGTCTTTCCCTGATCTGCTTTATCAACCTTACTGCTGCGGGATTATCCCCGTGGACGCATATGGTATCAGATGCCACCTTGATCTCGGTTCCGTCCATGGAGGCGATCGTGCCCTCGGTCACCATCTTAAGAACCCTGTCCGCCGCAAACTGATGATCATGAATTATCGCACCCGGCTCCCTCCGGGACACGAGGGTGCCATCACTCTTGTAGCCCCTGTCTGCAAAGAACTCGAAGGAAACGCGGATCCCGTACCGCTTTCCTATTTCCTGGACCTCATCTTTTTTGGGACCCGGCAGCATAACGAGGATAAGATCCTTGTCCAGTCGGGAAACCGATTCCGTTATCGCCTCAGCTATGCGCATATCCTGAGCTGCCATATTGTAGAGCGCACCGTGGGCCTTGACGTGTTGCAGTTTCATTCCCTGTGAGACCGCAAATCCTTGGAGGGCGCCTATCTGGTAGGTGATATAATCCCGAATTTCCTCCATGGTTGCATCCATATTCCTTCTGCCGAAGCCAAGCAGATCAGGGAACCCCGGATGGGCCCCTAATGCAACCCCGTGGTCCTTGGCAATGGCGATGGTACGCCTCATCACTGACGGATCTCCCGCGTGAAATCCGCAGGCGATATTCGCCGAGCTGATAAGGGGGATAACCTCTTCATCGAGCCCAATGGTATAGGCCCCGTAGCTCTCCCCTACATCGGAGTTAAGGTCGATTTGATAAAGCTTTCTCATGGTTCACCTTCTCTTGCTATGAGGATTTTCTGATCCTGCTCGCGGTTTTCCCACGAGTTAGGTATTAGTATCAAGACAGGAAAAAACCACTACATTTTTTATAAGATCAATATAGATAAACTCATAATAAGTCTGAAATCTCCCTCTTTTGTTATTCCGGCGGAACCTATCAAAAAGGCAGGGCCCGTTTCCGGCCCTGCCTTTTTGTTCGGTATGTATCTCTGCTTAGTTCACGGCATCCTGTAATGCCTTGCCCGGAGAAAATCTGGGGACCTTCTTTGCCTTGATATCGATCACTGCTCCTGTCCGGGGATTTCTTCCCTTCCTGGCCTTTCTCTGGCCAACCTTGAAGGTACCGAATCCGACCAGGGAGACCGTATCGTTTTTCTTCAATGCATCGGTAATAGATGACACCACACAATCCACGGCTGCCTGGGCCTCTTTCTTGGTTTTAACCACCTTAGCCACCTCGTTGATCAAATCCCCTTTGTTCATGCTCTTTCCCCCTTTCTGTTAATGGTATAGCGATTCATCTCTGCCAATGCCTTATTTACTAGAACTTTTCAGGCATTGCAACGCAAAAAAACAGCCTAGCACGGCTGATTCTCTGCGGAATGGACACCGAGGTGCTGATCGATTTTGGATGAATGAAATCATTGTACCTTGTTTTCAGATGGTTATCACTGACCCGAGTTCGCCAAAGGCGATGGCTGCTGATGGAATCGTGCCGATCTTCTTTCATGCAGCTGACAACGGTAATGAAAGTACAAAAGCTGATGGTCTCGCAAAAAGTCAACATCGGTGTCATTGCGAGCGACCTGCCCGCCATCAGCTGCGCTTCAGGCGCTGGCAGGCGGGTGCGAGTCCGCAA
>CAYMFC010000078.1:0-8638 GCA_964389665.1 uncultured Desulfobacteraceae bacterium | reverse complement strand
CGTAACAAGGTAACCTGAACCACAGGGCATCGCCCGAGGCCTCAAGCCGAGGGCACTGCCCTTTTTCTATGTCTGCGATAGAAGAATGGCAATCCCGCTGCGTTCCACTGCCGCCCGTGAACTTCTCGATCAGGTAACTTTTCGTCAGGAGGGCATAAAGGAAATGGTTAGCTCTTGATAAATCGGAAGAAAAGAATCGATTCGAGTTCACGCTTGAAGATGGCCTTAAACCTATACTTAAACCCGCAATGTTGCAGTGCTCCCGATCAGGGGAGAGTAGTTTTATTCTGGATTCACCTTCTTTACCATTTTTGTGGTATATTTTTTTATAAAAATAGCAAAAGATGTACCTCATCTTATGGGAAGGAGGACTATTGTGGCCAAAAAACGCCTTATCCGATTGCTCGCACTATCCGGTTTATGCCTCATCTCCATGTCCCCCCTCTATGGCAACCTTCACTCCGCCGACTTCAATAAAACCTCAGGGCCTCTAAGAATAACCCGTATCACGCCCTCCGGGCAGGATGTACCTCCTGGCAGCCAGATCGTCTTCGAGTTTAACATGGCAGTTGTTCCCGTGGGCCGCATGGAGCGAACGCCAGGGGAAATCCCCATTACCGTTACGCCTGAATTGAAGGGTCAGTGGCGCTGGTTGAATACCTCAAGTTTAGCCCTCCAGCTGGGTGACAGGGAAAGGATGAAGTGTGCGACCAACTACACCATTCGTATTGAGCCCAAATTTGTTTCCTATTACGGCGACAGGATGGAACAAGGGCTTACCCATACCTTTATAACCATGAGGCCACAGATAAGGCATTTCTATTTTCAAAATTGGAAAGCGCCCGGCCACCCCGTTATCCGTCTGGATTTCAACCAGGCTGTGCCAAAGGAGAGCGTTCTCGCCCATGTCCATTTCCTCTCGCTTTCAGATGGACGAAAGATCCCGGTTGTCCAAGGAGAGGAAGTCCCAAGCCGTTACGGCACATCCGTAAATGTCGAACCCGAGGAAGAATTATCCCTGGATGCGGGAGTTCACCTGATGGTGACGCCCGGCATCGCCTCAGAGGAAGGGCCTGAATCAGGTGTTGAGTCACGTACCGTGGTGGCTTTTCATACCTTCCCTGAGTTTCGTTTTCTGGGAATTCAGGGGTATGACAATGACAACAACGAGATTATTCTCAGGCCACACTCCATGCAGCATATCCCATTCAGCCCTTTAAAACCGTTCTCATTGCTATTCTCTACGCCCGTCTCCCCCAGAATGGAAGGCCCCAAGCTCAGGTTCGTGCCCGATCTGGCCGGCGACAGAACTGATTATGATCCCTGGGCGGATACGCCTGATGGTTCTTACTACCTTCAAAGGCCCCATACAAGGGGTTATGAATATAAAATTCGGCTGCCTGAAGTCCTCCAGGCGAACCGGGATTATCACCTTACCAGCGACCCTGATCTTTGGGACATCTTCGGCAGGAGCTTAAAGAAACCCATCGATATCGGCTTTAAAACAAGCCATCGCCCTCCTGATCTGTGTATCAAGAATGATATCTCGGTCCTGGAAAGGAATGAAAACACCCATCTCCCGCTCATCGTCACCAACCTCAACAGGATTGAGGCCAAGTATCGAATGCTTGAGAATCCAAATGATTACTGGTATCTGAGGGATTTCAGCTCTTGCCAGGGTGATTTCAATCCAGACAGGGCCATCTCCGTAAAAACGGATGTGGTTGAGGATATCGCCTATGCCTTTCCCTTTCAGATCAGGGAGATACTCCAAGGAAAAAGCGGCGGGCTTGCCGGTATTCTCCAGGCTGAGCCCAATGTGAGGTCCCGGTGTACCCTTAAGTTCTTCTCTCAGGTCACCAATCTGGCCGTACACGCCAAGCTGGGACATCATAACACCACCGTCTGGGTGACCAGGATGGATACGGGTGAACCGGTAGCAGATGCCCAGGTGGATCTGTTTCTCTACAAACCAACCCCTGCGACCAGCGCGAAGACCGATCAAAGAGGTCTTGCCCTGCTCAAGGGGGCTATTGATATCGATCCATCTCACGTGCTCCTGAAGGGGAGTTTTAATTCTCCATTCGGCGTCATCCGCGTTTCCACCTTGGATGACTCTGCGATTCTGCCACTTGTCCGGCAATTCTCCGATGATGATCACTACTACGAGTATCACGGGTATAATCGCGCCAAATACTCGCATATGAGGGCCTGGGGAACTACAAGCCAGGGGCTCTATAAACCAGGGGATACGATTCACTACAAGATCTATGTCAGGGATCAGGGCAATCGCAGGTTCATCCAGCCGAGACTCTCTTCGTACAATTTGGAGATCGTCGATCCGACGGGCAAGGTTGCCCATCGAGAGGAGAATGTGACCCTTTCCGATTTCGGGTCCCTGCACGGCTCTTGTCCGGTCCCCAAAGGGGCAATCTCCGGCTGGTACCGGTTTAAGCTAAAGGCCAATTTTGGCAAAAACCCGGTACTGCGCCCCCTGCGCGTCTTAGTGACAGACTTCACCCCAGCTCCCTTTAAAGTACAGACCGACATTAAAGGGCAACGCTTCAAGATCGGCGATCGGGTCGAGATCGAAACCGGCGCCCGTCTCCACTCCGGCGGTCCCTACGGCAGGTCCCACACCAGGGTAACGGCAACAATTGAACCCTCCTATTTTCGGTCCGCTCATCCGCTCATGGGAAAATTTCGCTTCCTGGATTACGATTTTGACGACGAAAAGCGCCAGGTCTTCCAGGAGGAAAAGGAACTCGACGAGAAGGGAGATCTCCTTTCAAGCTTTACATTACAGGATACCGGCGTGGTGTGCGGGACATTGATGATTGAGAGCGCAGTGCGGGATGACCGGGGCAAGTATATCGCCTCCTCATCCATGGCCAAATTCATGGGGCGCGACCGCCTGGTAGGCCTGTATCACGAACAGTGGCTCCTCAAGGAGGATGAGGAGACAGAATTCCAGGTCGCGGTTGTTGATGAGAAGGGCCAGCCGGTGAGCGGTACGGAGATCAACGTCCTCGTCGACTATGATCGCGTCACCGGCACACGAGTCAAAGGGGCAGGAAACGCATACCTCATACAATACCATCATGAGCGGGAAAACGTGAAGAGCATAAGGCTTACCTCCCAACCTGAACCCTCCGCGTGTACCTTTACGCCTCAAGAACCTGGTTCCTACTATATCACCGCCAGTGTCAGGGATACCGCAGGCCGATCTCACTCGGTCAGCATCAGAAAATATGCGGCAGGCAAGGGCCGGGTCCTGTGGGAGATGCCGGATGATAATAGCCTTACACTCATACCGGCCCAGGAGGAATATACGGTGGGCGAGAGGGCCAGGTTTATGGTGAAAAACCCTTACCCCGGCGCCCATGCCCTCATTACGATCGAGCGCCTCGGGGTTATGAAAAAATGGACCGAGGTCTTCTCGAACAACACACCCATCATCGAATTCGATATTGAACCCGATTTCGTCCCGGGATTTTACCTCTCGGTAACTGTTCACTCCCAGCGAGTAGACAAGCCCCCGGACGATAGTACTGTGGACCTTGGCAAGCCTACCTGTAGAATCGGCTACCTGGCCGTAACCGTAAATGACCCTTACAAGAAACTCTCGATCGTCGCAAAGGCGGATAAAGAGATCTATGGCCCGAGAGAAAGGGTGATCCTTGAAATGGATGTCTCCGACATCCACGAGAATCATCCCGGAACCGAATTGGCCGTTGCAGTGTTGGACGAGGCCGTCTTGGATCTGATCCAGGGCGGGACGGGGTACTATGATCCCTATAAGGGGTTCTATACGCTCGAGGGCCTGGATATGCGCAACTACAATCTCCTTTTACGCCTTATCGGCCGCCAAAGGTTTGAAAAGAAGGGCGCAAATGCCGGGGGCAGCGGCGGTAAGGTGGATTTCAAGATGCGCAGCCTGGTTAAGTTCGTAAGCTATTGGAACCCGGAGATCCATCCCGATGAAAATGGACATGCCTCGATAACGTTCGACTTGCCCGACAACCTCACCGGCTGGCGCGTTTTGGCCATGGCCGTGACCAGAGATGATCTGATGGGCCTGGGCCAGACGCGCTTTGTGACCAATAAGTTCACCGAGATCAGGCCGGCCATCCCCAATCAGGTGACCGAGGGAGACTCCTTTGAGGCGGCCTTCACGGTGATGAACCGGACTGATAACAGACGCCGATTGACCGTAACCATCTCAGCCGAGGGAGAGGGCGTGGAAGCTATCCCGCTCGAAGAGAAAATCGCGGCCGATCCATACGTGCGCACTAAAGTAGGCGTGCGGGTTACCACGGGAAAGAGCGGAGAGGTAATCTTTGCGGTTCGAGCGGGAGACGAGCTTGATCATGATGGCCTTATCGTGCGCCTTCCGGTCCGCAAGAAACAGGCCGTTGAGGCAGCGGCTACCTATGGGACCACTACTGCGGAGCGAACCTCCGAAGGGTTTGAATTCCCCCAAAACATGCGTACGGATGGGGGCAGAGTATCGGTGATTGTCGCGCCCGCAATCATCAGCTCCCTTGAAGGGGCATTCAGGTATATGAAAGAATACCCATACTGTTGCTGGGAACAGAGGCTCTCAAAGGCCGTTATGGCCATGCACTATCTCAATCTCAGGCATTATAGTGCCGCGAGCTTCGAGTGGAAGGATGCGAAAGAGGTGCTCCTCAAGGTGCTTTCTGATGCCCGCTCATTCCAGGCGCCCAACGGAGGTATGTGCTACTATCTTCCCCAAGACCAGTACGTCAGCCCCTACTTGAGCGCCTACACGGCCCTCGCCTTTAATTGGTTAAAGCAGAGCGGATATAGCCCTGAACCTGGTGTGGAGGAAGCCCTTCATGCCTATCTGCTGGTCCTGCTGCGACGGGATATCTTTCCAGGCTTCTTTTCACGGGGCATGTCTTCCACCGTTCGCGCCGTGGCCCTGGCCGCACTGGCACAGAACGGAAAGGTCAAAAGGCACGATCTTGAACGGTATCTGCCCCATGTGGAGTATATGGATCTCTTCGGCAAGGCCCACTACCTGCTGGCAGCCACCTATGTGGAAGGGACGGAGGAAATTCAAACCCGAATCCACGACATTATCATGGCTCATGCCGATGAAACCGGCGGCAAGGTTATCTTTACGGACAACATCTACGGCGAGGACATCAGGGGCGGCTTCGGGCGCATTCTCACATCCGAGATCAGAACCAATGCAGCCGTTTTGAGCGCCATTCTCGCTATGGAAGAAGGTCACACCCCATATACCGGGCCGGGCATGGCCTTTAAGATCGTCCGCTACCTGACCCGGTCTCTGAAAAGCAGGGATCATTGGGAAAACACCCAGGAAAACGCCTTTTGTATGCAGGCCTTGACGGCATTCAGCCGCATTTATGACAAGGATATCCCCTGCTACACGGTGACGGCCTTAATGGACGGAGAGGAATTCGGCGAGGCCTCCTTTCATGATTTCCGTGATCCTTCCGTGGAACTTGAACGCCCGGTCACAGAGGATGATCCGGGCCGTAAAACAGAGGTGGTTCTCACCAAGAAGGGCCAGGGGAGGCTTTACTATGCAGCCCGATTATTCTATTCCCCCTCCCAACTCAAACGTGATCCCATCAATTCAGGCATTGAGGTGCATCGTGAATACTACCTGGAGAGGGACGGAAAATGGATCCTCCTCGAAGACCCTATGCTTATGAAACAGGGGGACCTGGTGAGGGTGGATCTCTTCGTGTCACTGCCTTCGGCCAGAAATTTCGTAGTGGTGGCCGATCCGGTTCCCGGTGGCCTGGAAGCGGTTCATCGGGATCTGGCCACGGCCTCCCGGGTGGACGCGGATAAAGACGCCGGGATCTATGCCGGATCCTCATGGTGGCATAGATACGGGGACTGGTGCGCCTTTGGATATTCCCGCTGGAGTTTTTATCACAGGGAAGTGCTCCACCATTCGGTCCGATTCTACTCCGATTATCTTCCGGCCGGAAATTACCATCTCTCTTATGTAGCCCAGGCCATCGCAGCAGGAGAATTCTCCGTGATGCCTCTCCATGCCGAGGAGATGTATGATCCCGATGTCTTCGGCCAGGGTGTTCCTGGGGGATTGAGAGTGGAAAAATACCGATAGGCGTGATGCGAAAGCCACTTCTGTGAGGTTACGCCACGGATGAGAAACCTTCTTTGCCGCGAGCGGGCATGAGGCATACGTTAAAACCACTGGTGTTGTTCTTCGCTGGCAGTATCTCCTGCATCGGCCTGTTCACCATCCTTACCCTTACCTATGCGGTCCGGCCCCCACCCGGGTCTCTTTCCAAGCCCTCGGAAGGCCAGACCTATGCGGATATACTCGATCGGCACGGCTATCTCCTCTCCCTGACCAAGAAGAACAGGCTCAATCACAAGGCTATCCCCCTCTGGAAGATCCCGGAACTTCTTGCGCACGCCTTTGTCCTCGCTGAGGATAAACGCTTTTATGTACACCATGGCGTGGATTGGCTGGCCAGGGGCAAGGCCTGCCTGGATAATATCAGGGCAGGGAGGATTGCGAGGGGGGCCAGCACTATCACCGAACAGTGCATCCGGATCCTTCATCCAAGGCCCAGGACCTTTTTCACCCGGTGGGTTGAAACCCTGGAGGCCTATCAACTGGAAGGCAAATTTTCAAAGGATGAGATCCTGGAATTTTACCTTAATCAGGTCCCCTTTTCCCATCAATGCCGGGGGGTCTTTGAGGCCTCAGACTTCTATTTTGGACGAACCCTGGATACCCTCAATATCCAGGAAATGTTGGCCCTTGCCGTCATGGTTCGAGCCCCTTCCCTTCTCAGCCCTCTCGTGAAAGGGGATCGTGTAAATAACGATTTACACGGAAGGGTGAGACACCTGGCAGCTAGAATGAAAAAAGCGGGGCTTATCCCAAAGGGTGCACTGCAAAAACCAGAGCCCCTGGACGTAACGAAGATGAAAATACACACCGATACATCTCATTTTGTCAGATATATCAAAACAGCCTTCCCCGAGGAGTATAGATCCCATCCGCGTCTCATTACGACCATTGACGGAAACCTCCAAACCACCTTACATCAGCTCTTAAGGGAATCGCTCAAATATCTGAAAGACAAAAAGGTGCACAATGGGGCTATCCTCGTGCTTGATCATCAAACCGATGAGATCCTTGCCTGGGTGAATGGAAGCGAGTTCTCCTCCTCAGAGGAGGGCAGCCAGATCGATGCAGTCCTGACCTTGCGACAGCCGGGCTCAGCCCTCAAGCCTTTTCTCTATGCCCTCGCCCTCGAGAACGGCCATACGGCAGCCTCCATAATACCGGACATTCCCCTCCTCCAGCCTGTCGGCCATGGGCTGCACCACTTCAAGAACTATAGCTCGCAATATTACGGGCCCGTGCGGTTGCGTTGCGCCCTGGGCAATTCCCTGAATGTCCCCGCGATCCGGACCATCAAGGCCCTTGGCGTAATCCCTTTTCGGAATACGCTCCGCCAACTAGGATTTGAGAGCCTGCAACGGGATGCGGATTATTACGGCGAAGGCCTGGCACTCGGGAACGGTGAAGTATCATTATTCGAATTGGTGCGGGCCTATAGCGTGCTCGCGCGCTCAGAGATCTATCGCGAGCCCAAATTCCTTCTGCCCGATAATCGACACGTGCGAGAGAGGAGAATCTTCTCACCTGAATCATGTTCTATCATCGCCAATATCCTTTCTGACCCCTATGCTCGCCTATTGGAATTCGGAGGATCGGGACTGCTCGATTTCCCGGTCCAGACAGCAGTGAAAACCGGAACATCGACCGATTACCGAGATGCCTGGGCTATCGGCTTTAATTATCGATATACGGTGGGCGTGTGGATGGGGAACCTGGATTATAGGCCCATGGATGAAATCACAGGTTCACGGGGGCCGGCCCTGGTCCTGCGCTCCGCCTTCCATGAACTCAATCAACACCAGAAAACCTCTCCTCTTTTTTTAAGCCGCTCCCTTCAGCAGATAAGGATATGCACCCTATCCGGAAAGCCGGCCTCTCCTGAGTGCCCCCATGTGGTAACCGAATGGTTCAGGAAAGAGCACGTACCGCAAAGGCCATGCAACTGGCATCAAAGGGAGGGGGAGGCCATTGTCACCCGTCTGCCTTACCAATATCAGGATTGGATAGAAGATATTGGACAATATTCCTCAGGATCGGGCTTTTCCATTCTATCTGACGATGGAATGAGAACCCGAGGGGGACATATCCCGCAAAAGGGTCAAAAGGTTGTGGATAAGGCTGGGCCTGGAGTTCGCATAGTCCAGCCTGTTGCCGGCCTGCATATCGCTCTGGATCCCAGGATACCTGACGATTTAGAGAGATTTCCCTTTATGATAGAGGCTTCCTGTCCCATTAAGAGGGTGGAGTGGTTTCTGGATAATGAGCGATTAGCTACTACCGGATCTGGCATCGACAGATATCTATGGTACCCGAACAAGGGTTTCCATACGATGCATGCCAAGGTAACATTACGTGAAGAGCGGAACTATCAAACGCCCAGGATCTGTTTTTGGGTAAAATAGGCCTCTATCTTTGCAGGTTTTCTCTTCCATATTACCCTACATTCCCCTGATCGCCTTCCCTCAT
>CAYMFC010000077.1:0-8782 GCA_964389665.1 uncultured Desulfobacteraceae bacterium | reverse complement strand
AAAAAATCCGGGTTGATATCCGAGGACCGGAATGTCTGCTTCCAGTTTCCCCCGTTCATATACGCGCCCCATAGCATTCGGCCCACCCTCCTGTCACCCATAGCAAGCAGGGTCTGGATGTACGCCCATCTCGGCACATCAAAGCCGATCGTAACGCCGCCCTCCGCCGAGATGGATTTCTTCAAGAGCCTTTGCTTATCCTTCAAGGAATCCACGGTGTCCATGGGAAACCACTGAAACGGCGTGAACGGCTTTGGAATAAAGCAATTAACGCTCAACCGGATCCTCCCTATCCTTTTCCTGCCCTTGCTCTCCTTGATGACCTGATGCCGTATGGATTTCACCAGGCTCACGATGTGCCGCACATCATCCATTGTTTCCGTGGGAAGACCGATCATGAAATAGAGCTTGAGGTGGAAGAAGCCCGTCCTGGTAATACGAACGATGGCATCGAGTATTTCCCTGTTCGTTACCTTCTTGTTAATGACGCTCCGTAATCGGTCTGTGCCCGTCTCAACGGCGACGGTAAGGGTTTTCTGCTCAACCTTGTCCAGGTTCATAAGCAGTCCCGTTGTCAATGAGGAGGCCCTGAGCGATGAGACGGTAAAGCTACCGCCTTTCTCAAGGATATAGCCTGTCAGCCCCTCGATATTCGGTACGTCGGAAACACTGGGGCTGATAAGGCCGAGCCTTCTGTTTTTTGCGAGGATATCATCGAGGCAGCCTTTGATCGCATCTTCCTGTGTCAGCCTCGGGGGCCTGTACACGTACCCGGCAGCGCAGAACCTGCATCCGGTACCGCACCCTCGGTTGAGCTCCACGAGGGTGGTATCGGCGAATTCCGTGGATGGTGTGACTATCCTCGAGGTGGAGGGAAATCCCTCCATGGGGTCTTGCTTGACCACCCTTACCCTGGGGGCAATGGATGGAAGCGTTGGCTCAAACGAGCCGATAGATCCATCCTCCTTATACGCTGCATGGTAAAAGGAAGGGCAGTAGAGGCCTTCTACCTCCTGAGCAAGATATCGCAAGGTTTCTTCCCTATCCAGGCGGGATGATCGCAGTGCAAGGAATGTCTCGAGGAACCCCTCAAGGAGGACCTCGGCCTCACCCAGAAGGAAAAAATCGATAAACTCGGTGATGGGCTCCGGGTTCATGAAGGTGACCACGCCGCCTGCTGAAACAAGGGGATGATCCTCACCTCTATCCCTGCTCATAAGGGGGATCTGGGCCAGGTCAAGTATGGTGAGAACATTGGGATAATCGTTCTCAAATGATAGGGAAAAGGCGAGAAGATCGAATCTCCGGACAGGGATCTGAGACTCGAGCGAGAGGAGGGGATGATTACTTCTCGTATACAGGGCGAACTCATCCTCGTCGGGGAGAAAAGCCCTCTCAGCGACAATAGCAGGATGATCGTTTAAGATACCATAGACCGCCTGAAAACCGAGGTTGGACATGCCGACCTGGTAAGAATGAGGATAGATCAGTGCCACCGATGTCTTGCCGCCCCAATCCTTTATGATGGTACCCCTCTCTTGAGAAAGCCTCTTGCGGTAGAGAGCGGCAATGGTGGCCATTAATCCGCCTGTTTCCTTAGAAAGGTCGGGTAATCCAGATTATCCTTCTGAAAGAGCTTATTCAATAGGCCCTTTTTCTCCCGGCTAAATCCCGTTTCCTTTCGAAGCTTATCGTGCTCTTCTTCTGAGAACTGCCTCTGGAACGTGGGCCTATCGAGATCCTCCTTTACTCTCACTGTCCAATGCTCATCCGCCTCCTCGGGTCTTACCTCCCGTAAGTTGACAACCTTTGCCTCTCTGGCCCCACCAATACCGGTCGCAATGACCGTAATCCGCAGCATTTCTGCCAGGGAATCATCAAAGACCATGCCCCATATTATCTCTGCATCTGGGTGAACCTCATTCTTTACAAAACTGGATCCCTCCATGACCTCATCCATGGTCATGCTGGCAGAACCGGTTATATTGATGAGAACGCCCCGTGCCTGATCGATCGAAATATCCTCCAACAGGGGGCTGTTAATGGCCATCTGTGCGGCGTCCAGGGCCCTACTCTCACCCCCAGCGATTCCCGTGCCCATGAGGGCTGTCCCCATCTTTTCCATCACCCTCTTCACATCAGCGAAATCGAGATTTATAAAACCAGGCACCGTGATAAGATCCGATATGCCCTTCACGGCGGATAATAACACGTTGTCCGCTATCTTCATAAGCTCCAGAAAAGGGGTATCCTTTGTCCCCAAGGCCCGCAGCCGCTGATTTGGAATCACCAGCAGGGTGTCCACCTCTCTCTTTAACTTTTCGATCCCATCCAGGGCCGCTTTCATCCTCTTCTCGCCCTCAAATTCAAAGGGCTTTGTGACCACCGCGATCGTGAGAGCTCCGTTACTCCTGGCCTCCCTGGCGATTATCGGAGAGGCGCCTGTGCCTGTTCCGCCCCCCATCCCCGCGGTGATAAACACCATATCCACCCCTTCGGTGTTGGCCTTGATTGCCTCAACGCTTTCCTCTGCAGCCAATGCCCCCTTCTCCGGGTCAGCCCCAGCTCCCAATCCATTGGTTATGTTCATTCCCAATTGCAGCTTATCAAGGGCCGCGTTGAGCTCAAGGGCCTGTTTGTCAGTATTAGCTGCGATGAAATCCACCCCCTTGACACCGGCAGCTATCATGGTATTGATAGCATTGCCGCCCGCGCCTCCGACTCCGAAAACCTTTATCTTGGCGCCCGGACTGCTCTCAACGAATTCGTATCGCATAGTTCCCCTCCTTTTCTTACGTTAATTTTCAATATTTTTATACCTACCTAGGTTGAGCGGTTCACCGTTCACGGTTCCCGGTTGAGATGTCCTACCTAGATTATAACCTTTGAACCCAGAACGCTGAACCAGGAACCGCTCATGTCAGGCTGTATTAAACGCACTGCATTCATCCATCACTGCAATACTCCATTACCCTCATTGCACCTGATCCTTCATTCCACCGCCACAAACCACCGCTTCATCCTTGAGACGATACGGTTGAAGATATTCGTATCACGTATTCGAAACTTCTTCTCCCTCTTCTCCAGATTAGCCCCGTACAGGACCAGGCCTACTGCGGTTGCATACATAGGGCTGTCTACGATCTCCTTCAACCCCCCGACATTGGCAGGATAGCCAACCCTGGCCGGCATATTGAATACCTGCTCCAAGATCTCCGGTACCCCGGGCAGCAGGGAAGATCCTCCCGTGGCTACCACACCGGAGGTAACCAGGTCATCGTACCCGGATCTCACCATCTCCTGGTAAATAAGGGTGAAGATCTCCTCTACCCGGGGCTCCAGGATCTCCCCCAACAATTCCCTGCTAATCGTTCTCGGTGCCCTTTCACCCACGCTGGGCACCTCAATGGTCTCGTCCCTGCCGATGAGCGAGGTGATGCCGCAGCCATACTTAATCTTTATCTTTTCCGCCTCCTTAAAGGGCGTCCGAATCCCTATGGCGATATCATTGGTCAGATTATCACCCCCCAGGGTCAATACAGAGGTATGCTTGATCGATCCCTGGGAGAATACCGCCAGATCAGTGGTTCCACCGCCGAAATCTATGAGCGCGGCGCCCAGGTTCCTCTCCTCATCCGAAAGCACTGCCTCGCTTGAGGCAAGCGACTCCAGGATGATATCATAGACATCAAGACCTGCCCTGTTGGCGCATTTTATGATATTTTGCGCTGAGGTAACCGCTCCTGTCACGATGTGAATCTTTACCTCGAGGCGGACACCGGACATCCCCAATGGATCGGTAATACCGGCCTGGTCGTCAACGATGAACTCCTGTGGGAGGGTATGGATTACCTCTCTATCCATGGGGATCGCAACGGCCCTTGCTGCATCGATCACCCTTTCTATATCCTTCTTGGTCACCTCCCTGTTCTTCAATGCGATAATCCCATGACTGTTGAATCCCTTTATATGGCCCCCGGCAATCCCCGCATACACGGAACTGATCTCACAGCCGGCCATCGTCTCAGCTTCCTCGATGGCCTCTTTGATGCTGTTCACCGTGTTCTCTATGTTGATCACCATGCCCTTGCGGAGCCCGATGGAAGGATGAGACCCCATTCCCACGATATCGACCCTCCCGTCAGGCCTTACCTCCCCGACCACTGCACAAATCTTGCTTGTGCCGATGTCAAGGCCTACGATCAAATCTTCCATTCCCTAACCCCTTTCATTGTGTATATCTCTATCCCTCACCTCATTGGTCCCGATCACACTACTCGATCCGTGAATGCCACCACACCCCTATCCTGGTAATCCATATCTATCGACCGCGCTTCACGGAGCCGGTGGGTGACCTGCAGATGCTTGATGATACGCTGAAGAGAGATGATTTTTTTGGCAAAATCACCCCTGCCGAACGAGACCCTAAAAGGTAGTTCGTTGAAATACACACTGAGTGCCCCATCCTCTTCTACATGAACCTCAGAGAGATCCCTCGCCGGCAAGACCGCGCTCCATAACGAGTAGGTAGTCAAAAAAGAGCCAACCCTCTTCAGGTGCCCGCTCACTCCTTCATCACCCCTTGACAGGCCCGTGACGATGGGGAAATCAATCGGATCATCCTTCTCGATATCCTTGAACAGAACCCCTTCCCTGTCCATAAGGCACATCCTATCCAGCACTACCACTGCAATGGGCTCTTCATGGTGCACCTCGATATGGAGCGTGCGGGGAAAACTCCTTGTTACCGAAACGTCTTTTATCCACGGATGTTTCTTGATAGTCCTTTCAACCGCAGCTATATCGACCGACAAAAGGCTGTCTTCATCGGTGATCCCCGAGAGTTTGATCAACGCTTCCCTCATGGAGTCCTCAACGCCGGTGACCACGATATCCTGAACCCTGAACCACTGGGCTGAGGAGAGAAACTGGTACCCCGAGATCAACCCTATAGAGAGGGCTCCAAGGCAGAGGAGGAAAAGAAACATCTTTATCAAGCCGAACCCCAGCTGTCCCAGGGCCCGTTTAAACCCAAGCAGGCCCTTCTTTCTTTCCCTCTTGACGGTTTGATGAGCTAACACGGAATTCCTTTTCATGGGTTGCCTACTCTCTTTATCTCCGGGATTAATTCCACGCCGAACATCTCCCTCACCGCATCCTTCACCACGTCCATGAGCCCTGTAATATCAGCGGCCGAGGCCCCGCCGGTGTTGACTATGAAGTTGGCATGCTTGGTGGATATCATCGCCCCGCCAACCCTTCTTCCCTTTAAGCCGGCAGCCTCTATCAACCGGCCTGCGTAATCGCCCTTTGGGTTCTTAAATACAGATCCAGCGGACCGCGCCTCGATAGGCTGGCGTTTCTTCCGATCGTCGAGATAGGAGATCACCCTGTTTTTCACGGAAGAGGGCCGATCAAGGCTCAGGCCCAGGCTCCCCTTGAGTATTATGCTCCCTTCAGGCAGATCGAGTTGCCGGTATTGAAATCTGAGATCGTCCTTAGAGGTGCTCTGAATTTCTCCTTCTGCTGTGAGAATCGTGATCTCCATGATCACCTCCTTGATCTCTTTTCCCCATGCTCCCACATTCATTGCCACCCCGCCTCCCAGGGTTCCGGGGATTCCTGCGAGGAATTCCAGGCCCGCGAGACCTTCCTCCGTGCAGAAGTTCACCAATTTATTCATCGCTATACCAGCGCCGGCCTTCACATACGGCTCCCCGGCAGTGTGCGCCTCTATGGAGGCAAGCTCTCCATTCAATACGATCACAACCCCCGTTACCCCCCCATCTCCTACCAGCAGGTTGCTCCCGCGGCCCACCGCCAGGTAGGAAATCCCTTCACCCGTAAGGTAGCTCACCATCTCCCTCAATCCTTCCACACCCTTTGCCCTGAACACCGCCTCAGCGTTGCCCCCGACACCAAAGGTGGTGTAGCGGGACATGGGCATATCATAGCTGACTGCCTCACCTCCGATTGCGTGTATCCTTTCCCTGGTTCGAGCATCCATTCCTCGGCTCCTCTGGAAGGCTCACCTTCAAGAATGCAACAAGTTATGCTCCATAGTCGCCCTTCGCCTTGCGCCTTATGCCTTGCGCCCTTTAGTCCCCTATCTGTTTCAATAATTCGGTTCCCACCAGGTATATATCGCCTGCGCCCAGGGTCAATACCACGTCACCAGGTTTCATCTCATTGATGAGAACCGATACGGCATCCTCCTTGCTTTTACAAAGGATGACCGCCCTATGGCCATGATCCCGTATCCCCTGAAAGAGGAACTCGCTGTGTATGCCGGGTATGGGTTCCTCACCCGCCTCATAGAGAGGGGTAATGATCAGGACATCGGCCTGATTAAAAGAGACCACGAATTTCTCATAGAGGTCCTTTGTCCTCGTATACCGGTGCGGCTGAAACACGACGATCAATCTCCTCTCGGGCCAGCTCTCCTTTGCCGCACCGATAATCTTCATGATCTCCGTGGGGTGGTGCCCGTAATCGTCTAAGAAGAGCACCCCGTTTCTTTCACCTCGTATCTCAAACCTCCTCTTGAGGCCCCCGAGATCCCTGAGCCCATCGGCGATGTGTTCAAAATCGATCTCGAGCTCCATACCCACCGAAACCGCTGCCAAGGCATTCAGCACATTGTGATCTCCTGGTATACCGATGGTGACCTGGCCTAAGACGGTGTTTTGAGAGCTCACCACAAAACTCGTGGTGAGCCCCTGTTTGGATATATCGCTCGCCCGTATATCGGATTGGGCGCTCAACCCGTAGGTGAGATAACTCTTCCGTAACCTCGGAAGCACCCCCTGAACCTCCTTGTCATCCAGGCACAGTATCGCCCTTCCGTAAAAGGGGACCTTGTTGATGAAATTCACGAAGGTTGACCTGAGCGTGTTCATGTCGTGGTAGAAGTCTATGTGCTCGCGGTCTATATTGGTGACCACGGCTATGCTCGGTGAAAGGGCGAGAAACGAGCCATCGCTCTCATCGGCCTCGGCTACCAGAAAATCGCTCTTTCCCAACCTCGCATTCGAGCCGCCCCATATATTCAATCTCCCCCCTATGATCACCGTTGGGTCGAGCCCTCCCCTGGTCAAGATCGAGGCAATCATAGAGGTAGTGGTGGTTTTTCCATGGGCCCCTGCTATGGCTATGCCGTATTTAAGCCTCATGAGTTCTGCCAGCATCTCAGCCCTCGGTATCACGGGAATAGCCTTCTTCTTTGCCTCCAGGATCTCCGGGTTGTCCTCCCGTACCGCCGAGGAAAAAACCACCACATCGGCCCCTTCGATGTGGTGAGGGTTATGCCCCTGAAACACAGCCCCACCGAGATCGACGAGATGCCTTGTTACCTCGGTTTCCTTGATATCCGAACCGCTCACCGTATATCCCAGATTGAGAAGGAGCTCTGCAATGCCGCTCATCCCGATCCCGCCGATACCAACCAGATGGATGTGTTTTACCTTGCCGAAGATCTTCATTGTTTTACCGCCCCTGCCTCGCCCTCAACCTATCTCTGTCTCATGGAGATCGGTGCCCTCCTAGTAACTTTTCAATAAGTCCGGATGATTTTTTGCCGGTGACATTTGCTGTCATTGCGAGGAGCGGAGCGACGTGGCAATCTCGTTGCAATAATTGAGATTGCTTCGCTTCGCTCGCAATGACCGAACCCGGCCTTATTGAGAAGTTACCCCTCGTAATGATAATTCCAACCACTAACCAATGACACATGACCTTACTTCTCATTCATCAGCTCGATCAATTGATCGGCGATAAGCTCCGCTGCCCGCGGCCTACCTGCCTTTAATGCGAGTGATGACATCCTTTCAAGCTCATCAGGATGCTGCATGTACCGTTTGATCCTCTCAGCCAGTGTGCCCCCTGTCAGATCCTTCTCGAGAATCATATCCGCACCTCCGGAACTCAGCAGTGATTTCGCATTCATCACCTGGTGATCATGGGTTGCATACGGAAAGGGTACGAGGATCGAGGGTTTTCCCAAGGCAGCCAGCTCCGCTATGGTCGTGGCTCCTGCCCGGCAGATCACCAAATCGGCCTTTCCATATGCGGATGCCATATCCTCTATAAAGGCCATGACCTCTCCCTCAATCCCATGGGCGCGATAGTCACCAAGCACGGTTTCCAGGTCGGTGGGCCCTGTTTGATGGATCGCGAACGGGAAAAGCCCCTCTCCCTTAAGCTCCTTCATGGCATCAACGACTGTCCTGTTGATCGACCGAGCCCCCTGGCTTCCGCCCACCACCAGGATGACAAACCTCCCATTGTCCCTCCTGGGCGGCACCTTGCCGCCTACCAACTCCTCTCTTACGGGGTTGCCGGTACAGATGATGTTCCCCCGCTTAAAATACCTCCTGCTCTCCTCCAATGAGATGAATACCCTCTTGGCAAAGGGGGATAGGAGCCTGTTGGTGAGCCCGGGATAGGAGTTCTGTTCATGGATGGCGGTGGGAATTCCGAGGATCCATGCGACAAGACACAGGGGTCCCGAAGAGTAGCCTCCCACCCCCACGACCAGCTGCGGCCTAAAATCCCGTAAGATCCCGAGAGACTGAAAAGAGCTCACTACTATCTTTGAAATCGCCTTCATCCCTCCTATAACACCCCTGCCGAGCATTCCCTCCACATCGATAGAACGAGCCCTATATCCGGCCCTCGCTATGATTTCCTCCTCCATCCTTTTTTTCCCCACCACAAAGAGCACCTCCAGGCCCCCTACTCTCCTCCTGAGCGCATTGGCGATTGCGATCCCCGGGAAGAGATG
>CAYMFC010000076.1:0-8930 GCA_964389665.1 uncultured Desulfobacteraceae bacterium | reverse complement strand
CCGTCGGCATCAATGGAGTTGAGGGTGATCTCGCCTGCGCCCAATGCCACTGCCCGTTGAGCCCACCAAAGGGCATCAATCCCTGTGGGGGTTCTGCCTCCGTTGATCACGACCTCATAGCCTGATGGCATTTCCCTGGTTGCCTCCACCTTTCTCGCATCCATTCCAAGGACCATGCACTGGCTTCCAAATGCCTCTGCGCCATCCGAGAGTATCGAAGGATTAAGCACGGCAGCGGTGTTGACACTCACCTTTTCCGCCCCGGCCAGAATTATTTTGCGCATGTCATCGATTGTTCTGATTCCCCCGCCAACGCAAAAGGGGATAAAGATCTCCTCCGCCACCCTGCGCACCACATCGATCATGATACGCCGCATGTCGCTCGATGCGGTGATATCATAGAACACGATCTCATCGGCGCCCTGCTCATAGTAATAACGCGCCATGGATACGGGATCGCCGACATCGATGTTGTCCTTGAACCTGATGCCCTTCGTTGTTTTCCCGTCTTTCACGTCAAGACAGGGTATGATCCTCTTGCTCAGCATGGCAGCCCGCATCAATAAAGGGTGTTTTTTCAAATGCCCGATGAACTCTTACAAAGCATTTTCGCATGTCATTGCGAGCGTAGCGAAGCAATCTTTTTTTGTGAGACTGCCACGTCGTCCCGCTCAACGCAGGACTCCTCGCAGTGACATTTGTTTTTTCTAGTTGGTGCCATTCAGCTTGCTGCAGGGATGTTTATCTGAATCCTAGGGTGTTATCTCATTCTAATAGGCATAGATGGTGCCATAGGGCCTGTGGCTATAGGGGTATATCTTGGAGAAGGGTTTTTGGAACACTTCCTCTCTATCGAGATCGAACCAGGCGCAAAACTCCCCGATATGCCCCCTTAAAAGGCCCCTATCTTGAGGGGTAACCTCCCCTATCTTCACCTCTCTTCCGAGCCTTGCGGGCTCCACTTCCCCCCTCAGAAATAGTACCCCTCCATGCATCCCGGTTCCGATAAAATCACCTGCTATTTCTTCGCCGTTCAGCCCGAGGATAACGAGCAGGCCTCCCGCCATATACTCCCCGAGGAAATCCCGTGCCCCTCCTCCGGCAATCACCACAGGGGAAAATTCCTCATATGCCTTCATGTGAATACCTACCCGGTAGCCTACATTTCCCTGTATAAAGATTCTTCCGCCTCTCATTGCATAACCCACGATGTCGCCCGCATCGCCGTAAATGATTACCTCGCCCTTGTTCATGGTGTTGCCGACCGCATCCTGGGCATTGCCCCGAACGATGATCCTGGGGCCATCCATGAAGGAGGCCAGGTCATTTCCCGGTATTCCCTCTATGATGATCTCCGCTCCTCCCCCTATGCCGTCACCGATAAAGCGCTGGCCGCACACATTTTTTACGAGGATGCGCTTTGCCCCTCCTGTTATGAGCCCCCGCAAGCCTTTATTCAGGTCCCGGTAATGCAGACCCTGTGCGTCGATCTCTTTCATACCTCAAGCCCCACCTCACCCACAAGGTGTTTCCTGAACTGCTTGGGAAGGACCAGGAGACCGAAGTCGTCCCTCAGGAGCTGATCCTTGAAGCCTTCAACCCCGATCCCTTCCCTGATGAGCATTCCGTAGACACCTGCTCGTTCTATGGAGCGGATGAGGATGACTCCCACCACCCGGCCGTCCTTTAACACGATCTTTTTGTAGGAACCGGTATCCTTGTCCAGGCTCCGTAAGACCTCATAGCCCCTCTCCTCCGGCGGGTCGGTTACGCCGAAGGAGATGGTGGGAATATCGCAGATCTGAACGGAGTTCATGGCAAAGAACCCCGCGTATTCCCTTGGAATGCCGCACATGTTAAGGCCGGCGACCCTCCCCTGCCGGGCTGCCACAGGCCAGATCGCTATGACCTCTTGTGTCTTGTGCAGCACGTCGATCCCCTGGGCACAGTCGCCTGCTGCGTATACATCCTCAACGCTTGTTCTCATAAACCTATCTACCAGGATGCCCCTATCCGCTTTTACCGGAGTTCCTTTCACCAGCTCCAGATTCGGCCTAACGCCTACAGCCATGATGAGGAGCGATGAGGGCAGAAGCTTATTGCCATTTCTGAGAAGGATCGTTGTTAGCCTCCCCTGCCTTGTATCAATGCCCTGTATAGTGTCTTCCTTTATCACCGTACAGCCCTCCTGAGCCAGCCTCTCTTCGAGGAGTGCCGAGGCATCTTTGTCAAAGGTATTCGCCAGGATTCTATCGGCAATCTCGATAACTGTCGGCTTCAAACCCCTCTCGATAAGCCCTTCCACAACCTTAAGGCCGATCAAGCCGCCCCCGAGTACCACAGCCTCTTTGATCTCATTTCGGTCTATGTAATCGACGAGGCCTTTTGCTTCCTTTACCGTAAGGAAGCCGAATACGCCCTCGACCGTATCCTCAAGCCCTTCGATGGGAGGGACAACAGGAACCCCTCCTACCGATAAAAGGCACCTGTCGTAAGAAAGGGAAGTGCTGTCATCCAGGAAAACCTGCTTTTTTGAAACGTTGAGATCCACGGCCCTCTTACCCAGGATGAGATCCACCCCATGCTTTTCATAGAAATCCGTCCCTACGAACGGGAGCTTCTCTTCGGCGATCCTGCCCCCCAGGTAGTAAGAAAGCAAGGGCCTGGAGTAGTTGAAGGGCTTCTCACCGGACACGACGGTAATGTCCTTGGCTGTATCCACGCCTCGTATGGCCTTGATACAGTGTACCGCAGCAACGGAGTTACCGATTATAAGGTATCGAACCTTATTCATGGACCTCTACCAATTTGATTGCCCCATTCGGGCAGTGGGCCACGCAGACGGGATATTCCGCCTCCACACAAAGATCGCACTTCGATGCCACCATGCTCTGTTCGAGGTCCGGCTTCACCACCCCGAAGGGGCAGACCATGACGCACATCCAGCAGCCCACGCATTGATCCCTGTTCTGAAGCACGCACGCCGTGCCCTCATCGAAATACATGGCGCCGGTAGGACAGGCCTCCACACAGGGTGGTTCGTCGCAGTGCCGACACTGAAGGGCAAAGGAGGTGTAACCCCTCTCCTCGAACACTATCCCTGAAGCAGGCCTTGGATACTCGCCCTTATAGGCCTTAAGGATATTCTTCGAGGCGGAGCGCTGGGTGATGCAGTACACCTCACAGAGCCTGCATCCTATGCAGTATTCCTCGTTTATGACAATCCTCTTTTTCACCATGCCTCACCCGCGTGTTTCAGGCCTAAAAGCTGTAACTCGATCTCGTTGAGGCCCACAGCCCGAAGCTGATCCCGATTCCCCCGTAAGGACTCTACGGCGTTTATGCCCATACCGCCCAACATATCCTTTATCTCCAATGACCAGCCCCTAAGCAGGTTCACCAGCCGTTCTCTCCCGATCTCGGGGTTGAGCCTTCTGGTGAGGTACGGATCCTGGGTGGCTATACCCCAATTGCATTTCCCGGTGTAACATTTCTGGCATAGATGGCAGCCCAAAGCCACAAGGGCTGCCGTGCCGATATAGACGGCATCTGCGCCCAAAGCGATGGCCTTTATCACATCTGCGCTCGACCGGAAGCCCCCTGCGGCAATGACGCTTGCCCGGTGTCGTATCCCCTCCTCCCTCAATCTCTGATCCACCGCGGCAACGGCAAGTTCTATGGGGATCCCGACGTTGTCCCTTATCACGGTAGGCGCCGCACCGGTGCCCCCCCGCACACCGTCAATCGCTACGAAGTCTGCCCCGGCCCTGACTATCCCGGAGACGATGGGGGCCACGTTATGAACCGCCGCAACCTTCACGCCAACAGGTTTTGTGTATCCTGCGGCCTCCTTGAGGGCGAAGATCAGTTGCTTGAGGTCCTCGATGGAGTAAATGTCGTGGTGGGGAGCCGGGGAAAGGGCATCCGTTCCCACGGGGATCATCCGTGTCCGGGAAACCTCCTCGGGCACCTTTTCACCGGGCAGGTGACCCCCTATTCCGGGCTTTGCCCCCTGTCCGATCTTTATCTCTATAGCCCCGGCCGCCTCGAGATACTCCCGGTGGACCCCGAACCTGCCGGAGGCGACCTGTACGATGGCTCGATGGGCGTATTGATAAAGGTCTCTATGCAGGCCCCCCTCACCCGTGTTCCAGTAGGTTCCCAACTCGCAGGCAGCGGCCGCCAATGACTTGCATGCATTGAGCGATATAGAGCCGAAGCTCATGGCCGTAAACATGATGGGCGTCTCCAGTTCCAACTGTGGCCCAAGTTTCGTTTTAAGGGCATACCTGTGCCCCCCCTTGATCTCCCGGATCCCGCATTCGATCCGTTCGGGCTTGGATCCTATGAAGGTCTTAAGCTCCATCGGCTCCCGCAGGGGATCTATCGAGGGGTTCGTGACCTGCGAGGCGTTGAGCGAAATGTGGTTGAAGTAATCCCTCCAGCCCCTGTCGCTCCCCATACCCGTGAGGAGCACGCCGCCGGTATCAGCCTGGCGGGTAATGTTGTCTATCACGAGCCGGCTCCAGTGGTAATTCTCCTTCAGATCGGAGGGATTCCTCTTAATGGTTATCGCGCTCGTAGGGCAGAGGAACTCGCAGAAATGGCAGCCTACACACTTGGTGCTATCGGAATGTACCAGGTCCCTATCAGCATCGTAGCTATGGACATCAAAGGCGCATACCCTACAGCACACTTGACAGCTGACGCATGTCTCGTTGTTCCTTTCTACCGAAAACTCCGGTATCCTTTTTGGTTTCGCCATTTCCTAATCTCCCAAATGTGGGTTCTCCTGCCTTAGGCATCCATACGGTATCAAGGTCTCTACACGTTGCCCGTATTGCCGCCTCCTCAGAGGATAGGTACAAGGTGTTCCCCTTCCTCGCCGCAACCAGGGGCCTCAACTTTACCCTATCATTTAATCCCACCATATACCGTGAGTTGGCCACTATGACCGAAAAGGGACCGTTTACCAACGCCGATCCGTATATAATCCGCAGGGATCTCAGCAAGCCCTTTTCTTCCTCGTCCTCGCACCGCTCGATCTGGCTCCAGAAGGGTGAGGCGAGGATCTTTCCAACCAGCTCAAAGGGAAGGCCGTGACCTCGAACGAGCAGATCAAAGAGGTATGCCATAACCTCCGTATCCGTAGAGAGACAGCAGTAATAGCCGAAGTTCTCCAGATATCTCCTGTTTATCCCGTAGGAGGATATCTCACCGTTATGTACAACGGACCAGTCCAGAATGCCGAAAGGATGGGCCCCTCCCCACCAACCAGGGCTGTTCGTGGGAAAGCGGTTATGGGCTGTCCAGATATACCCGGTATAGCCGGGGATCTGGTAGAACTCTGCTATCTCATCTGGATTGCCAACCCCTTTGAAAACCCCCATGTTTTTGCCCGAGGAGAAGACAAAGGCTCCTTCGATGTGCCTGTTTATCTCCATCACATAGCCAAGGATCATGTCTTGCTCTCGTCCGCCGCCATTTTCCGTCTCATCATTGATCGTAAGGAAATACCGATACAGGGACGGAATAGGGGGCCGAAGCGTCTTGATTTTTTTTGTGGGGATAGGCTCATGATGGGTAACCGTAAACCGGTCGTTCAAATAGTGCTCGGTCTCTCCCTGTGCTGTTTGATTGTGATACATAAGGTGAAAGCACCAGCAATCCTTAAGCTCCGGGTATATCCCATAGCCAGCAAAACCAGCCCCAAGGCCGTTGCCCCTCTCCATCATGTTGCAGATGGCGACAACCACGTCCTCTCCGGAGAAGGCATCCCCCTGCTCGTTCATGATGCCTATGATTCCGCAGCCGCTTATATCCTTTTCCATTCTCATTTCTAAAGACCTCAAAATACCTCGTTTCTAAGTGGCTGCCTGACCTGGCATAAGCCATCTCAAGGCATAAAAATACGGAAAAAGAGGGCTTTCAAGCCACTCTTTTCCCGTCCCTTGGCGCCATTGCCTCTTCGGAAAAAGCACCATTGATCTTTCCTGGGATCTACAATAACGTGCGCTATCTCTCTCGTTCCACTCCTATGAAATCATCAAACGGGCCAGAACAAATACCGGCAATGATTTCATCTGTTCTCAACCATAACGTCTACGATGTTCTGCCTGGCAACAATGAACTCCCGGCCGTCTTTTTTGACCCACACATGCATCAACCCAAGCACCTGGTATTCCCCATTTTCGAGCTTTGTTGTATCCCATGGCACCGCGTAGTTGTCTTTTTTTTCCGCTGACTCACCGATCTTTATCCAGGTCTCTGTCCCCTTTTTCCTGCAATACCAAGGATTCGTGGCCCTGATGGGGTCTCCTCCCAGGCCGAGTTCCTGCAACTCCTTCTTGAGCAGCTCTTCGTCAAAGGTTTCCCGAAGCAGTACCCTGCCGGAAAATGTTTTCAGTGTTTCCGAGGGCACAATAAAATGAGGGCCCCAATCTGTTGACATGGCAACCTCCTTATGCCTGTGAACCATAGCTTCAATGATTCATACGGCTGGTTTCACGATTATCCCTATACCGTGATAGAATTATAGCACGATGTGTGCCAATAGAGCGTGCAACCCTTTTTTCCAATAATAGCAGGGGGTTTCCGCCGATGAGATGAAAGAGGATACGAAAAGTTTCTACATTTATGTAAATAAAAAAGAGAAATTTGACAGAAGAGTAATTGTCCATGAAAAATGCCATTGGGTTATATCCGCTATCATGTTTATCCCTGCTTCCTCATCGACCTTGCCCCAGGTTCCCGTAATGCCGAACAGCATATTTCCCCTTATAAAAAGCCCCCCTCACATGCTTGCATACAGTTCCTTGATCCTCTCCCTTGTCATGATTGTTTTCCAGCCGGCTCCCAGGGCATGTTCCCAAAGCGGCTCAAGCACGAGGGCGATATCGATCATCCTTTCAAAAGCATCCTCGTCGATATCCTCGAGGAGATTGTGGGGCACTATTATTTCATTCTTTTCTACCATCAAACGGAACTCGCGAACACTTTCCGGATAATAGTCCCCAAGACAATTAAAGGCCATGCAGTTGCCGATGCCATGATGAATCCCGAGGACATAAGACAGGCCATATGAGAGGGCATGGCATATGCCAACCTGCGAATGGGCTATGCTCATGCCCCCGAAATAGGAGGCCATCATCATGTTGTCGTAGCTGTCTTGGCCGCCGTCCAAGAAGACCGAACGACATAGACCTAAAGCCTTTTCTCCATAAGGCTTGGCAAAGGCATTGAGGCAGGTGCCATGGAGGGATTCCACGCAGTGAATGTAGCAATCCATCCCCGTATAGAAGCGCTGTTGTTCTGGCACACCGGAAGTGAGCTCTGGGTCGAGCAGAATCTGGTCAAACACGGTATAGTTGGAATTTATCCCGAGTTTCTTCTGAGGGCCATTGAGCACCGCGGTGCGGGATACTTCAGCACCTGTTCCGGAAAGAGTCGGAATGCCTACATGATACACCGCAGGATTTTTTACCAGATCCCATCCCTGGTAATCCGCCGAAGATCCGGGGTTGGTAAGCATAAGAGATACGGCCTTAGCAATATCCATGGTGCTCCCCCCTCCCATTCCTATGACAGCTTCGGGCACGTGCCCGGTGAAACCTTTTGCTTTCTGTGTGAGTTCATCCACATATGCTGTCTTGGGCTCATCAGCAACATTGACCCACAGGAGCAAATCCTGGGGCTTGAGAGGCATTCTTTCCCTTAAAGGGCTCTCGATGAATACATCATCCGCGAGGAAGAGTATAAAGGAATCGCGTCCTTGGCGTTTTTCAATCAGGATTTCTTCAAGCTGGTCGAAACAGCCTCTGCCAAAAAGAATATGGGAGACATTCTTGAGGTTTTTGATCATAGGAGCCTGCTGAAAGCTGGATCGAGACAATCGTAGCGCCCTATGCCTTCTCTATTTAGGAAACCCCGTGGTCCTTTAAGGCATCCGCTATTCTCTCAATCCGATAATCGAGCTCTTTTTGTGTCCAGGAAATCTTGACCAGGATAGAAATCGTCCTCTTCATAATGCTTTCTGACCGAGGAAGGCTCACCTTTTCGTAATCGGGGCAAAGGGGAAGCAGTGAGAGAGGGAGCCTTGCCGCAGACCTCAATTTTTTAAGATGATCCCAGTTGCGGACATAATGCCAGTTGTTATCATACCAGAAGAAACAGCCGTCAATGCCCGCGTGCGAAAGGCTTCCAGCCACATCCCTGGCCGTTGACTCATGGGGAAGAAGAAAGCTGAGAAATGTGGCGGAGTCCCCTTGTTCGTCCGGAACCTTGCGAAATGTTATTTCGGAAAACCGGGTGAGGGCCTCTTTCATTTCTTTTTTATGGGCACGCTGTTTTTCCAGGATGAAGTCGAGCTTTCTGAGCTGAGCCAGCCCTACCGCCGCATTCAGTTCGCTGATACGGTAGTTGGTTCCGAGAATGGCGTGGCCCTCGAGGCCCCTGTCGTTTCCTTGGTGGTCATGGCCATGGTCGGCATAGCTATCCATGGTTTTATAGGTTGCCTCATCCTCAGTTACCACGGCACCGCCTTCACCGCAGGTAATCGTCTTGACCGCGTCAAATGAAAAGCACCCGGCCTGTCCGAATGTGCCCAATGCCGTTCCGTTCAAGGTAGCGCCGAAGGCCTGGCAAGCATCCTCTATCAGGATAAGGCCCTTGCGTTGGCATATGTCTTTGATTTCATCAATACGGGCCATGGCCCCGCACATATGAACCGGCACTACGGCCTTTGTGCGGGGCGTAATGACCGCTTCGATCGCTTCGGGGTCAAGACAGAGGGTTTCATCTATTTCAGCGAATATAGGTACTGCGCCAACGTGTAAGACCGCCTCTATGGTAGCGATGAAGGTAAAGGGGGGCACAACAACCTCATCTCCTGCTCCGATCCCGCAGGAGGCTAGAGCAGTGCACAGCGATGC
>CAYMFC010000075.1:0-8941 GCA_964389665.1 uncultured Desulfobacteraceae bacterium | reverse complement strand
GGGACGACGGGACTCGAACCCGCGACCTCCGGCGTGACAGGCCGGCGTTCTAACCGAAACTGAACTACATCCCCGTGGTAGGCGGAACAGGATTTGAACCTGTGACCCCCGGCTTGTAAGGCCGATGCTCTCCCACTGAGCTACCCGCCCATGACTAATGTGCGGTAACCTCGGGCTGCACCTCCTCTTTAGGTATAGCGAAAGGTTGAAACCTGCCCTCCGGGAGAAAGAGCTCCTCACTTTCCTCTATTACCAGTGCCTCCCTGAGAACATCGTCCATGTAATCAACCGGGACAAGCTCAACCTTCTTGAGGATCTTTGCCGGTATCTCTTGGATATCCTTCTTGTTCTCAAGGGGAATGAGCACCCTTTCAATACCGGCCCTGTGAGCAGCGATGATCTTCTCCTTAAGACCTCCTATAGGGAGGATCCTTCCCCTGAGTGTTATCTCTCCGGTCATGGCCAGGTTACGCTTCACCGCTTTTCTCAAAAGGGCAGAGGCAATCGCTGTGGCCACCGTAATCCCTGCTGATGGGCCATCTTTAGGGGTTGCGCCTTCGGGCACATGAACGTGTATGTCAACCGTTTCATAGAAATCGTCCTTAAGGCCTAAACTTCTACCCCGTGCTCGAACATAACTGAGGGCGGCTTTCGCGGATTCCTTCATGATATCTCCAAGGGTTCCGGTAAGATCCAGATTGCCCTTTCCGGGCATGATGGTTGCTTCTATCTGAAGCATTTCGCCGCCCACGCTTGTCCAGGCCAATCCCGTTGCCAGGCCTATCTGATCCCTTTCCTCGGTTTTCCCGTAATGGAATTTATGAACCCCCAGGTATCGTTGCAGGGAATTCAGGTTGATCTTGACCCTCATAGAGGTCCCCTTTTTAGCGACCTCTTTCGCAACCTTCCTGCACACGTTAGCGATCTCTCTTTCGAGATTTCGAACCCCTGCCTCCCTGGTATAGTACCTCACGATGTTCAAGATGGCCTGATCTGAGAAAGAGATGTTCTCCCCGGTAAGGCCGTTCTGCTGGATTTGTTTTTTCACCAGGAATTTTTTTGCGATATACAGTTTTTCGATTTCCGTATAACCTGGCAGCCGTATCACCTCCATCCGGTCTTGCAGGGCCGGCGGTATACCGATGAGTTCATTCGCCGTCGTGATAAAGAGGACAGATGAGAGATCGTAGTCCAGATCGAGGTAGTGATCGTTAAAGGCATAGTTTTGTTCGGGATCGAGCACTTCAAGGAGGGCCGCTGATGGATCTCCCCTGAAATCGGTGCTCATCTTGTCTACCTCATCCAGGCAAAAAACCGGGTTACTCGATTTTGCCTTTTTCAGATACTGGATGATCTTTCCCGGAAGGGCGCCGATATAGGTCCTTCGGTGGCCTCGAATCTCGGCCTCATCCCTTACGCCGCCCAGTGAGAGCCTGACGAAGTTCCTGCCCAAGGCCCTGGCCACTGATCTTGCCAGGGAGGTCTTGCCGACCCCTGGGGGGCCCACAAAGCAGAGAATGGGGCCCTTGATCTTCTTGGTAAGATTTTGGACGGCCAGATACTCCAAGATTCTCTCCTTGGGTTTGGTGAGGCCGTAGTGGTCCTCCTCAAGTATTGTCTCGGCTTCCTGGATGTCCAGTTTGTCCTTTGTCTTGTGGAGCCACGGCAGGGATAAGATCCAATCGATATAGTTCCGTACCACCGTGGCCTCAGCGGATTGGGGGGTCATCATCTTCAGTTTCTTGAATTCATGCCGTACCTTTGCCGCTGCCTCCTTGGGTAGGTTCTTGCCCTTAATCTTCTTCTCTAGGTCTTTGAGCTCATTCGAGAAATCATCCTGAGCCCCCATCTCCTTTTGTATGGCCCGCATCTGCTCGTTGAGGTAGTAGTTCTTCTGGGTCTTCTCCATCTGCTTCTTGACCCTTTGCCTCAGAGTTTCCTCGAGCTCAAGGATATCGATCTCTGCGGTTAGTATCTTGAACAGTTTATCGAGCCTTTCATTTGCATCCTCTGTCTCCAGCAAGGATTGCTTTTCGCTGATCTTTGCAGTGAGGTGAGCAGCTATGCCGTCCACCAGCTTAGACGGATCTGTTATGGAGTAAATCGTCCCAGCAACATCATCGCTGATTTTTTGATTAAGCTTGGCATATTTCTCAAATGCCGAATGGATGTTCCTGATAAAGGCCTCTGTTTTCAGGTCCGATTCCCAGTGATCCAGAACCCTCTCCACCTCGACGATAAAGAATCCGGGGTCGGGAAGATAGGTTTTGATCCTGGCCCTGGATTTGGACTCTACCAAGGTTTTGACCGAGCCATCGGGCATCTTGAGAAGCTGGAGCACAGAGGCAAGGGTGCCGTAAGGGTAAATATCACGGATGGCGGGATTATCCGTTTTCGCATTTTTCTGGGTCGCGAGAAAGATCTCCTTATCCTGCGACAAGGCGAATTTCAGCGCATCAATGGACTTGGCCCTGCCCACGAAAAGGGGAACCACCATCCCGGGGAAGACCACCACGTCTCTCAGGGGCAGCAAGGGGACCTGTTTCACCTCTCCACCCGTGTTGTTTTCAAAGGCCCTTTTCTTAAACATAGTCAAGGCTTACCCATATTTTATCTGATTTTCATATAGTAGAAGCGGCGGCTCACTGTTGAGGACTACCTCCTCTCCAATCATACACTCGCTCACTCCAGACCTGGAAGGCAGGTCATACATGATATCCAGCATGACCCTCTCCAAAATGGCCCTCAATCCCCTGGCCCCTGATTTGCGTTCAAGGGCTCCCTTGGCCACGCCCTCTAAGGCCTCTGTAGAGAAGTTTAATTTAACGCCCTCGAATTCAAAGAGCTTCTGGTATTGCTTGACAAGGGCGTTTTTCGGCTCGGTAAGGATTCGCACCAAGGCATCGAGGCTTAATTCCCCAAGGCACGCAATGACGGGTAGCCGACCTATGAACTCTGGTATCAAGCCGAACTTGAGAAGGTCCTCGGGCTGGACCATTGCGAGCGTTTCCTCGAGACTCAACTCTCCCTTACCAGTGATGTCGGCCTCAAATCCCAGCGTCTTGCTGCCGATTCTCGACAGTATGATCTTCTCCAGTCCATTAAAGGTGCCCCCACAGATAAACAGGATATTTCTGGTGTTCACCTTGAGAAAATCCTGTTGTGGATGTTTCCTGCCGCCCTTTGGAGGTATGTTGGCAATCGTGCCCTCCAATATCTTTAACAGGGCCTGCTGGACCCCCTCGCCGGAAACGTCCCTGGTGATTGAAGGGCTGTCATATTTTCTGGCTATTTTGTCTATCTCGTCGATATAGACGATTCCCTTGATTGCCCTCTCGATATCGTAATCCGCCATTTGCACAAGGCTGAGGATGATGCTCTCCACATCTTCTCCCACGTAGCCAGCCTCAGTCAGGGTAGTGGCATCTGCGATGGTAAAGGGAACATCTAGTATCCTCGCCAGGGTTTGGGCGAGCAGGGTCTTTCCCGACCCGGTGGGGCCTATCAGAAGGATGTTGCTTTTATCGATCTCCACCTCATCGCTGTAGTTTGCGCCGATCCTTTGGTAGTGGTTGTGTACCGCTACTGAGAGAACCTTCTTGGCCCTCTCCTGCTGGATCACGTATTGATCGAGGCTATTCTTTATCTCCTGGGGCTTGGGGAGGTGGTCCCTCTTTTTGATCTTCTTCTCTTGCTCATACTCTTCCTGGATGATCTCGTTGCAAAGGGAAACGCACTCGTCACAGATATAGACGGATGGTCCCGCAATAAGCTTCTTCACCTCATCCTGGCTTTTCCCACAGAATGAGCACACGAGCTCGCCTGATAGGTCGTCTTTCCTGCTCATTTGCCCTCGCTCCGTTTATTGTTCTCCACACGCATCATTTCCCTCTTGGTGATCACCTTATCCACAATACCATACTCCAGCGCCTCTTTGCCACCCATAAAGAAGTCCCGTTCCGTATCGCTTCCTATCCGCTTCTTATTCTGGCCGGTATGCAGGGCGAAGAGTTCATTGATGGCATCCTTGAGCCTCATAATCTCTCTGGCATGGATATCTATGTCTATAGCCTGTCCCTGTGTTGCCCCCATGGGCTGGTGAATCATTATCCTGGAATGGGGAAGGGCATATCGCTTTCCCTTCGCGCCGGCGGCCAGCAGAAGCGCGGCCATACTGCTTGCTTGCCCGGTACAGATCGTGGCTATATCGGGTTTCACGTATTGCATGGTATCGTAGATTGCCAGCCCGGCTGTGATCGAGCCGCCCGGGGAATTGATGTAGACATTGATATCTTTATCCGGGTTTTCGGATTCGAGAAAGAGAAGCTGGGCGATAAGTATATTGGCCATATCATCGGTGACCTCGTTCCCCAGAAAGATAATCCTTTCCTTAAGGAGGCGTGAATAGATATCGTAGGCCCTCTCGCCCCGTGAGGTCTGCTCTATTACCATTGGAATCAACATAGCTGATAGGTTCCTTTCAATCCCGGTACTCTTTATTCGAGATTTGCTTTACGTTAAGTATCTTAGCACCTTGAATAAGGTGATTCAAGGCCTTTTCCTTGAGGAGCTGATTTCTGAAGGACTCCATCAGGTTGTTCGTTTCATAGAGCCGCTCCAGCACCGCAGGATCCTTTCCCGTTTGTGCTGCCAGCCTTTGAAACCCATCCCTTGTATCCTGCTCCTCAACAGTGATATTCTCCATCTCGGCTATCGTGTCCAACACAAGGTCTTCCTTGACTGTGTTCTCGGCAACTGGCCACAACTCGTGCCGCATCGCCTCCTCCGATATACCAGCGGAGTCGAGCCGGGACCCAGAGCGAAGGCTCTGCGTAATAGAGGCGATAGAGCGATTGATCTCCCTTTCGACTAAGGACTGAGGGAGCTCAAAGTCCACAGTGGCAGCTATTTTCTTTAAGAGGCTGCTTCGGACCTCCCGTTCCACCCTCATTTCCTCTTGAAGGGCGAGCTCCTCCTTGACCCTGCCCCTTAGAACACTCAATGATGGGAACTCATCGCCCAAACTTTTTGCAAACTCATCGTTTAACTCCGGAAGATCCTTTTTCTTGATATCCTTGATCTTCACATGGAACGCCACGCTCTTGCCTGCAAGTTTTTTATCGTCAAGATCTGCGTTGAACTTTACCTGTATCTCCTTTTCCTCATCCTTTTTCATGCCCACGATCCCAGTTTCAAGATCGGGGTAAAAATGCTTGCTTCCCACGAGCACCATGAAATCTCTGCCCTTCATGTCCCTCAGGGGTTTGCCATTCCAAAGGCCGGTGTAGTCTATAACCGCATAATCCCCTTCTTGCACCCCCCTGCCCTCATCAACGGAGACCAACTGAGCATGAATCTCCCTGAGCTCTTCCAGGCGCTTGTCAACACGATCCTCGGAAATGTCGGCGATCTCCTTCTCCACTGAAATTCCCATGTAGTCCTTCAGCTCAAAGACCGGCCGCACCTCCATTTCGATGGTATAGGTAAAGGGTTCACCTTGCCGCAATGTCCCGTCCACGATAGAGGGACTGGCTAATGGGGTGAGCCCGGTCTTCTCAATCGCCTCTGAGAATGACTCGCTTAAAAGGTCGCTCTTTACCTCGTTGATAATCTGGGAGCCATAGTACTGCTCGAGGATCCTCCTCGGGGTCTTGCCGGGCCTGAAGCCCCTTATTTTCGCCTTTTTTGAGAGCTCATGAAGGACTTGATCGTACGTGAGGTTGACCTTTTCGGCCTCAATCTCAACGGTGATCCGTCGTTTCACCTGGCTTATCTCTTCAACATATGTCTGCATAGCCTGTTACCAGCGACATCCACTCTCCCTCTCTTTCGAGGGCCGGTTGCCGCTCTGAGGGGGAATGGAGGGCTTATTCATTTTGGTGCGAGAGAGGGGACTCGAACCCCTACCCGGCAAAGCGGGCTGGATCCTAAGTCCAGTGCGTCTGCCAGTTCCGCCACTCTCGCACGTATTTTCCATAGAGAACCCCTGGCCTCCAGCTTCACCTGTATCTCATACCTATACGAACAGCAGTACGATCCGTCTGAAAGGTATTTCAGGGTTACCAGATACGATTAATTACTCTCATACGATGTGTCAAGGGATAAAAATCACGAAAATCAAAAACAGGAGCTGCGCGCGATGGATTCCGCTCCCTTTTTCGACTTTTCCATGACCGGAAGGTTTCTTGTCTTTAAGGTATAGGTCATACTGCAGGCAAGACCAAGAAAGGTGCCATATGGATATGATTGTGCCTTGGGTGACCTAACGATTCTTTCCGTATACTGCCCGGAGAGAAATGGCAACATCTGGACGCTGCCCCACGTGATGGGCACATCGCCATATGCCTTTCTTACGAGCTTCGTAAGCTCCCGTAAGGAAAATGCGTGCATTTCCCGAAAAATACTATCTTTCAATAGGGCGGAAAACCTTTTAAGGATGCAGCCCACCGAAAGGCTATTCAGGACACCCACGAATACCCTGTCCTTGGTTACCCTTCCCGCTTCTCGTAAAACGGTGAGAGGGTCGTCCAGGAACTCCAGGGTGAAGATAAGGGTTGTTATATCGAATTCGTTATCCTCGAATGGCAGATCCTCGGCCCTGCCGCCCCGAAGGGATGCCTTATGGCCCAGCCTTGATCGCGCGATATCCAGCATAAATGCTGAGGCATCCAGGCCGGTCACATCCAGGCCCATGCGGTAAAAGAGGAGCAGATGGTTTCCCGTGCCGCAGCCTAGATCCAATACCCTTTCTCCCCTCTTCGGCTGCAGGAGGCGTAGGATCAGCTCAGTGCTTAATCGATCGAGCAGCATCCCCTCAGGTGACTGCTGCCATTCCTCATAGAGGCCGAACAACTTCTTCTCAAATACATGCCCCATGAGCCGGCCTCATCGTTGCTGCAACAGAAGGGACATAGCCCTCACGAGTCGATGAAGTTCTTCAAAAACCGGCCACCCTTGTTCCTCCATCCTCTTCTTTTGACCTTCGACCTCATCCTTTGGCCCCAAGAGCAAGGTAAGGACAGGTTTTTCCCGATCTTGAATGCCGGCCGTTATCTCTAAGGGATCAAAGCGCCATGCCCCACTACCAGTGAACAGATGGATAATTACTCCATCCACATGAGGATCGGCACAGAGGGTGGATAATCCATCCCTGTATGCCAGGACAGGTCCATTTTTTTCCACCGCAGGCCAGAAGTCCACGGGATTTGATACCGGCATCCAATCAGGCGAAAGCCGTTGTAAAGAGGCGACGGTGGATTGAGAGAGACTCGCAAGGGTAAGCCCGGATTTTTCCAGGAGATCTGTCGTAACGATACCGAATGCCCCGCTAAAGGTCAAGATAGCCACTCTGCCCGGCATCGATGCGGCATGCCTCCCTTTAAACCCCTTTTCGAGTACGCCGGCAATATCCATCATCTCAAAGAAGTCATGTGCCTCAAACACCCTTGCCTGTGAGAAAGCGCCGCGTATTACCTGATAGTTCCCGGCAAGTGAAGCGGTGTGGCTTAATGAGGCCTTTGCCCCGGCAGCGCTCTTACCCCCTTTGAGGAACGTAATGGGTTTCGTCGATGATTTCGCCAGCTCAAAGAATCTTCGTCCGTCTGAAAAGCCTTCAAGATAGAGGGCGATTACCCTGGTATCGGGATCATGCAGGAGGAATTTGAGAAGATCTGTCTCGGTTATGTCTAACTTGTTCCCGATAGAGCAAACCTTTGCCAGACCAAGTCTTTGGCGACTCATGATAGTGAACAGAAAACCTGCTGAGAGCAGGCCGCTTTGCACGATAAGGGATATGCCTCCTTTAATAACGAGGCCATCATAGAGAGCGGGGATCATAAAGGAGAAAACATATCCCTTCCTTGCATCAATAAGCCCCATGCAGTTGGGTCCCCATAGGCGCAATCCACCCCTCTTGGCAATGGTGAGACATTCCTGCTGCAGTGCTTTTCCATGGCCCCCAACCTCAGCGAAGCCGCTGTTTTCCAGAATTGCCCCTTTCAAACCCTTCGACACACATTCCCTGAGTACCTTTGGCGTGTGCTCTGCAGGGACAAAGATAAGGGCGAGATCGGCCGTCCCTTCTATGGCAGATACGGAGGGATACGCCTTGATCCCCATCACCTCCTTGTATTTCGGATTGATGGGATAGATTGGCCCCCGGTAGCCACGAGTCACGTTTTTCAGCAGGCTGTATCCACCCTTCGTCTCATCAGGGGATACGCCCACCACAGCAATCCCTTTTGGCTCGAAGAAATAATTCAGATCAGGTTTCATGATTCCCGGTTTTCTAAAGCCCTTCATACGCTTTACAGCCGTGAGCATCTCCCAGTTCACAGCTTTTTTGAAAATCGCTCTTCGCCCTCTCCAGCATTCCCTTTTCCTTATATGCCATCCCCCTCGTGTGGTACGTGATAGCCATGTGCGGGTCGAGCGTAAGGGCCTTGCTGCAATCCAGAATCGCGGCGTCCCAGAAACCTTTTTGAAGGTTGGCCCGCCCCCTGTTATGGTAAGCCTCGGAGTTATCAGGATCCATGGCTATTACCGTATTGTAGTCATCTATCGCCTTACCGTACAGGTGCAGTTCGATATATGCGACACCCCTGTTAACATAGGACCTTATCTCCTCCGGCTTCAGGGCAATCGCCTCGGAGTATGCCTCAATGGCTCCCTTGAGGTCTCCCTCCTGGTATCTCTTGCAGCCCGTATCGAAGCATTCGGCAAAGGCATCCGCTCGTTTGTGCCCCTCCTTTATATCGTGTAGGTCTGGCCCCTTTTTGCCTATTGGCCCGAGCCGAACGAAAACGAAATAGTTCACAAGGGCGACAAGGGCGAATAACCCTAACCACAGGCATACCCTTTTGGGAGTGAGGGTCGAGGTTTCCCGTTTGATCGCGGCTTTCCCCCTCCTGAGGCCCAGGGTACGGTACGTGTTCTTGCCCTT
>CAYMFC010000074.1:0-9093 GCA_964389665.1 uncultured Desulfobacteraceae bacterium | reverse complement strand
GACCTGGCCCCGGGCAAGATATTTCTCGCCTTGAGGGGAAGCGGACAGTCCCTCTATGTGGGCTTGGGGGAGGAGCACTACATAACCGCCTCAGAGATCTACGGCCTCGTGGAGCAGACCTCCCGGTACATAAAGCTGGAAGGAGAAAGGGGCGCGGACGGCCCGGGCGAAAAAAACGGGGGGCAGATCGTTATTCTGGACCAGGATTCATCGGGTGAGCTCAGCGGGATCAAGACGCTCCGCTATAATGGGGAGCCCTTTCTTCTCACCCAGGAAAGCATACGCCACACCGAGATTACATCCAGGGATATAGACCGCCAGAGCTTCTCCCACTACTTCCTGAAGGAGATCTATGAATCCCCCGAATCGGTGGAGAAGACGATTCAGAACGGGTGGGGCATCGTTCAGACAAACGAGAGGCCTCATCCCTTGCTGCTCTTGGGGGAAGATGTCCTCACCCCTTCCTTACGGGACGCCTTTCGACACAACCGGATACGAAGGATCCTGTTCATTGGACAGGGAACAGCGGGAATCGCCGCCTGTGGATGTGCGGAACTGCTCAAGGCCTATCTTACGGATCGCACCATTCACATCTCCCCACTCAAGGCATCCGAGTTCAGCGGCCATCTGGCAAAGGAGGACCTCACTGACACCCTGGTGGTCGCCATTACCCAATCGGGCACCACCACGGATACCAATATGGCCGTTGACATGGCACGGAACCGCGGCGCCCACACCTTGGCAATCGTCAACAGGCGTGATTCGGCCATCACCTTCAAGGCAGACGGCGTCCTGTATACGAGCACGGGAAGGGATATTGAGATGTCCGTAGCCTCTACCAAGGCGTATTATTCCCAGATTGCTGCCGGAGGCGTCCTCGGGCTCGCCCTGGCACACCTACTCGGGATGAAGGATGACGATTTCATCCTCGGAGAAGTGCAACGGCTCATGCGCATTCCCTCGCTCATGAGGAAGGTGCTCGAACAGGAAGAGGAAATCGCCCGTTCTGCCGCGACCTTCGCCCCCACCAAGAAATATTGGGCCGTTGTGGGCAGCGGCTTCAACAAGATAAGCGCAGATGAGATCAGGATAAAGCTGAGTGAGCTCTGCTACAAGACTATCTCCTCTGACGTGGTGGAGGATAAGAAGCACATCGATCTCTCCTCTGAGCCCCTCATCGTGGTATGCGCCGCAGGAAATAAGGGCGATGTGATCAATGATATTATCAAGGATACCGCTATATTCAAGGCCCACAATGCCACCACTATCGTGATCGCCACAGAGGGTGAAGATGGGTTCAGGAGATATGCGGACTCGCTGATCTATGTGCCTGAGATCGAGGAACGCTTCTCTCCCATCCTGACCACCGTGGCAGGCCATCTGTGGGGGTATCACGCTGCCAGGGCGATCAATAACGAATCTCGTTTTCTCTTCGGTTTCCGGGAGGAGATCAATGACTACCTGTCCGAGTCGCTCAAAAAGGGCATGGATATATACCACATAGTGCTGGACCGCGTCCTTCAGGAAAAGACAGCTAAGTTCTTCTCCCGGTTCAAACAGAGGCTGGATGAAAAGAGATACGCTGCTGCCATGGCACCCGCCACGGCTGCTGACCTCACCCTGCTGCTGAAGTACCTCTCAGGGCGGCTCCCCACCTCGGATTTTGAGCTGGATTTCGGGATCAGCGGCACAGCCCCCAACATGTTCGCCGCCTTTTCTACCTGTATCGGCGAGGCCGTCAACGATCTTGCCAGACCCATCGACGCAATACGGCATCAGGCCAAAACAGTAACCGTGGGTACCAGCAGGATGTGGGAGCCGGTGCAGGGGATGCTATTCGAGATCCTCAAGGTAAACGGCTTCGACACGGGCAACCTCACGAACAAGAACGTGCTGGTGCTCACCCATCTCCAGGAGATCATCGAGGAGGTCAAGGGCGAGACATTGTATGGGATAAGCGGCCTCGCCTATACCGGGGAGCCCTTGGATGACTCAAAGATCAGGCTGATACAAAAAAAGGGAACATCCTCGGGAATCGTCTCCCGCGTCGAAGGGGAACAGGGGCTCAAGGGAACCAAGAGGATTATCGTCAAGAGCGGAAATGTCTTTATCGGGAAGGGCAGGGTTGATGACAGAAGCATCGTTATCATACCCCTCATAAAAAAAGGGCCTCACATCGACCACCTCATGTTGCTGGAGGTAGGTTTTAAGAAAGACATAGAGCTGCGAAAAAAGGTAAAGGCCCTTGGTGAGAAATATACCCACATCAAAAACATCGTTGAGGAGATGGGCCTTCCCTGGAACGATGAGCTCCTTTCCTTACTCAACGCAGAGGATCTGTTTGGAAGATCAGCCGAAAAGATAGCGGAATTCATAGTCTCACGCTCTTCCGGAGATAAATCCATCGATAAGGACTAAATCAACGGGCAGCCTATGTCATGTGAGACGGAGAAAATCTATCGAGGCATCCATTCTCAGATCAATGCCATGGAAACCTACTCCCTGGATTTTATCTTCTCACCTGAAAGGTCTCCATATCTGGATATGAATTCAATCTCCAAATCCTTTAGAAAGGAATGGGATGCCCTTGAACCCCTGCTCGAGCGAAAAGACGCTGCTAAAGAATTGGCCTCTATTCTCTTTCCGGATAAACCACCCGACCTTAAGATCGTCCCACGCCTGCATGATATCTTTCTCAGCTCTCCTCCTCCTCATCCCCTGGTATCCTTGGATATTTGCATTGCGGGGATATTGAAAGAGGCCTTGGGAAGATTTAGGAGTGAGGTTTCTCCGCAGCTGTTCATCGAGCTCTTAAACCACTACAAGCTCAGAAGCCCGGAGTTTTTGATTGTTATCAATCCGATTCTACAGATCATCTCGGATCGAGGACAGGGTCTTAGCCATGTGATCAAATCGAATGCCGGCGAGGTCTTGGTCAACAACTACGAGAGCGAGGCTCTGTTTATCTTTATCTCATGTGCCGGCCACCTCAACGAGGAGGAAAAGCAGATCCTTTTCCAAAGCCTTACCGCCTTTCAAAAGATCTATCGAAAGCTCCTCGAGTTACATGTCGGGATACCGGAAAAGGACCTCATCAGTCTGAAGTGGTTCGGGATTGCTTACGACGAATTGCGGAGAAAGAGGGAATACAGGGACAGCCTGTCAAATCTGGTGAGACGATTCATCGGTTTTCTGAAACAAAAGGATAAAGACCGAGCGATCCCAGTGGGGCGTTTTCTCATCCTGCGCTTCAACAACGAAGACATCCTCAGGATTGTTCGCTACGAAATACAAAAGGACCCAGCCCTATCCTCGGAAGCGCCCATGACCAGATTCATCTATCGCCAGACCTATAAGATCATGCAGGAGTTCCGCAACCATTACATACCCGGTGAAGTAGATAAGGTCGTAACCCGGTCTCTCTCTGAAACCGAGCAGCACGCCATCGACACCATGCGCCTCGTCACGGTCGGAAGGGTTCCGGCGTCCGTGGTTCTCAAAGGGCAACTACAACGCCCCCGTTCCGCAGAAGACTATGTCATTCTTCCCGAGTTCATGGAAAACCTCCATAGGTTCAATCTCAAGGCCCTCTTCGAGCTCTACGTGATTCCCCCTATTTCCCAGCGCATATTCAATATCCTTGCAGATATCGGCGATAATATGGAGCTGGGCCGTGACGAGCCCTTCCACTTCATACTCTATCTGGAAAACATGCTTTTCTTTCTCCAAGAGCTGGAGGAATCAGGCATTGAGGTGAGACAAGATTCCACTTACGGGCTCATCAAGAATCCCTACCAGCTTCATTCCTTGAGCATGATCAGGGAAGGCACGTATTTCGCTTCAACCGGGTTATGGTATCAAAATACGATCCTCCCAAGCATCATACGGTGTATCAGCCCCAATGCACTCCCCAACTGTGTAGGGGTGAGGGATCGCCACATATTCTCTCAGATCTCTCTCGTAACCGGGGGGTTCAGGGGAACGCCCTTCGATCTGGACAGCACCAACAGGTATGATTGGGACGAAGAACCTGAAAACTGCTTGTTCAGGCCCGGATATTTCCAGGTTACTATTCCGCAACCCCTTCAAGAACGGTGGGGATTCACGCAAGCCATTCAAAAGCCTGCCCTTGAAGGACTGATCCAAAAAAAGCAATGGAGCTAGGGGAAACGTAACGTAAACCCCAAGACGCAATAAGGCTTGACATCGGCTGGGCTTTTTATTATTGAACTTCTAGATTAAAAAAAGTAATACAAAGGCGTATTGCGCAAAGAGACAAAGAAGTCCACATTATCTCAGGGGTGAGATGTGTGGATTTTTTTTGGCGCCATGAGATATTGCTGTTGGACCCGGGCCTATCTTCCACGATTATAGCGCTGGGAAAAACAGAACATGTGTTTGTTCCCAATGTTACCGAAACCTCAGTGATCCAAGTGAGAAAGGAGTAGAAATGCAAGAAAAACATAACCCCTTCAGTATCGCTCAGAAACAACTGGATGATGCTGCCGAAAAGCTTGGCCTTGACAAGGCCACCCACGAACTCCTCCGTTGGCCTATGCAAGAATTGAAGGTCACAATTCCTGTGAAGATGGATGACGGCTCAACAAAGATCTTCCATGCCTTTCGTATCCAATACAATACCGCACGCGGCCCTGCCAAGGGGGGTATCCGCTGGCATCCGGACGAGACTATAGATACGGTACGCGCTCTTGCGGCATGGATGACATGGAAAACCTCCGTGGTCGACATCCCTTTAGGTGGTGGCAAGGGAGGGATTATTTGCAATCCCAAGGAATTGTCTGAGACTGAAAAGGAGCGGCTGGCTCGTGCCTACATACGGGCTATAGCCAGGTCTCTTGGCGCCACCAAGGATGTTCCTGCCCCTGATGTTTATACCACCCCGCAGATTATGGCATGGATGATGGATGAATACGAAACGATCGTGGGTGAAAAACACCCGGGCATAATAACAGGAAAGCCTATACCCTTGGGTGGATCCCAGGGACGCGGAGATGCTACGGCCAGAGGCGGTATCTATGTCGCCCAAGAAGCGGCCGAAGCCTACAATATGGATTTAAAGGGCCAGCCTATGGCTATTCAGGGTTTTGGCAATGCCGGTCAGCATGCCGCCCGACTGGCTGAAAAAATTCTCGGCCTTAAATTGGTTGCTGCTTCGGATTCCAGGGGAGGCATTTACAATGCCAGTGGCATTGATGTCGAGGCTCTTATCGAGCATAAACAGAGGAAGGGCAGGGTCAGTGGTTTTCCGAAGACAGAAGGCATAAGCAATGAACAACTTCTCGGGCTTGAGGTTGCAGTGCTGTTTCCTGCTGCCTTGGAAAACGTGATTGTAAAAGAAAATGCTCCCGCGCTGCGCTGTAAAATCGTTTGTGAACTGGCCAACGGGCCCACAACCCCGGAGGCCGACGATATCCTCTACGACAAAGGGGTCATCGTTTTGCCCGATTTTCTGGCCAATGCAGGGGGCGTTACAGTCTCTTACTTGGAACAGGTCCAGAATGCCTATAACCTTTACTGGGAAATAGAAGAAATCCACTGGAGGCTTAAAGAAAAAATGACCCGTGCCTTTAAAAGTGTTTATGAAATGAGCCAAAACGAAAAGACCAATATGCGCCAGGCTGCCTACCTTGTGTCTGTCGCCAGGGTAGCCGAGGCTTGCAAGCTTCGCGGTTGGGTCTAGCGTGGGAACCCAACTCGCTCAGGGAAAACATGCCGTTTGAAATGGAATCAAAGATCATAAAGAGCGGTATACCGGCCCTGGACCAAATCCTAAAAGGGCTTCGTCTTGGGGATAATGTTGTATGGCAGGTAGACGACCTTGAGGACTACTTATATTTTGTACAACCCTTTGCCGACCAGGCGATCCGTGAAAGCGGAAACTGTGTGTATCTGCGATTTGCACCTCATCCACCTATTATTGGAGCCCGTCCCGGCCTTATTATCAAGGAGGTAAATCCAGGGAACGGTTTCGACTTCTTCAGCACCGAGGTGCACCAGATGATTGAGGAGTGGGCCACGATGAAGTTTTTCGTGCTGGATAACTTGTCAGCCCTTGTGGAAGAGTGGGCAACGGATGAGCTGCTGGCTAATTTCTTCCAGATTACGTGCCCGTTCCTGCGTGAGCTGGATACGGTCGCCTACTTTGCGCTTACCCGTGGTCATCATGCCAACAGTGCGGTTGCCAGGATTCGGGACACGACACAGGTTCTTATCGACGTTTACCGCATAAAGGGTAAGATGTACTTACACCCTTTGAAGGTCTGGGACCGTTACTCACCCCAAATGTTCCTTCCCCATGCAGTTGCTGAACGACATTGGCAGCCGGTTTTCCAGAGCGGTGAAGCCGCTACACTATCCGCAACGGCACGCAAACATCCCCTGAGAACTGATGAAAACTCCATTGCCCCGTGGGACAGTGTCTATAGCAAGCTTTTGCAATATCGCGAAACCGGTAGGGGCGCTCATAAGATAACGCCTGAGATCCTTGCACTGAAACAAGAGTTTTCACGAATGTTGATCGGGAATCATCCAGAGATTACGAGGCTTGCGGATTCCTATTTCACCTTGGAAGACTTGTTTAGCATCAGGGATCGCTTGATCGGCTCCGGGAGGATTGGGGGCAAGGCTGCTGGAATGTTATTGGCCAGGCGCATTCTCCTGGAAAAGGGAGGCGAGACAGATTTCTCTCAGGTACTTGAAAACCATGACTCCTTCTATATCGGGTCAGACGTTTTTTTCACGTTCCTTGTGCATAACAACCTGTTCAGGCTTCGCCTGAAGCTATCAAGGGATTCCCAGTTGTCATATGAAGAATTTGAAGACGTAGAAGAGAGCTTTCTTGCCGGCAGGTTCTTCGCGGACATAATGGAGCAGTTCCGTAACATGCTGGACTACTTTGGGCAGGCGCCTATTATCGTAAGATCAAGCAGCCTGTTGGAAGACAGCTTCGGAAATTCATTTGCCGGCAAATATCGAAGCGAGTTTTGCGTCAACCAGGGCAGTCCTGATGAGAGATTGGAGGTTTTTTTACGGGCAGTAAAACTTGTATATGCAAGCACCTTGAGCCCTGATGCCCTTTCCTATCGGCGCAAGAGAGGGCTGGGTGAAAGTGACGAGCAGATGGCCATCCTGGTTCAACGGGTATCAGGAATTCCCTACAGGCATTACTTTTACCCGAGCCTTGCGGGTGTGGCTTTTTCACGAAACCTCTATGCATGGACCAACCGTATTGATCCGAATAAGGGCCTCATACGCCTTGTATTCGGCTTGGGGACCCGGGCGGTAAACCGGGTAGGGGGCGATTACCCGAGAATGATTGCAATCAGCCATCCCCAACTCAGGCCGGAAGTGGGCATGGAAATAGCGAAGTATTCTCAGCATGAAATAGATCTTCTCGATCTTGAAACGAATCAATTCCTCACGTTGCCCTTTGCCGAGGTGATATCCAATGATGAATACCCAAATGTTCAACTGCTCGTATCTGTCATGAAAGATGAATACCTTCATGATCCTTACGGCAGGACCCACCTGGATTCTGGAGAGAAACTCGTGCTGACCTTTAACAAGCTTATCAGTGACACGGGTTTCGTCAAAATCACCGGAGATATGCTGGAGAGGCTGGACAGGGCTTACAACCAGCCGGTGGACACGGAGTTTACCGCATTCGTAGATACGGGCGGGCGCGTCAAAGTCAATTTACTTCAATGCAGACCTTTATGGCTTCCAGGACTATCGGGCTCTTTAAAGGTTCCCCACAATATCCCCAGGGAGCGCACCCTTTTTAAGGCCATGAGGGTTATCAGTGGCGGAGCAGTAAGCAAAATCCAGCATATCATCTACATAGACCCTCGACGTTATGCAGAGATCGCCTCTGTGGACCTCAAAAGGTCAGTCGGTCGGGTAGTTGGACGCCTCAACAGGCATCCACACCTTGTGTCAGGAAAATTTTTCATGATGGGTCCAGGCAGGTGGGGCAGCAGCAACATTGACTTAGGAGTTAGTGTCAGCTATGCAGACATTGATAACACAGCTGTTCTTGTTGAAATCGCTCGCGAAGACTCCGGCCATGTACCTGAAGTGTCTTACGGCACCCATTTCTTTCAGGATCTTGTGGAAGCCCAGATAATTTACTTGCCGGTCTATCCGGATGACCCCGAGACCTGGTTCAACGATGCGTTCTTTGAAGGCGCTGATAATATGTTGACCGATTTATTGCCGGGAACCAGCCAGTTTGAGAATGTGGTGCACGTCATTCACGTCCCTCAAACAGCTGATGGAGCCTATGCACAGGTTGTGGCCGACCCTCAGACTCACAGCGCTCTTTGTTTCTTAGAATAGGAGGTACCTCATGGGGCGCTTACGGGGTCTTGGCGTAGTCTAGTTTCTTCTTTCCCTTAAGCAGGGCCAGAAGCAAGCCTTCTTCTCGGCAGCGTCCCCCATAAGGGCATTTCATGCGAGTATTCTCAAAAAAGTAGAGCGGGGCAAAACAATGAAATTCATCGGCATCTACACTGTGCCTAATCCCTTCTAGTTCTCCTCTTGCCGAATAAAGGTTCCTGTCATAATTGACCTTCTTGCTCATTCGCAAGACTTCTGTAACCAAAGCCAGATCAGGGCAACCATCAAACCGGGGACATGAGGTGCAATGCTCATAGAATTTGAGCGGCGTTTGACAACGGAATTCACTGGCGTGAATTGTATCTGGTTTTCTGCTACTCACGGCCGTCTCCTTTCCCTCCTGAACCACTTAGATTGCCCATGTTCCCTGGAGGCCTTCTAAAACCTCTCGGCTTTATAATCGGCAGCTCCTATAAGCCATTCAGTTGTTTTGTCTTCCAAGGCCTTGTAGCCAAAAGCGACACAGGCTGTTTTGCAGGAGCCGCATCCTATGCATCTATCTGTATCCACATAAATAGCCTCTCGTTGCTCCTCAATAGCATGGACGGCACAAACCCTGAGAGCGTAGCAATCTTTGCAGTTGTGTTTACAAATAATGTTGAGCATTGTAATCTCCTTACGTTAAACAGATTTGACTACTCACGTAGTCAGTCCCGCCTTCGGCGGGATTTAGAC
>CAYMFC010000073.1:1317-9102 GCA_964389665.1 uncultured Desulfobacteraceae bacterium | reverse complement strand
GTATGCCTGCCGTGGCAATTATCCTCTTATTGCGAAGCTTGAGGAATTTTCCGTGACCTCGTCGAATGGGGAAGTAAAAGGCATTTCAGGAGACGAGCTGTTCTTACAGGGATTCCCGAGGATAAGGATTTCTCTTTCATCAGGCATACCCACAGAGGGCCTGGTTCGGGTTCGCCTGATTCGATCAGGACAGGTAATAGCTCGGTTTGAGGGCAAGTTGCCGTTAGAGATTGAGCATGAGGACAAAGATATCAAAAAGGAGGAAAAAGAGTATTACCGAATGGATCTTTACGGTTGTGGAATAATAGTTTCAAATCCAATTTTCGTAACTTGTAAACATTAGTTTCTTCGGCCTGATGCAGTGTTTTTCATTTTTCCGTTTGCTTTTTATCCTGTTTCGCCTTACAGTGCCGCTAGAAATAAGGATAGAGGAAATCTGACAACAACAATCTCAAAGAGGAGGGCATGGATATGAAAGAGGACACTTTGGCGCGGATATTTATCAAAAATCTCGTTATGGCAATACCCTGGGGAATTATCTTTCTGATTGTTCTTCTTATAGGTTTTCTTGGCGTTAAGCAGCAGATCAAGGAAAGTATGCAGTTTGCGGCACGGATGGCTATCTCTGAGACGAGCAGAGTAGTCTTGGATTACCCGGCATTCACCCGTATTAAACAAAACGCCAAGGAGAGCATAGAATTTAGCGCAAATGCCTTCAGTCATGAGCTCAAGTCGCTCCTTAATGATCCCCAGGTGAGAGAAAATCTGAGGGAGATCCTGGCCAGCCAAAAAAGATGAGAAAATGAGGGCTCGGTTCACGGACAAGAAGCGCTCGTTGCCCCTGAGAAAAAAAGGGCAATTTTTGAACGAGGGCAGAAACCGATGATGGTTGCTGTTCATCAGCCGCAGTACCTTCCTTGGATTGGATATTTTCATAAGATCGATCAGGCCGATGTCTTTGTGCTGCTCGATACGGTGCAATTCAAGAAAAACGAGTGGCAGAACAGGAACAGGATCAAGACCGCCCAAGGATGGCAGTGGTTGACTGTTCCCGTGCTGTATCGGTATCCTCATTTGATACAGGAGGTGCCCATAAATAACAAGGTACATTGGCAGCACAAACACCGACAGGCCATTATTTCGAATTACAAAAAGGCACCGCACTATGACCTTTTGGAACCATTCTTTGCGGAGATCTTTTCCTCAGCCTGGGAGATCATCTCTCAGTTGAACATAGAGGTGGTAAGAAGGCTCACCGGGATACTCGGAATCGATACCCCCCTGTACGTGGCATCGGAGTTAGGAGCATTTCCCGAGGATCCTGATGAGAGGCTCATCAGCATATCCCAACACTTCGGTGCGGAAACATATCTGGCAGGAGCCGGGGGAAGGGAATACATGGACTTGAAGAAGTACGATAAAGCCGGGGTCCAGGTGATCTTCCAGGATTTCAGGCATCCGGTCTACGATCAGCTCTTTAGTGAGTTTGAGCCGTTTATGTCGGTGATTGATCTCATCTTTAACCATGGGAATAAAAGCCTGAAGATACTACGAGGAGATACATGAATATACTTGCCATAGGACCGCATCCTGATGATATCGAGATAGGTTGTTCAGGTACCTTAATCAAATACGCCAAACAGGGCCACGGTGTTTTCCTCTTGATCATTACCAGGGGAGAAAAAGGAGGGAATCCTGAGGCCAGATACGAGGAACAGCTCAAGGCGGCCGAAATAATAGGAGCCAGGGATGTGTTCTGGGGAGGCTTTACGGATACGGAACTGCTTGATAGAGGCAATGAGATCATCCACCTTGTTGAGTTGTATATCGAGAGGATCCAACCTGATTTTATCTTTGTAAATTTCTACGATGATACCCATCAAGATCATCGGGCGGTAAACAGATCAGTCCTGTCAGCAACCCGTTATGTACGGAACGTGATGTTCTACGAGGTACCTACCACCAATAACTTCACACCGAATATATTTGTTGATATCGGCCCTGTTTTCGAATTGAAACTCGAGGCGCTGAAGGCCCATAGCTCCCAGGTAATGAAGACGAAGATTCCGGATTTCTCTATTATTGATATCGCCAAATCCTCAGCGCATTTTAGGGGTATGCAGGGCAGGATCCCCCTGGCAGAAGGATTTATACCAGAAAGGCTTTTCATTAATATTGATTGAAAAGGATAGTGCCTAAAGTGAGCTAAAATGCCTAAAGTGACTAAAGTTATTGATAATAAGGAATTTTCAAAAGAACTTGAAAAAAGGACGCGAAAATTTGCAGTAAGAATTATCTAGGTATCACATACATTACCGAATACACCCGAGGGGATGGTAGTAAGGAATCAAATCACAAAATCCGGAACCTCTATTGGTGCAAATTACCGTGAGGCCAATCGAGCAAGAAGCAAGGCGGATTTCAGAAATAAGATTAAGATTTGTGAAAGCGAAGCAAGTGAAACTCAATACTGGACGGAAGTTATTGTTGATGCCAAGTGGTTATCCTGGGAGAATGTAAAACCCGAATATGATGAATGCAGTGAACTGCTTGCCATTTTTACTTCGATTGGAAAAAAGTAAGTCAATTGAAGTTTTCGAAATATAAATTTGACAAAGTCGTAAAAAGTCTTCTAATCGTCATGCCGGACTTGATCCGGCATCCAGAACCTATTGAATTTACTGGATTCCGGCTTCCGCCGGAATGACAAAAAAATGGAAAAAATGACTTTTTACGAAACCATCAAATTTAGTTCACTTTAGTCACTTGTAACTTTAGTCACTTTAGCTCACTCAGGGTGCAAGGTGATCCCCCACTCAAAGGTACTCCTCGATGAAGAAGATCTTGCCGCTATCGCAGCGGTATTGCGTTCGGGCTATCTTTCCCAGGGAAAGCACGTCGTATCGTTCGAGGAGAAGGCCGCATCCTTCATCGAGGTACCGCACACAGCTGCGGTTAGCTCAGGAACCGCTGCGCTCCATCTATCGCTGCTCGCTCTCGGGGTAGGCGAGGGTGATGAGGTCATCATACCAAGCTATGTTTGCACAGCCCTGCTGAATGCAGTCCGGTATGTCAGGGCAACGCCGGTCCTGGTGGATATTGATCCCCATACCTATAATATCGATGCCGGGAGTGTAAAGAGGACGATTACCGGCAGAACAAGGGCTGTTATCGTACCGCACATGTTCGGGCTGCCGGCGGATATCGAGCCCATTATCTCTCTTGGAATCCCGGTCATAGAAGATTGCGCCCAGTCGATTGGTGCACGCTTCAAGGGCAGATGTACCGGATCGTTCGGGGCGCTATCGGTCTTTTCCTTTTATGCCACCAAGATGCTCGGGGCCGGTGAGGGAGGAATGGTTGCTTCCAACGACCCAGGTCTCATTGATGCCATTAAAGACCTGCGTGATTATGATGAGAAGGAAACATACGTTGTAAGATTCAATTATAAGATGACGGAAATGCTGGCAGCTCTGTGCGAAAGCAGGTTACAAAAGCTGCCCTTATGTATCGACAGAAGAAAAGAGATTGCCAGGATCTATGACGTGGGATTGCCTGAGATAAAACTTCGAATCCCGATTGTTCCTGATCAAAGGGATCATATCTATTACCGGTATAGTATAGAGGTTGAGGATCCAATCCGGTTTATGGATGAGATGAGGAAACGAAATATTTATTGCAGGAAACCTGTATTTAAGCCGATACATAGGTACCTACGATTGCCCGGATTTCCGAACACGGACCATGCATGGGAAAAGGCGGTAAGTATCCCCATCTATCCGGCGCTCGAGCGAGATGAGGCCTCTTTTATTATCGATACCATCAAGAGCATTCTTTGAAGGAGGAAGTCACGTTGTTCGCCTTAAAGGACTCATTCTTATTGAGGATATTCTACCTGGTAGCACTCGCCGTCTTTGGTGGTCTCCTTCTGCCCTTCTTTCGATTCCATTTTACCTATGTGGGGCTTCGTTGGCTCTATATCTTCCTTTTTTCCTTTTCGCTCTCCTACCTGTTGACGCCTTTGATGAGGATAGTTGCCCTCAAGGCCGGCATCATCGATAACCCTGATCAAAGAAAAATCCATAAGAGCGCAACCCCCTTGCTCGGCGGGATTGCAATAGCGATCGCCTTCTCCTTATCCCTCGCGGCCAACATGTTGTTAGACAAGGAAATGCTCGTGCTCCTAACTGGTGGAATGATCATGGCGCTGCTGGGCCTGCTGGATGATGTGAGGGGGATACGGGCGCTCACAAAACTACTCGTACAGATTCTTGTCGTGGTATTCTTGGTCTATCAGGGAATTATCTTGGACCTTTTCCCTCCCCGCACCACCTGGGGATTTTGGCTGAATCTGCTTTTTACCACCATCTGGATTGTGGGGATTACCAATGCCATGAATTTCTTCGACGGGATGGACGGGCTTGCTGCCGGCTTGAGCGCCATCATGGCCGCCTTTATCGGCATAGTAGCCTTCCAGACCGACCAACCCTTTGTGGGATGGATTGCTATCGCGATCCTCGGCAGTTGCCTCGGGTTTTTCCCCTTCAATTTCAGGCTTGCCAAGCCCGCGTTGATCTTCCTGGGAGATGCCGGATCCACATTCCTGGGTTTTATGCTGGCGGGACTGGCTGTTATGGGCTACTGGAGCGAGAGCAGGATTGTATCCTTTGCAAACCCGGTGCTGATCTTCTGGGTGCTTATCTTTGACATGATCTATATTACGGTTGAAAGGGTCTTGAACGGAAAGGTGAAATCGGTGAAGCAATGGATAGATTATGTGGGTACTGATCATCTCCACCACAGGCTCTTTTACCTTTTAGGAGATAAACGGAAAGCAGTATTAACCATATTTCTCTTTTCTGCTGCCCTGGGGCTCAGCAGCATAGTGCTGAGAAATGCGAGGATGATAGATAGCATACTGCTCGTCTGTCAGGCGGGCCTCATAGCTATCATATTCTCCCTTTTGGAGTATGTGGGGCGTAAGTCCCAGAGAGAATGATAACCGGAGGCAGTTTCGTCTTGGATGTCGAAAACCATATAGTGACCCTTTATTCGAACCATACCCGCCTCCGCTATTTCCGGATTGCAGGAATAACCATCCGGATAGAATCTGTTATCCCCATACGAGAGGATACCTTCTCAGCCAAGTTCACGCCCTTCGAGGTAGACGGACCTGGATCCGATGCCATTACCATAGAGCACCGCTTTTCCATTCCCGATCTGAATGGCCATGAGATGGGCCGGGAGGTCTATCGCAGGGAGCCGTGGGTGGTCTACAGAAAGGGGCGCGTATGGATTTATATCAATTATTCTCATGAAATGCCATGGGCTCCCCTTCAGATCTTTCCCCGTATGTGGCATCGGATTAGATATGGTGGGCGGGAATCTCGGCAAGGTGAGGGAAGCAAGGCGGGCTATCCTTTCAAACTGGAAAATGGGGCTCATATTCACCTGCTGGCGTTCTGTAGCTCTGATCATAGGAGGCTCAGGATATTCAACCGTGGCGAGGATCAGTTTCGCGGAGGGAATCTGGGCTCACTCACGCTTTTTCCCACCGATCAGATCCTCCTCGCACGGATTCTCGCTCAAAGGCGGGGTTGTTTTTTCCACGCAGGGGGAGTAGCGCTCGGAAATGAGGGGTTTGTCTTTATCGGTCATTCAGGAGCGGGTAAAACAACAATAGTCACTATGATGAAACCCATGGCTGAGGTACTATGTGACGATCGAATGATTGTGAGGAGATGGCCGGAGGGATTCAAGGCCCATGGGACATGGAGTCACGGTGATCTAGAAGATGTTTCGTCCAACTCAGCCCCCTTAAAGGGGATATTTTTCTTGAATAAGGCCAGGGAGAACCGCATTGTTCCACTCGCTGACAAAAATGAGATCGTCAGGAAGCTTCTGGCTTGCCTGGTAAGGCCCCTCGTCACCTCGGATTGGTGGGACAGCATGCTGGAGCTGGTGGAGGACATAGCCTCAGAGGTGCCCTGCTTCGAGCTCTACTTTGATAAAAGCGGAGCTATCGTGCCCCTTTTGAAAGAACTATAAGCCTTTGTTATGGAGCAGAGCGATAGAAAATCCTTACTGCGAAAAACTCAATACAGCGGAGGCGAAACTCTGGAAAGACAAAAGGCCTGCTCTGGAAAGCCTTGATATCGAGCTCACTGAGCGATGTAACTGCAACTGCATCCAGTGCTATATAAATCTGCCCGCTGATGATAGAAATGCTCTCCGGCGAGAGCTATCAACAGAAGAGGTGAAGGAGATACTCAGGCAAGCAGCCTCGTTGGGTTGCCTGAGGCTACGATTGACCGGCGGCGAACCGCTTCTAAGGGAGGATTTCTCAGAGATCTATACGGCTGCCCGCAGGCTTGGGCTCCGGGTCGCCCTCCTGACGAACGCTACCCTCATCACCCCTGAAATAGCCAGGCTCCTGGCATCCATTCCGCCTCTGGAACCTATAGAGATCACCGTTTACGGCATGGAAAGGGATTCCTATGAGGCTGTCACCAGGACGCCCGGCTCATTTGAGGCTGCCTGGCAGGGGATACATCTGCTTCTCGCTGAGGGGATACCTTTTATTGTCAAGGGTGCGCTCCTTCCGCCGAACAGGTTGGAGATAGAATGGTTTGAGCAATGGGCATCTACCATTCCCTGGATGGATAGGCCCCCGTCGTACTCAGTGATCTTTGATCTCAGGGCTCGACGGGACTCAACGGAAAAGAACCGGCGCATCCGGGCACTCAGGATCTCACCGGAGGATCTCATCGAGTTCTTATCCCGGAGGCGTGAGGAGTACCTGAAGCAGATGGGAGAGTTTTGCTCGAGGTTCACACAGCCTCCAGGCAGCAGGCTTTTCCCCTGCGGAGCTGGCGTTGGCGGGGCCTGCGTGGATGCGTATGGCGCATTGCAGCTGTGCCTGTTGCTCAGACATCCGGATATGGTGTATGATCTCAAGGAGGGCTCTCTTAGGCATGCAATAGAGGAGTTTTTTCCAAAGGTAAGGCAATTCAAGGCCCAGAATCAAGAGTATTTGAACCGGTGCGCTCGCTGTTTCTTGCAAGGACTCTGTGAGCAGTGCCCGGCTCAGTCCTGGATGGAACATGGCACGTTGGATACCCCGGTGGACTATCTCTGCGAAATAACCCATGCCCAGGCCAGGGACGTTGGATTGCTGGGAGCGAGCGAGATGAGCTGGGAGGTGAGGGACTGGAGGGAACGGGTCAGACGATTTTCAGGATCAGGGGCAATTGATCAGGATTACGGGAGGCGAAAAAGCACTTCCAGATGAACTGCGCAAGGCCCTTACCCTGGTTTTTGTTTTTCTTTCATGATGATTGCAAAGAGGAAGGACTTACCTCGATACCACAAAAAGGAGGATCCCTATGAACGTAAAGGCTGATCTGGGTGCTTCTTACCTTCACTCAGAGAATATCGTGGTCAGGGAGATCGAGGGGGAGCTGATCATAGTACCGCTTGTCTCGGGAATCGGAGACATGGAGGATGAGCTCTTTACCTTGAATCAGACGGGAAGGGCCATCTGGGAGAAACTGGACGGCAGGAAGACCCTCGAAAATGTGGTCGCTGAACTCCGTGCCGAGTTCGAGGCATCTCCCGGTGAAATCGAAAGGGATGTGGTCGGCCTCACAGAGGAACTCCTTAAGAGAAAGATGCTCGTAGCGGTGCAAAGAGACGAGGCGTCTCTATAAAGCAAGACCTTAACATTTGTGTCACATTTTTGTTATTGATTCAGGATGATATTCAAACCGGCCAAAGGCGTAAGGC
>CAYMFC010000073.1:0-1217 GCA_964389665.1 uncultured Desulfobacteraceae bacterium | reverse complement strand
ATGATTAAAGCAATTTGGGCCATGTGATCGGCAGCGGGCATACCTGAGCACTATATATGCAGATGACAGCATGAGGGACTCAAATGACATCAGGCCTGAACCGGCCGTTTATACCGAGGGAAGGCCTGAGCTATCCCTCGGCAGCCGGCCTTTTAAGGAACTGCTCATAGAGGTGCTTCACAAGGGTGCGGCGTTCAGGTTCAGGGCAAAGGGCTTCAGCATGTCGCCCTTTATCAAGGATACGGATATCATTACCGTGGCTCCCCTGTCTGGGGATAAGCCACGTCTTGGGGATGTGGTGGCCTTCCTTAATACTGATACGGAGGAACTCGTTATCCACAGGGTTATCGGCAAGAGGGATGATTCCCATTTTTTCATCATGGGAGATAATCTCCCAACTCGGAGGCATCTTGTAACGATATCGCAAATCCTGGGAAGGGTGGAAAGGGTTGAACGGGACGGGAGGGCGGTTGCCCTCGGGCTTGGACCAGAGAAAATGTTGATCGCTCTCCTCAGTCGCAGGAGGCTTCTCTTGCCTGTGCTTCTCCCGCTGTGGAAAGTCATCCGCCCGTTTCTCAAGAGGTCTTCGAGATGAGCGGGCCTTTTATTTCATCCGGCAGTCTCCAGGAGTTCTCGTTGTGGAAGAGGATGGAGCTCAAGAGGATACCCTTACTCTTTGAGCTCGAGACCACCGCCCGCTGCAACCTCAATTGCCGGCACTGCTACATCAATCTTCCGGCAGCAGATAGGCTGGCTGAGAGCAAGGAGCTATCCCTCGATGAGATCCGGGAGATCGTGGATGAGGCAGTATCTTTGGGTGCCCTGTGGTGCTTGGTTACCGGGGGGGAACCCCTTGTACGGGATGATTTTCTTGAGATCTATCTTTACTTAAAAAGAAAAGGCCTTCTGGTAACCGTATTTACCAATGCAACACTGGTGAGCAAGGAGCATATAGATCTATTGAAGAGATTCCCGCCGAGGGATATCGAGGTTTCAGTCTATGGCGTGAGCGCCGAGACCTATGAGAGGATCACCAGGAGGCCTGGTTCCTTTGCCGCGTTTCAGCGAGGACTCGGGCTCCTTCTCGAAAGCGGTCTCAATGTCCGCCTCAAGGCCATGATCATGCGCTCGAATCTTCATGAGCAGCATGAGATCGCGCAGTTCTGCCGGCAGAGGACGAGGGATTTTTACCGTTTCGATCCCTTTCTCCACCTGCG
>CAYMFC010000072.1:0-9204 GCA_964389665.1 uncultured Desulfobacteraceae bacterium | reverse complement strand
ATTACCTCAAAGGGCTTCACCTGCCTCGATGATGGTAGATTGGGATGAGAGCACAATGCCGGGATATAGATGCCGGCGCTCCGTGCAGCCTCAAGGACCGTAACGCCCTTCTCAACGGTAATAGTTGTGCCATCTATAGTAACATTCATTTTTTTCCTCGCCTTCCCCTATAATACCATTCATGATCTCTCCATAGCCCCGTAAAATCGGTTGCGGTGTCTATAATATCCGACAGGTACATTGTCAAGAAAATTGTAGGTACATGCACCTCAAAGCCATTGGGCGATATTCAAAAAAGGATTGGTACTGTTCGAAATTTGTTGTGTATAGGTGAGCTACCTGATCGAGATTATTTCCTTGATTGTAATGGAACACATCCTTATAACGAAACGCAGATCCTTCTGGCAGCGCTCATTTTAGGAGATTGATACTTGTTCGAACCAGCTCGAGAGCGCCTGAGAAGGCGATACGATACGGGATGAGTAATGCAGCATAGAAGTCAAAAGCCGTTCTTTTGAAATCTTGGTCGCTCTATAAGAAAGAATGTTCCATTTTCCGTTTTTGCAACGATACCGCCCTGAACCAGGGATTCCAGGGCCTTGGGCCGATAGTCCCTTAACCCGATCCTGAAATAGTGTGTCTTGGCATAGGGGAGCTCAGCAGCAGAACCAGAGTCAAAGGCTTGCCGGATCTCGAGGTCTTGGACGATGAGCCTTGCGCTACTTCTTATTCGATGGGCAATCCCGATTCGGGTGATGAGAAAGACCATGATAAGAAAAATGATTCCTATGATAATTTGGATAAATTCAGACATGCTACCTTCTTCCTAAAAATAATAGCTTGCCGGTAATCATCCGGATTGCCTTACTCGATACCAGATAGATTATGGGCCGTCAAGGCCTGGCACAAGATTCAGAAAAAATTGTTGCCGCCATTTTTTTCTTGACACCATGGGCTTATCATACTATATTGAATCAGATTTCACAATATGAAATAATCCCTTTATCAAATCAATGAAACTTTCATCTCTGGAAAAGAGCCTCAAGCTTATCGATATGCTCAGCAAAAACCCCCGTGGCATGAGTCTCTCTCAGCTCTCCGAGGCGTTAAACTATCCGAAAAGCACGGTTCACCATATCCTTAGCACCTTCTTGCCTTATGGGTATGTCTCAAAAGACCCGGAGACGAAGAAGTACTCACTGGGCTTTAAATTCCTCTCCATCGGAAGGGTCATACTCGATACTATCGATGTCCGCAGGACCGCTCACCGGCACTTGCTGGAGCTTCACGAGCAATGCAAGGAGGCGGTTCACCTGGCCATATTACGGGATGGAAAGGTGATCTATATCGATAAGATCGACACCCAGGGTATGGTTTCGCTGGCTACCTATATAGGCTACAGAACCGATCCCCACGCCGCGGCCGGAGGGAAGGTGCTGCTCTCGGGGTTATCGCGTAAGGAGATCATGGATCTTTACCGGGAAAGGCCTCTTAAGACCTATGGCAAGAATACCATCACCAGCATGCCCCGGTTATTCGAGGAGTTGGAGAAGATCAAAAAGCAGGGGTATGCCATCGATGATGAGGAATACTATGAGGGCATACGTTGCGTTGCCGCTCCTGTCAGGGCCGGATGGAAGGTTGTCGCAGCGGTCAGCATTACAGGCGCCATATTTACCATGACCATGGACAGAATTCGCAATGAGTTGAAGACGCTGGTGATGGAAGCGGCAGAGAGGATTTCAAACGAATTGCAGTGGTAATTTTTTTAGATAATTTTAAAACTCTATTTCATATAATGAAATTAAATGGAAAGTGCCGGCGTGACAAAATATGCCTCAAAAAAACTGTATGATGAGGTGATTGACAACGGTCTTTGCACCCTGTGTGGAGGATGTACCGGCCTCTGTCCCTACCTTTTCCTTCATGATGGGAGAGTAGTAAGGGTACATCAATGCGACCTGGATGAAGGGCAATGCTATCAATACTGCCCGCGAACCCACACAGATATGGACGCCATAAGCCGAGCCATCTTCGGCGCACCATACGGCGAAGATGAGATCGGCATTGCAAGGGAAGTCTTTCTCGCCCGCTCCACCGACCAGGAGATCCATCTTAAAGCACAGGATGGGGGGATCGTCACGACCTTGCTATCGGTGGCATTGACCGAGGGGATGATCGATGGCGCGGTCGAGACCAAGCTGGATGGTGAGAAGATTCCCCATGGCGTTATCGCTCGAAACAGGAAGGAATTGCTGGAATGCGCCGGGGTGAGTTATGAGCCCAGCCCGATTCTCGAGGCCTTTAATCGTCTGCCCAGGCAGAGCACGGAAAAACTGGGTTTTGTGGGATTGCCCTGCCATGTTACCTGCTTGAGTAAGATGAGGTTATTACCCCCTATCAATAGGGCACCTATCGAGAATGGAAAGCTAGTAATCGGGCTCTTCTGCGGATGGACCTTATCCCATGGCTTTCACCAGTTCCTTACGGAGCGCTTCGATCTTACAAAGGCGATTAAATTCGATATTCCCCATCACCCTGCTCATAGCTTTGACCTCTATACAAAATCCGAAACACAGTCAGTCGATTTAGATGAACTTCGCCCTTTCATCAATACGGCATGTCGTTATTGTATCGATATGACCGCGGAGTTCGCCGACATATCAGTCGGCTCCGGCCGGGCTCTGTTCAAGGGTTGGAATACCGTGATCGTCCGCACCAAGGCCGGTGCCGAGCTTGTAGAGATCGCCAAGAAGGACCGTGCAATGGAGATACAACCCATCCCTGATGAGAGCCTCACGAATCTAAAGCGTGCCTCTCTGAACAAGAAGAGAAACGCAGTGCACCGGATCATTGACAGGACAGGGAGCAGGAAGGATCTCGGCTACCTCGGTATCTCAGGTAGCCTTGCCGGCAAGCTCTTGTCTTAGAATCGTAAGCGAACTGATACCATGGCACATATAGAAATCGATGCCCCTGGGACAACCCAGCTCCTCCTCGGAAATGAGGCTATTGCCCGCGGTGCGCTTGAGGCGGGAATAGGATTCGCCACTGCCTATCCGGGCACTCCCTCCTCGGAGATAATGGGAACCCTCGCACCGATTGCCAGGAAGATGGGCTTCTACGCCGAGTGGTCGATCAATGAGATGGTCGCTTTCGAGGCGGCTTCAGCTGCCTCCCTCTCGAATATTCGTGCCCTCAGTTCCATGAAGGCCAACGGGGTGAACGTGATTACCGACTTTCTCGTGAACCTCCAGATGACAGGTGTGGGAAAGGGATTGGTGCTGGTGGTGTGCGACGACCCGGGAGGGATGACCAGCTCCAACGAGCAGGACACAAGGCCCATCGCAAAGTGGCTCAATATCCCGCTCCTGGAGCCCAGCACCGCCCAGGAGTGCAAGGACATGACTGCATGGGCCTTTGAGCTCTCAGAAGAGCTCGGCATGGTGAGCATGGTCAGAAGCGTCACCTATCTTTCCCACACAAGAGGCACGGTGAGGTTCGGAAAGCTGCCCGCGAACACCAAGACGGCCCGTTTCGCTGAGTTCTACGATATCGACAACCCGCGACAGAGCAGGTACACCTGCGGCATGCAGTTCCACCCCTATAAGCAGAGTGAGGAGCTTCTGAAGAGGTTCTCCAAGGCGCCGGAGTACTGCGAGGGATCCCCTTTCAACGCTTACAGCGGGCCGGAGGCGCCGGAGCTCTTGATCATCAGCTCCGGGATCTGCTGGACTTACGCTACCGAGGCGGTGAGTATTTTACAGGTTCACGACCGGGTCGGCATCCTCAAGCTGGGAACCACGTGGCCCCTGCCCGAAGGATTGGTCAGCAGACACCTCGAGAGGTCGGATAAGGTGCTCTTTATCGAGGAGATCGCACCCTTTGTAGAGCGAAGCGTCATGGAGCTGGCGGCGAGCCTCCCGGGAGACCATGCGCGGCCCGCCTTTTACGGGAAACGCTCAGGGCACGTGAGGGCATGGGGGGAACAGAACCTCAATCTCGTTATCCAGTCCTTAGCAAAGGTCATGGGGACTTCATACCGGAGCCGTCAGACATTGAGTCCTGCATATCAATCCACCGTGAATGAGGTGGAGAAAATACTACCCACCCGTCCCTTGACCTTCTGCCCGGGGTGTCCTCATCGGGCCAGTTTCTGGGCAATCAAGCACGCACTCCAGCTTGACGGGAGAAATGGTTTTGTCACGGGCGATATCGGATGCACCGCCATGGGCATGATCTCTCCCGGTTCCTTCCAGGTGAGAACCTATTACGCTATGGGTGGCGGGGTAGGGGTAGCGAATGGATTTGGGCACCTTGAGCGATTTAGTTTTAACCAGCCGGTGATTGCGGTGTGCGGGGACTCGACCTTTTTCCATGCCTCTATCCCGGGACTGATAAACGGGGTATGGAACAGATCGAATTTCACGCTCGCGATCCTTGATAACTCGGCCACTGCGATGACAGGGTTTCAGCCCCATCCGGGAACGGGTGTGACCGCGACAGGCGATCCCGGAAAAAAGGTGAGCATCGAGGCCCTCTGCCAATCCCTGGGAGTTCCCGTTGCGGTGTGTGATCCCTTTGACCTCTCCGGCACTATCGCCATCCTGCTAAGGATGTTGCGGGATGAAGAGCCCACAAAGGTAGTCATCCTCAGGCGTGAGTGCGAGCTGGTAAGGGCGCGGAGGGATAAAGAGAAACCCTACAAGATGTATGTAGACCCTGCACGATGCATCGGCGAGGAGTGTGGGTGTAATCGGCTCTGCACCCGGGTGTTCAGCTGCCCTGGCCTGGTATGGGACAAGGAAGCGGGCAAGGCTATGATAGACGAGGCCGTGTGCTCGGGCTGCGGGTTGTGCGCGGGTGTGTGCCCCCAGGGGGCGATCATGAGGGACGCAGCATGAGTTGCCAGGAACTAACAAAGGATCCCCTCAAGGTCATTATTGCCGGCGTCGGAGGGCAGGGCAATGTGCTCATGTCCTTTCTTATCGGGAGCGCCATGATAAAGTTGGGCTACTCCGTCACGGTCTTTGATAACTACGGGGCCTCGCAGCGACTCGGGGCGGTGGCAAGCCATATCAAGATATCGAGGGAAAGCTCTGACATGAGCCCCCTGCTCCACGAAGGGGATGCCGATGTCATTGTGGGGATAGAACCCATCGAGCTCTTACGAAACCTGACCCGATTCGGGAACCCGGAGGTCATCGCCATCGCGAATTTGAGGCCGGTGTATCCCATAGGGGTCATCAGCGGCGAGGCGGAGTATCCCGAGCTTGACACGGTGATTGAAACGATACGGAGACTCTCGGCTCAATCGTGGATAGTGAATGCATCCGAGGAAGCCTTGAAATTGGGAAACCCTCTGTATACCAATGTCATCCTCCTTGGAGTCCTGCTCGGCTCAAAGGCCCTGCCCCTGGATAGAGAAACAATAGAGGAGGTTCTCAGGGAGGAGCTGCCACAGGCATTTGAGATGAACAAGGCGGCGTTACAAAAGGGATTGGATCTTGTAAAGGTGGACTGAGGAGGAGCGAGCATGATTTTGGATAGATTCAGGCTGGATGGCAAGGTTGCCGTGGTTACCGGTGGAACAAAGGGGATAGGCAAGGCCATAGCCGTGGGTCTCGCTGAGGCTGGTGCTGATATAGTTGTGGTGAGCAGGAGGCCTCATCAGGATGTTGAGAGGTTAATCATGGATTGTGGCCGTAAGTTTTTGCATCACTCAGCTGATCTTTTAGAAAGAGATCAAACGAGGAACGTGATACCGATCATAATGGAGAAGATGGGCGGCCTTGACATCCTGGTCAACAACGCCGGGGTTATCCGGAGATTTCCCGCGGTGGAGTACCCGGAAAAAGACTGGGAAGATACCCTGGAGAGCGATCTCACTGCTACCTTTCTTCTCTCTCAGGCTGCCGGCCGGATCATGCTGAACAAGGGAAAGGGAAAGATCATCAACATTGCCTCGGTTCTGTCTTTCCAGGGAGGGCTCAATGTCGCTGCGTATGTAGCGGCAAAACACGGCGTTGCAGGGCTCACGATGGCCTTCGCCAACGACTGGGCAAGTAGGGGTGTTAACGTGAACGCCATTGCGCCCAGTTTTTTTATCACCGATTTAACCGAGGCCATCCAAAGGGATCCTGATCGGTCCCAATCCATCACCGCGAGAACACCGGCCGGCCGGTGGGGAATGCCCGATGATGTAGCCGGCGCAGCCGTCTTTCTGGCCTCACCGGCATCGGATTTTATTCATGGCGTCATTTTGCCGGTGGACGGCGGTTGGATGGCATGGTGAAACCCTGCTCCAGGTTGGTAGCAGAAGGCCACGAGAGGGAGGTTTTATCCCATGGCGGGACGATTGGAAAATAGGGTAGTGCTTGTGACCGGAGCAGGCTCAGGGATCGGCAAGGCATCGGCGCTTGCCTTTGCCGAAGAGGGAGCAAAGGTTGTCGTAGAGGACCTCGTTGTTGAAGCCGGTGAGGAGACCGCAGATACGATTATAGAAGCCGGCGGCGCGGCAACCTTCATCAGGGCTGATGTGTCAAAGGCGGTTGAGGTTGAGGAAATGGTGAACAAAACCGTGGCGATATACGGAGGGCTCGATTGCGCGTACAATAACGCCGGGGTTGCAGTAAGCCCTCAGCTAACGCCGGATACTGCTGAGGAAGATTGGGATCGCGTCATGAACGTCAATCTAAAGGGCGTGTGGCTATGCATGAAGTTTGAGATTCCGGCCATGCTCAAGCAGGGCAAGGGTGCTATCGTCAATGCATCTTCCATGGTCGGGCTGATCGGACTGCCGAAACGTTCAGCGTACGCAGCCAGTAAACACGGGGTCATAGGGCTGACAAAGGTTGCGGCGCTGGAATACGCTGATGCCGGCATCCGGGTCAACGCCATATGCCCTGCCGTTGTGCGTACACCGCTTGTCGAGAACATCATTGCCAGCGATCCGGAAGCCGAGGCTCAATTACTGTCAATGATCCCTATGAAACGCCTCGCCACTCTAAAGGAAATTGCCGAGGTCGTGGTCTGGCTGTGCTCCGATGAATCCTCATTTGTCACCGGACACGCTATGCTTGTAGACGGGGGTGTCGTTGCCCAATGAGCGCAAAGGAAACGCTGGGCACACGGATAAGATGCTTTCTGTAAAGATCAAGTCTTCTATAGCGATATGCAACCCGTAACATAAGATGCAAGGGAGGAAAGAGCAAAATGGCACAGACAAAACAAGATCTCTTAAGCAAGGCGTATCAACTGGGATTCGAGTACGAGAAGACTTACAGGGGCTGCTCCCAGTGTGCAATTGCCGCAATACAGGACACCCTGAATATCAGGGACGACAGCGTATTCAAGGCAGGCACAGGGCTCGCGGCCGGTGGAGGTTTAACCGGGATCGGGGTCTGTGGCGGCTATGTGGGGAGCGTCATGGTAATCAGCCAGCTTTTGGGGCGCGAGCGCTCTAACTTCGGGGATCCGGAGAGGGTCAGATTCAAATCCTTTGAACTGGCCAGAAAATTCCTCGAGCAATACACCAAGGAGCTGGGTTCCATTATCTGTAGGGACATCCAGCTCATCAGGTTCGGCCGCCCTTACTACATCGCCGATATGTCTGATTTCGAGAAGTTCGAGGAGGCTGGCGGCCACGTTGACAAGTGCACCGATGTGGTGGGAAAGGCTGCCCAACTGGCGGTGAAGTTAATTTTAGATGAAGGGCTGGTCGAGCTCCCGAAGTGATGGATTGTCACTATCGAAGGGCGCATAAGAAAGAACGGTTTCCGTTGGGAGCATTGTTCTATGAGATTTCAAGGATATAGAAGAAAGAATGGCAGCGTGGGGGTGCGTAACCTCGTGGCAGTGATTACCACCACCGGATGCATGAACGAAGCCCCGAAGCTTATCAGCAGCGGGATTCCAGGAGCCATACCGCTGGGCCATAACCTGTCCTGCTCACATCTCGGCGATGATCTCAAACGTTCTACCCGGACCATTGCGAACCTCGTGGGAAACCCCAATATATTCGGTGCGGTACTTGTTGGTATGGGATGTGAGCAGATGTCGCCTGAAAAGATCTATCAAGATATTAAAAAGCTGGACAAACCAGTGGAACTGCTAACGCTTAAGGAGGTGGAGGACTGGGATGAGTTGGTGAGAAGGGGCAGAACTATGGCCCAGAGGATGTCAAAAGAGGCATCAAAGCAACCGAGGGAGGAAGCCGAGCTCGGAGAAATAAGCCTTGCCATAAAGTGCGGCGGCTCCGATACGACCTCGGGTGTTGTCTCGAACCCGGTGGCCGGATTTGTGGCTGACCGGATTATAGCCGAAGGGGGTACCGTGGTATTCACGGAAACCCCGGAGATCATCGGGGCCGAACATGTGTTGGCCAAACGGGCGATCAACAAGGCGGTGGCGGAAAGGGTTCTTGAGGCAGCAAAGAACATGGAGCGCCGGATTATGGAAATGGGGGTGGATCTTCGGGGATCCGAGCCTACTCCCGCCAATATAGCCGGCGGCCTGACCACCATAGAGGAGAAATCCCTTGGCGCCGTAATAAAGGTAGGAAACGCCCCACTCCAGGGGGTTTTGAACTATGGAGAAAAGCCACCCGGCAGAGGCCTTTATTTCATGGACGGGCCGGCACGAACCGCAGAGCTTATGGTGGGAATCGCAGCAGCCGGATGTCAATTGATGATCTTCTCCATGGGGGGAGGCTTACCTTCACTGCTCCCTATGCTCCCGGCAGCACCGGCCCGATTCCCCTTAATGCCCGTCATCAAGATGTCGGGAAATCCCGATGGGTACGAGAAGAGAAAGAATCTTATTGATATCTACGTGGGTAGCGTGGTTGAGTCCGGGGAAACCATAGAACAAGCGGGCGATAGGCTCCTGCGCGAAGTTGTAGCAGTGGCATCGGGGGAGAGACGAACCATCTATGAGAAGGGCGCCTATGAGGAGCCATTACTTATCCAGATCGATGGCCCCTCCATTTAACCCCGTGCATGGTGATTCTTTGACTACATGGGACAAATCTTTTCAGTGTTCAGTGAATACAGCCCACTCCCTTTCTTGCTTCCGCTCCCCCTGAACGCTGAACGCTAACACGGGTTCAAGGTTGAATTGAATTTCGAATATGTTTGGCTAGCACTCTGGCGAACGGCATCAACGAACGAGAGGAATCTACCATGAAAAAGGCTATTGTTATGG
>CAYMFC010000071.1:0-9414 GCA_964389665.1 uncultured Desulfobacteraceae bacterium | reverse complement strand
GCCTGCCCGCCACCTGCCCGCCATCAGCTGCGCTTCAGGCGCTGGCAGGCGGGTCGGCTTCGCCTTAGGCGAGGCGTGCGGGTCTTGGCGACTTGATGGCCTCATGCCAGTTCGATTGCAAGATCGGGACATAGGAGTTCACACATGCCGCAGCCGTTACAGGTATCGGGGTATGCGAGTTGAGCCTTTTCTTGCTCATCCAAAACCAAGGCATCCTTAGGACAGAATTCAACGCAGATTCCGCACCCCTTGCACCATTCCCTATTGACAACGGGTTTCTTTTTTTCTCTATCGAGCATGACACTATTCATATCATAGAATTTTCATTTGTCAAGCGATTTGGCACACAATAGGAGTCCAGGATGGTGGTCCTTTTATGCAAGGGAAGGCGGTCGGGCGTCAGGTAGTAAATATTGTATAACTATTATGAATTATTAAATAATATGGATTTCTGATAGGGGCATGACGTTTTGCCTTGACAGAAGATGTGCCATTCAGTATTTTGTCGACAGCCGACTATTGCTCATGAGGGAATCATCGTGAATAAGAACGCTACCAGCCATGAGGGAAATGAGTGGAATAAAATCGAGGTTAAAAGCCTGATGGAGGTAGTGCTGGATGATCTGCGCAGGCGCATTCTTACCGGAGATTTTAAAGCGGGTCAGAAGATAAACGAATCCGAGATCGCCGCGAGGTTGGGGATCAGCAGGTCACCGGTAAGGGAGGCTTTTAGGGTACTGGAGAGAGATGGGCTTATCACGACGTTGCCCCGTAAAGGTTCCTATATTACCGATATAAGCGTTCAGGATTTGAAAGAACTTTTTGAGATCAGAAGAATATTAGAACTTTATGCAATAGATTGCATAAAGAAGAGGGCAATAAACTCCCCGGATGAGATGCCGGCCATGATGAAAGAACTCGATAGAAGCCTGTTGAAGAAACATGACCCCTATAGCGTTATTTCAGGTTTTCATTATACCCTGGTAGCATTATCTCGCAACTCTCGATTGATAGAATTGTATAAGACATTGGCAGTATCACTACGAAGATATTGGCTGATTTATCATAGTAAAAAGGGACAAAGAGATATTTCCTTGGAACATCATCAGGGCATTGCTAACTGCCTTAGAAAAGGGGATTATTCGGATGCTAAGAAATTGATTAAAAGCCACTTACGCTATGTAGAGGATGTTGTGAGAAACCAAGTTACAAAGATCTTGAATACATAGCCTCTATACCGGTGCCGGGGTTTTTCAGGAAATTTTCGAAATAGTATATAGGCCGACTCTATGAGTTCCAAGATAGTAGACAACACGTTTCCCGCTGGAAGTCATTACTTCTCGGGCAATGAGGCGGTGGCGGAAGGCGCTATTGCTGCCGGATGTCGCTACTATGCAGGCTATCCCATCACCCCCTCAAGCGATATCATGGAGAGAATCTCCGTCCGATTTAACGAGGTCCATGGCGTGTTCATGCAGATGGAGGATGAGATTGCCTCTATCTGTTCGGTTATCGGCGCAGTGTGGGCCGGCGCCAAGGCCATGACCGCCACCTCAGGCCCGGGCTTCAGCCTCATGCAGGAGGGAATCGGCTATGCAGCACTGACAGAGACCCCCCTGGTGATTGTTGACATCCAGAGAGCAGGCCCGGGCACCGGCCAGGCAACCAGGGTAGCCAGCGGAGACCTCATGCAGGCCAAGTGGGGTTCTCATGGAGACTATCAGGTTATCGCGCTGTGTCCATGGTCGGTCCAGGAGATGTATGACTTGACCATCGATGCCTTTAACCTGGCAGAGCAATACCGGGTCCCTGTTTTTCTCATGGGAGAGGAAGCGATAGGCCATTTACGGGAAAGGGTCGAACTGAAGACTGCCCTTACGGTCTTTGATCGGGAAAAAAAGAAGGGGGCGCCCCCTTTCGGGACCAAACAGGACGACGGTATTCCACCCATGCCCGCATTTGGCGAGGGGGAGAAGCTTCTGGTGACCGGATCTACCCATAATGAGCGTGGAATCAGGAAAACCGATGACCCCGAGGCCCACACACGGCTCGTTGCCAGGATCAACAACAAGATCCTTGCCAACAGAGACAAGATCATCCAGACAGAGTCATTATACACGGATGATGCAGAGGTGGTGATCGTCTCCTATGGATTCACCGCCAGAAGCTGCCTTTTCGCGGTGAATCAGCTCAGGAGTGAGGGCAAGAGGGCGGGCCTTCTCCGGCTCAAGACCATCTGGCCCTTTGCCGATCGCATCGTCCGAGAGCTGAGCAGCACCGTAAAGAAGCTCTTTATCCCCGAGATGAACAGGGGCCAGCTCATGGGCGAGGTCATGAAATATGCCAAGGGCGAGGTCATTGCCTATCACCAAACCGATGGGGAGATCATTCATCCCTCTACCGTCATTGAGAAGATGAGGAGCCTTTTATAATGGCACGGGATCTGGAAGCCTATCTTCGTCCGGGTATTGCTTCAACCCCTTTTTGCCCGGGATGCGGGCATGGGATATTGATGAACCTCATCCTCCGGGCCATTGACGAGCTTGAGATCGACATGGATGAGATGCTGTTTGTCTCGGGCATAGGATGCGCCGGTTGGATCCCGAGCCCCCATTTCAACGCAGACACCCTCCATACCCTGCACGGGCGGGCCATTGCCTTTGCCACAGGGGCGAAGATGTTCAACACAAGGCTGAAGGTCATGGTCATCAGCGGTGACGGGGATCTCACCTCTATCGGCGGCAACCACCTCATCCACGCCGCACGCCGGAACACGGATCTCACGGTGATCTGCGCCAACAACATGATCTATGGCATGACCGGCGGTCAGGCGGCCTCAACCTCCCCGCTCGGTGCCCGTACTTCCACCAGCATGGACGGCACTATCTACCGCCCCTTCGATCTCTGCAAGCTGGTGCTCGGCGCCGGCGCTCCCTATGCAGCTCGGTTTGCGGTGACCCAGCCCGTATCCCTGATCAAGGCCATAAAGTCCTGTCTCACCACCACGGGGTTTACCTTTATCGAGGTGCTTTCCCCCTGTCCCACCCAGTTCGGCAGGAGGAACAGATATGAGTCCCCGGCGGATATGATGAACCTGCTGATGGAGCGCTGCATCTCAAAAGATGAGGCTGCTCGAATGTCCGTCGAGGAGCTCAAGGATAGGATCGTTACCGGAGAGTTCACCAATGGCCGGCCTTAAACAGATTCGCCTCTGCGGCTTTGGCGGGCAAGGCATTGTCGTGGCCGGGGTGATCCTGGGTCAGGCCGGTATCAGCGATGGAAGATGGGTTGCCGGATCGAGCTCATACGGAGCCCAGGCCAGAGGGGGATATACGAGCTCGGATGTGGTGATATCCGATGAACCGATCGTGTTTCCCCATGTGCTCAAGGCCGATATCCTCATTGCCATGTCCCAGCAGGCCTATGACCGGTATATCGAGGATATCGCCTCACACGCGGTGATCCTTTTCGAGCAACAGTTGGTGACCCCCTGCACGCTCCATGGGATTACCCAGAGAGGTATTCCCGCAACCATGCGCGCCATCGAGGAGCTGGATCAGAAGCAGGTGGCAACCATCGTTATGCTGGGTGCTGCGGTCACAGCAACCGGGATCGTGAGCAGGCAATCCATGCTGTCAGCACTCCAGAGCGCGGTGAGCAAGAAATTCCTTGAGGTAAATATCAAATCCGTGGAGTTGGGGTTTTCCCTGGGAGAACAACCATGACCGTTCTCGGCAGAACGCACATCCCCGTCGTCCGCAATCAGCTCTGCCAGCGATGCAGCGTGTGCGTGAGGGCCTGCCCAGCCGAGGTCCTCACCGATTTTCGATCCGAGCCGGACACATACCGGGGATATGTGTATTCGAATACCGATCTCATGAGTCAGGAGACCCTTCCTCCCTGCCGGGGGGCGTGTCCCCTCGGTCAGAAGGTGCGGGACTATGTCCAGTTGCTGGAATCCGGAAATACACGGGAAGCACTCCTCGTGATTCGCGAGGATAACCCCCTTCCCGGAATATGCGGATATGTGTGCCACCATCCCTGCGAGCAGGCCTGTGTTCGGGGCAGCTGGGATGAGCCGGTTGCTATCAGGGAGCTGAAGCGGTATGCGGCGCACTATGAGCTTGATCACTCCGGAGAGATCGTAGAGGTGCTGAAAGGGCGCAAAAAACCCCCGAAGGGAAAGAAGGTGGTGATTGTGGGAGCTGGCCCGGCTGGGCTTGCCTGTGCCTTTGAGCTCGTGATGCAGGGCTGTGAGGTTACCATCATGGACGCCCTTGATAGGCCGGGTGGGATGCTCGTTGGGGGGATACCGTCCTTTCGCCTGCCCAGACCGATCGTAGAGCACGACGTGCAGGTGATCCAATCCCTCGGGGTGGCATTCGTGGGTTCAACCAAGCTCGGTGATGACTTCAGCATCGAGGATTTGAAAAAGGATGATGCCGATGGGGTCGTTCTGGCCACGGGTGCATGGAAGGAGATCGCGCTGGGGGTAGCTGGAGAGCAAACAACCGGATGTTTTGAGTGTCTGGAGTTCTTGGGCATGGTAAACGCAGGGCGCTTGAGAACGCTGTCCGGAACGGTTGTGGTGATCGGGGGCGGCAATGCAGCCCTTGACACGGCCCGCAGTGCCCTGAGATTGGACCCTGAAAGGATACGGATCATCTACCGGAGAAGCCGGGACCAGATGCCGGCGAGCCCTGAGGAGATCGATGCTGCGATTCGGGAAGGGGTGGAGATACGCTACCTGGAAGCCCCCACGAGGATTATAACAGACAGCGGGCGGGTGAGCGGCATTGAGCTGATGAAGATGGAACTCGGCGAGATCGATGAGACGGGGCGCAGGCGCCCTGTTCCCAGAGAGGGGAGTAGCGTTATAGAGAGGGCAGATACGGTCATTTCCGCTATTGGACAGCGGCCTGAGGTGTCGTTTTTAGAGGGTACGGCCATAACAGAGAACGGTACAGCTTGGTGCGATGAGAACGGCATGGTGCAGGGATACGAGGGGGTCTTTGCCGCAGGCGATGCAGTGAGCGGGCCTTCTACTGTTGTTGAGGCGATTGCCTCGGGAAAGGCTGCTGCCCATAGGGTAATGGACTATCTTGAGGGGAATGGAGTATAGGGGATGCTGAATACGACCTGTGTGAGGGAGACAAGGCCTCGAGGGATACGGGAAGAGGCGGCTGCCATGGACTTCGAGCGTCACGATCTACCGTTGAGCTCCCATGAGGTCCGTTACGAAGCCTCCCGATGTTTAGGGACGATAAGCTGCGAGGCCTGTGATGTGTGCAGGCTGCTGTGCCCGGACCTGGCCATCACCAGGGATAGGATAACCGGTGCTATCATCATTGATTTAGACTACTGCAAAGGATGCGGCATATGCGCGTTCGTGTGTCCTAAAGGGGCAATTGAGATGGTGCAGGAGCAGGCGGAATAGAAACAATGGCCAAAGACCTATCACGCGGAGGTTTTCATGGATGTTGATAGAAAAAAACTCGCAAAGGATCTTTCAAGGATCATGGGAAAGGAGCACGTATTCACCGATAAGCCTACTGCGGTTGTTTACGCGAAGGACACCATGCCGTGGGATCTTGAGGAAAAAAATATCCCCTACGCCGTGGTGAGGCCGGGGAACGCCCAGGAGATATCCAGGCTTTTAAAGTATGCCAACGAGAAGCTGATACCGGTTCATATCCATGGTTCAGGGACCTCTCTGGTTGGGTTGGCGAGGCCCAAGACGAATTGTATCGTTCTGGATACCGCCAGGATGAAGGATATCAGGGTGTATCCGGAGAGGGGATACTTTGAGGCAGGTCCCGGCATACACCTTGCCCAGTTGCGAAAGGAGCTGGGCAAATACAACGCCATGCTCCCGGTATTCCCGGGCAGTGAACTGGCGGCTACCCTTGGGGGCGCCATCGCCGTCAATACGAGCGCCCACGGTGTTGATGCAGCGCTGGGAAAGCCCGGGGACTTTATCCTGGGCCTTGAGCTGGTACTGCCCACGGGCGAGATCATCACCCCCGGAACCGAGTCAACCAGGAGACCGGCCGGCATTGACCCCACGAAGTTCTTTATCGGCTCTGAGGGCCTTCTCGGAGTTCTAACCCTGCTGAGGATGAGGCTGATACCGATGCCTTACTTTCAGCATATCGTGGCCTCGTACCGGACAACGGAGGATATCCTCGATACGGTCATGGAGATGTACAAGCAAAGGATCTTTCCCCCGCTTTTCTTCGAATATCTTGACGAGATGGCGGCCAAGATCGGCTATGAGGCGGTAGGCCTTGCGGAGCCTGAAGGCGCGGTAGCCATGATGAGGATACATTCCTGGAGCAAAACCGGCTGCGAGGAGAGGGCAGGGGATTTCCTCACGTTTTTACAAGGAGGCAATCCGACAGAGGCGAGGATTGTCCATGATCTCGATGAATGGAATAAGATCTGGACCAGCCGGGCAGAGGCGGGAAATTACATGTATCGCCTGGGTATGACCTTTGGAAGCGAGATCTCTCCCCGGGTGGATAAACTGAGAGAAGCATTCCGGGATGCGAAGTCATTTATCCTGAATCTCGACAGCTACCAGGGAAATGAGTTCATCTCCTTCGGCCATATCGGGGCTCCCACCATCCATGCCTATGCCTTTCTCAGGACCAAGGATATTCCCAGCGAGCTGAAAAAGGCGATAGCCCTTGAGATGAGGGAGAAGTCGGAGGAATTGAATATCAAGTATGGAGGCTGCGGCGGGGAATGGGGACTTACCGCCCAGAGGGTATCGTTCCTCAAGAAAAAATATGAAAAGGAGGTCTACGAGGCCTTGGTGAAGATCAAAAGGGCCCTTGATCCCAATGATATCCTGAACAGGGGGAACTTGCAGGGATGGATGTAACAAGAGAGGAGATTGTGGATACCCTGCTGAGGGAGGTTGGGAAGTGCAGGGCCTGCAGGTTCTGTGTTGATGTATGCCCGGCTTATCAGGCCACCGAGGGCATTGAGAGCATGTCGCCCTATGGGAGGCTCCAGATACTGAAATACCTCCTGAACGGCACACTCGATGAGGATGATCCGAGTGTATACTGCCTTTACTCTTGTCTCCAATGCGGCCGCTGTGATCTTCTGTGCCGGGCAAAGGGGCAAAACCTGGAGGTTTCATATCTGATCAGGCTTGGGAAATACCTCCTCTCCCAGGGGCTCGTGAAAGGAGAGAGGAATGAAAAGGTCTAAGAGGTTTGTCTCAGAGGTATTGACTACCCTCAAGGACAATATCCAGAGGACGGGAGACCCCCTCGGCATAAAAGATGTGTACTGGACCCAATGGGCGAAGGGGTTAAACCTTCCGAGGCAGGGAGATACGGTCTTGCTTACCGGGAGAATGTATCAGATGCTGCCCTATATCACGCAGGTAACAAAGATCATTTCATCGGCCAAGCCATTTCTTTCAAGGAGCGGCCTCGGGGCCATGGTGAACATGGGAAACCGCCTCATGGGGGATAAGGTAATCAGGTTCAGGGCGTTAGGTTCCCGTACGATCAGAAAAAAAAGCAGAGAAGTGCTCCAGGGTATAGTCAGCGCCTTATCGGCAGCCGGTTCTATACCCGCATACCTTTATGAGGATGAGCCGTATAGCGGTGTGCTTCTCTACGACCTGGGTCTGGATGCCTATATCGAGGAGCATATCAAGAGGGTGTATCATGTGCTCAAGGCGCATCATGTGAACAGGGTGATATGTGTTGACCCTCATACAACCTTCATGTTGCGGAAGGTGTATCCTGCGCATATCGATCACTTCGACATCGAGGTACGGCACTACCTGGAGGTTTTGTCGGAGAATGCCGGTATGCTGGGTGATTCCTGCAAAAAGGCCTTGAACAGGGAGTACGTGATCCACGACTCATGCTACCTGACCAGGGAGTTGGGGGTGGTTGAACAGGTACGAAAGGTGGCCGGGACCATAGGTATTACCCTCAAAGAACCTGAAAATACCAAGCTCGACACTTCATGCTGCGGCGGCCCCATTGAGTATGCCTTTCACGACCTGACCGAAAGGGTTTCGAGAACACGCGTAAGCGAATTAGCAGGCATCTCTCGAAACATCATTGTCGAGTGCCCCATATGCCTCATTAATCTCAGCAAATATGAGAAGGAGATGGGGGTCAAGGTTTGGGATATGGGCGAGCTTCTCTATGAGGCATGCAAGACATGAGGTTCTCTTCGTGAATAACTTCCGCCTACAGTATCGAGGTCAGATGTAAAAAGGGGAGGAACAGGGTCATGGGACTGCGGCAAGACCGAATGAGCGGAACGGAACGTCTGGAAGCACTGTTCACGCGAGTGCAGCCGGACAGGATCTCCTTGGGAGGCATGGCCACTGTCTTTAGCAGTAGAAATGCGGGTTATAGCGCCACCACGGCTTATGGCGACCCGAAGAAGAGTTTCGAGGCGATGTTCTGGACCGCTGAGCAGTACGGCTGGGATCCGGTATTTCAATACTTTGGACACACCGTCCTGGGTGCACTGGATTTCGGCGGAAGGGTTCGCATCCCCCAGGGAGAATTCGAGGGGGCTATGGTGATCGAATCCTATCCGGTGATAACGGAACAGGATGCCGAGAACCTGACCCTGCCTGATCCCAAGAAGGCGGGCAGGATCCCCCAGGTGATGGAGTTTTCCAAGCTCCAGGAAAGCCATGGGCTGCCTGTCTGGTTCTTCTCACGCTCCCCCTTCACGTTGGCGGCAAACATCTGCGGAATAGATCGATTTTTAAAGTGGATGGTAAGAAAGCCCCACTTGTGTGAACGGCTCATGAACCTGGCACTCGATCATATATATAACGTGTTGCGCTATTGGTTGGACACCTTCGGCAGGGAGAAGGTCTATGTCATGATGAGCTCCCCAACCGAATCCAACCAGGTTATCTCACCCCGGCATTTCGAGAAACACGCGCTGCCCTTTCATGCCGAATACCACAAGCGGCTCAAGGCTCTGGGGATCAAACACTTCGGATTCCATATCTGCGGCGATCAAAACCTGAACTTACCGTATCTCGCTGATCTCGCGCCATGGCCGCATCCCAGCATCCTGAGTTTCGGCCATGAGGTTGATCTCGAGGTAGCCGCACGGCTTTTTCCGGAAGATATTATCTATGGGAACCTTGAGCCGGCTCTCTTTGTCACTGAAACGCCCCAGGCGATTTACGAGCGCAGCAAAGCGCTCATCGAGAAAGGCAGAAAAGCGCCGGGCGGGTATATACTGGGGCCGGGCTGTGGACTCCAGGTGGCCTCCGCTGTTAATGTCTATGCCATGACAAAGGCGGTCAATGATTCTGGCTGGTATGAGTAAACATGCAGAGGTTATATCGATGATTCAAAACCCCTTTGAAAGAGGTTGTACTATATCGACGCAAACCTTTTAGGGATA
>CAYMFC010000070.1:0-9431 GCA_964389665.1 uncultured Desulfobacteraceae bacterium | reverse complement strand
GTCTTGGATGATGAGGTGATCCTCGCGATGCCGAAATCCGTAACCTTTACCACGCCGGTTTCCATCAGGCGCATGATGTTCGCTGGTTTGATATCCCTGTGAACGACTTCTTTGCCATGGGCATAATCCAAGGCATCCGCCACCTGGGCTATGATCTGGAGCACCTCCCTGAGGGGAAGCTGGTTTTCCCTGCGGGTGAATTTTACCAAATCCTCTCCTTCTATGTACTCCATGGCGATATACGCCAGGTCGTGTTCCTCGCCCGCATCGTAAATCGAGACGATGTTGGGGTGGTTCAGCAGCCCTGCTGACTCCGCCTCCCTGAAAAAGCGTCGCTTTATCTCGGCCAACTCCCCCTCCTCGAATTCCGATAGACGGAGGGTTTTGATGGCAACGGTCCTGTGGATGGTGGGGTCAACTCCCTTGTACACGATGCCCATTGCGCCCCTGCCCAGCTCCCCTGAGATCTCGTATCTTCCGAGCGTTGGTTTGGTGTCCAGACCGCCAATAGTTGCCCCGATGTCGCCGGGATGGGCTCCGCTTGTACCGAATATCATGGTGGATTCAGCACCCTTGAGCTTGGGTATCCTCTCGGCGAGGTCTTTGAACTTGCTTCCATCCTCAAGGATCAGATTGTAGGCAGCCAGCGCCTTGTTAAACTGTCGCTTTCTCTCGTAATCAAGCGCGAGGTTGTATAAGAGATCCTTGACCCCCGGCTCCCCGATGGGGCATTTTCGAAATTTCTCGAAGGCGAGATCAAGCAGCCCCTGTTGTTGGAAGGAAAGGCCGAGGGCTTTGTTCGTTTCAACGGAATCGGCCTCAACCTTCTCCTTCGTCTTCTCGGTGATGAGGAACTGCCTGCTTACCACAAGGATATAACCGAGGATCAGGAGCACGAGTTGCGGCGTAATCTTGAGCCATAGGTTGGAACGGAAGAAGAGGATCGTACCCGCTGTTCCATAGAGGAGGAAGAGGATTAAGGTGATAACAGCCCCTGTGCCGGCCCTGAGCCTTGGAAGGAAGAACGATATGTAGAGGCCGAAAAGGAGGATAAGGGCCAGCTCGGCAAAGGTGATCCATGGTGGTCGCACAAAGAATTGTCCTTTCAGGATATTGGATACTGAGTTGGCGATTATCTCGATACCCGGCAGGTTGCTGGAGATGGGGGCGACAAAGTGATCTCCGATTCCCGGGGCGATAGGCCCCATGATAACAATCTTGTCCCTGAAGAGGCTCGTTTGAAATTCCTTGTTGAGGACCTTCCTGAAGGGCGTGGAGTGAAAGGCTATCCCGGGACCCTTGTCCCATTTAATAAGGGTCTGCATGGCAGCATCTGAGGCCGGTATCTCGATAGTCGTGGAAGGGGTTGCCCGTATCTCGATTTCCTTGCCCAGGACAAGCCTGATCTGGTTATCATCCAATCCCTTGAAGGCCTTTACGATCGCAAGGGGAAAAGAGGGCACAAAGGTGTTTTCTACGTAGCCAATGGCATGGATCTGGCTTCTGATGGATCCGTCGCTGTCAGGAAAGAGATTCACATGGCCGATGCCGGCAGCGATATTGGCGAAACAGGGAAGAATCGGTTTTAGCTTGCTGAGCCACATTGCGGAACTCATGGCCCATTCATCGCCGAGCCCTTGAATCACCGTAAGGGAGTGCCTGGCAAGGTAGTCCGGGACCTCCTGGTCCCTCCCGGAACTCCTTGTATCAAAGTAGATGGGAAGCACGATGTTCCCGGCCCTTTGAAAGGCATCGGCCAACTTCGCGTCATTGTCGAGATCGGCCTCAGCCTTGTGCAACATGTCGTAAAAGGTGTTGGCGGGTGAGCCTTGTTCGGGCAGGCCGAGATCAGCGTATGTCTTCCTGAGCTCTCTCACGGTGTTCAATCCAGCGCTTTCCTCCGGCTCATTAAACATGATATCCATGGCAATAACCTTTGCGCCGGCCATAGCAAGGTTGTCTATGGCCTTGGCCAGGATATTCCGTGGCCAGGGAAAACGGCCGATTTCATCCAGATCCTCCTCCTCTATCACCACCATCTCGATATCGGGATTTCTCTGCCCGGAGGCACTTAGCCGAGATCGAAGGTCGAAGGTCTTTTTCTCGATAATATCAGTAAAATCACCGATGCCGGTGAGCACTATGAAGAGGAACACCAGGGTGAGGCCAAGACCGATCACCCAATCAGGAATACCCTTTTTAATGACCATTGTTTCCCTCAATGGAATTAGATTTTCACAAAAGGCCGTATCTTTGAGAGCCGGACCTTTCCAATCCCGGTTATATCGGTTAACTCATCGAGTGTGGTAAATGGACCGTACCGGGACCGATGATCGATAATCCTTCCGGCCAGCGCAGGTCCTATTCCGGGAATAGCAACCAGCTCCTCTTGGCTCGCCTCGTTCATGGCTATGGGGATCAGCAGGGTGACCCTGTAGGCTGCGGGCAACGGTTCGGTTGAAACCTTGATATGGCCGCGTTTTGTGGAGATATGAACCATTGTCCCCTGTGCAAACGCGGGATACGAGGCATAGCCGTCATGCCCCAATCTGTCCCGTAAACCCCCTGCTCTCTGTACTACATCCCCTAAGGAAGGTTCCTTCTCAAAACAGTACACGCCTGGCTTGTTGACCGGGCCTTCAACGCCCACGAAGATGTCGCGGTTCCCCGCGGCCGGGCCTCGGATGCCTTGAACAGACAGAACATACTGCATTGCCCACCCCGCGAGGAGGATGAGGATAAGGACCGATAGGCCGGTATGTTGATCGCTATGCTTCGGCCTTTTCATCGCCCAAACCAAAGGCATCGTGGAGAGCTCTGACCGCAAGTTCGGTGTATTTCTCATCTATCACGCAGGAGATCTTTATCTCCGAGGTACTGATCATGTGTATATTGATGCTCTCCTTTGCCAGCGTCTCGAACATCTTTGAGGCTACCCCTGCATGGTTTCTCATGCCCACTCCGATAATGGACACCTTGGCGATCTCCTCATCTCCAAGCACCTCGTCAGCGTCGATATCCTTTGCAATGCTTTTGATCAAGCCCATGGTTTTTTGAAAGTCCGCCCTGGGTACGGTAAACGTCAAGTCGGTATATCCATCGAGGCTTGTGTTCTGGACGATCATGTCCACGACAACGTCGGTCTTGAACACGGGTTCGAATATCTTGAAGGCGATCCCAGGCCTATCCGGCACACGGCTTATCGTAACCCTGGCCTCATTTTTATCGGAGACGACGCCGGAGACCAGCACCTTTTCCATTTCCCTTTTTTCCGCCACTACCATGGTTCCCTCGTTTCCAGTAAATGATGATCTTACATGAATGGGCACCGTAAATTTTTTGGCAAATTCAACGGACCTGATGTCAAGGACCTTGGCCCCGAGGCTCGCGAATTCCAACATCTCGTCGTATGATATGCGATCGATCTTTCTCGCGCGGGAGCAGATATTTGGGTCTGCCGAGAACACGCCTTCGACATCGGTATAGATCTCGCACACATCTGCCTTGAGCGCAGCAGCCAGGGCCACGGCGGTGGTATCGGAGCCTCCCCTGCCCAGCGTGGTAATGTTCCTTTTTTCGTCTATTCCCTGGAAACCGGCAACGGCCACAATCCGGTTTTTATCGAGCTCCTTGAGTATGCGTTTGGAATCGATGCTTCTGATCCTCGCCTTGCCATAGATATGGTCCGTGTAGATGGCGGCCTGGAACCCGAGCAACGAGCAACAATCATAGCCCATGGATTTAACCGCTATGGAGAATAACGATATACTCACCTGCTCGCCGGTTGCCATCAAGACATCCAGTTCCCTTGGATCAGGGGACTCCGTGATCTCCTTGGATAGACTGATCAATGCGTCTGTCTGTCCAGCCATGGCCGAGAGGACCACCAGGAGTTTATCGCCCCTTTTGCTCGACTCTATCACCCTCTCGGCTACCTTTTTTATCCTTTCAATGTTCCCGACTGATGTGCCGCCGTATTTTTGTACGATGAGTGCCATATGGATTATAGTGATCTATGCGTTTTATATTTTCACCTATGTACCATCTTCGATGGCCAGTTCGCAACCTTTTACTGCCGCTTTTTCTATGGGCAGGCCCCGTTGATCGGCAGTGCCCACGTTCAATCCACCTCATTGAGCGAGCCGCCGATCCTTTGCTTGAGGCGCCTCAACACCTCAATGGCCCTGAAATGGCTGCCGGAGAAGGTGAGTTCTCTCGTATGCTCATCGACAATGCTCAACTCGACATGGATCGTCTCCTCGGGGAGCTCATCCGGCCATCGATCTGCCCACTCTATCACGGCGATCCCGCTCCCTGGGAGGTACTCCTCCAGGCCCAGGGCCACGATATCGCTTCTCGTTGTGAGACGGTAGAGGTCTATGTGATAGAGGTGATGGGTGCCGTGATATTCATTCACAAGGGTAAAGGTGGGGCTGACGATCGAATCCGCGTCAATCCCAAGGCCGAGGGCTATTCCTTTGGTAAACCAGGTCTTTCCCCCTCCAAGGTCACCGATGAGTGCAATCACATCCCCCTCGGCTACCAGGGCCCCCAGTTGCCGGCCCAGCCACATGGTTTTCTCCACCGAAGGGCTCATGTATGAGATCGAGCGTGCTTTCACCGAGAAACCTTACCTGGAAGCTCTTTCTCAAGCACCACCACCGCCACGCCATAATCGCCATCATCAGAGAGGGAAACGTACCACCCGCCGATTCCCTCATGTTGGCAGAGCCTGAGTGCCTCTCCCCTGAGACTCAGCTCCGGTCGGCCGCTGGTGTTATGGACGATCTCTATATCCCTCCACCTGATGCCCCTTCTCATGCCCAGGCCGATTGCCTTTGAGAAGGCCTCCTTGGCCGCGAACCTCAGGGCGAGGAAGGAGGCAAGCCTCGGGCTGTGCCGGCTGAGATTGATCTCACGGGCAGTATACACCCTGTTAATAAACCTCTCTCTCCACCGCTGGATAACACGGGCTATCCTCTTGATATCGACGAGATCCACTCCAATGCCATAAATCATATCAGATAGAGATTATGTATGTTACCGTTCTCGCAGGCCCCTATGACGTAACCTCGAGGGCGACCTCTCAGCCAGTGCCAACCTCGGAAAGTCCAGAACCAGGGCTTGCTATCATAGCCAGGAGCCGTTCGGTTTCCTTTTCCATACGTCGGGATTCTTGTCGCGATCCCTCATGCTCGTAGCCGAGCAGGTGTAAGAGGCCATGGATGAGGAGCCTGTCAACGGTTCCCTCAAGGCTCTCTCCACATGCTTGGGCGTCTCTCAGCGCAGCATCAAGGGAGATGACTATATCCCCCAACATCGAAGTCTCCAATTCGGGCTGCTCCGCGTCGGTCATGGGAAAGGCGAGTACGTTCGTCGGTTTATCCCTTTTGAGATAGCGGCGATTCAGCTCTGTTATGCCTTCATCATCGGTAAACAGCAGGCTCAACTCGGCCTCAGGATATCCCAAGTCTCTTAAGATTTTCCCGATCCGCTTCCTTATTCTCGCCGGATCCATTTTTTTCGTCGGGTGCTGCCAGTTGATTTGAATCTCCATCTTCTCTCTTCTTGCCCGGTTTACCCTTGGCGACGGGTTCCGGGTATTCGATCCTGCTGTGAAAGATTCCGCTTAACGTCTTGGTAAAGCTCCCTGCCATATGGTTGAGGTCCTTTAAGGTTAACTCGCACTCATTAAGCTGACCATCGGAGAAGACATTGTTTATAATCTTCTGGACCATTCCCTTAATCCTTGCAGGGGTGGGATCGACGAGCGTTCTGGATGCGGCTTCCACTTCATCCGCGACCAACACGAGCCCCGCCTCCTTTGTCTGCGGCTTGGGACCGGGATATCTGAAATTCTCCTCCTTGATGTGGGGAGACTTACTGCCCCTCTTTTTGGCCTGTTCCTTTGCCTTTTGATAGAAGTAGGATATGATGCTCGTGCCGTGGTGTTGTTTGATGATGTCGATGATCTCCTTACCGAGCTTGTGCTGCCTGGCAAGCTCAACCCCGTCTTTGACATGTGAGATCAAGATAAGGCTGCTCAATGAAGGCGCGAGTTTTTCATGCCGGTTATCACCCTTCTGTTGATTTTCCACGAAGTAGAGCGGTTTCTTTATCTTTCCGATATCGTGGTAGTAGGCGCTCACCTTTGCGAGCAGGGGGTTCGCACCGATACTCTCAGCACTTGCCTCAACCATGGTGCTCACCACCACACTGTGATGATAGGTCCCGGGAGCCTTCACCATTAAATCCTTGAGGATGGGTTGATCCAGGCTGGAGAGCTCGAGGAGCTTGATATCCGTGGTAAATCCGAAGAGCATCTCAATAAGCGGCAGAAAACCGGTGGCGATAATCCCGACCAGGGTGCCACCCAGAAAACCGGCCACAAGGGATATAGCCCCTGTTGTCACATAGGGGTTCCCCCAAAGGATCTGGATCGATACGGCCATCACCATGTTCAAGGCACCGACCTTTATTCCCGTTTTTATCAACACCATCCTTTCCCTGCAGTGCCTCACCCCGTACGCAGCCAGCAGAGAGCCTATAAGGAAATAGATAAAGAGCTCCACTCCTCCATCAAGGACAATGGAAGCAAGGATGGAGATGATCAGCGAGAAGGCAACCGCCACCTCCAGGCCCTGGAAGATTGACACCAGTATTGCCCCTAATGGGACCGGCAGGGCAAACAGAAGGGTTTGGATCGTGAAGAATGGAAAGCCACGGGCCACCTCCTCGGCCACGATCTTGTAAAGGAGCACCACGAGAAACATGAGCAACAGGGTAGAGCCGGTGAAGAGCATGCTTCTGGAGTCCCCTCGAAAGGGATTCGAGCTCCTGAGAAGCACTCTATAGCTCAGGGTGAGCAAGATGCCGATTATCACCGCCATGCCGAAGGCCATCCCTCGCTGGGGGTAGCGTGCCTGCAATGTTGCCTTGGTTTCCAGTTTTAAGAGATGGGCGGAGGTAATCTTTTCTCCCTCCCGTACGATCATCTCGCCCTTTTTGACCTTGAAATAGATCGGGGTTACCGATTTCCTGGCCTCCTCCTTTTTCAGCTCTGTTTCCCGTATGTTGAATGTGATGTTGGGCCGTATTACCTGTGTAGCAAGGAGGGTTGCGGCAGAGGCTATTCCCTGCTCATCCTCGTTTGCCAAAAGTCGGCGGATTATTTGGCCCACATGTTGGCGAGCCTCTTCGAGGTCATAAAAGCGATCGAGCTCATAAACCTTGAGCTCTTGCTGGGTGTCTACATCCCTGAGGATTATCCCCCTGCCCTTCTGTGTCATCAATACCGTGCTGTTTGTTACCACTCCTCTCTCGAAAATACGGCTAGTCGCAGACAGAGCGCTCTGCTCTATTTTTGAGGAGAAGCCGTGTTCTACAAGCTGCTCAAAGAGCGCTGGATGGTCGGTGATCCCCAGAATATCAAAGAATTTCTCCCTGAGCTGTGCGAGGGCTTCTGACCGGAGCGATGGCTCCAGCTTGACTGACGAGAGCCGATCAAGCTCATTTTTTCCTAAGGAGAAGGACTCTTGAATTCTTTGAATAAGGTAGGCTCCTGTGGTGTCAAAGTCATAGACATACAAGGATGCTTTTACGGCCTCATCCCTTCTCTGGTTGGTTAGTTCCTTGTCTTCTACGAGAAAATCATGGGCCGCTTTGATGTCCTTGCTCGCCACATCACCCAAGGAGTAGCTGACCCTCGGCGCTCTCAGTATGGCGGGGAAGAGCAGAAAGGATATACCTACGCTCAGTATAACGAGATAGATCCACGATTGGTGCCAAACGACATCGTGGGTGAGCCGGGCTCTCAGTTTTTTCCATGGATCCGTGATTTGTCTTTCTCGTCGCATGATCTTCATGGCATGAAATGGGAAGAGGTTTTCCTGGTTTTGGGACGCGGCACTAGGTTTCTACCTTCTCGTAGGCATCGATGATTTCTTGTACCAGTGGATGCCTCACCACATCTTCCCTCCCAAAATAGACAAATTTTATGCCCTTAATGTTGGATAGCAGATCCCGAGCCTGTATGAGGCCTGAGGTCTTTCCATCGGGAAGGTCTATCTGCGTGATATCCCCAGTGATCACGGTTTTTGAGCTGAAGCCGAGGCGTGTGAGGAACATCTTCATTTGTTCGGGCGTTGAATTCTGGGCCTCATCGAGTATGACAAACGAATCGTTCAGCGTTCTCCCCCTCATAAAGGCCAACGGGGCTACCTCTATCACGCCACGCTGAATGAGACGTGAACCACTCTCGAAATCCATCATGTCATGAAGGGCGTCGTAAAGCGGCCTCAGGTAAGGGTTTACCTTCTCATAGAGATCCCCCGGCAAAAAACCCAGTTTTTCTCCTGCCTCAACAGCGGGCCTTGCAAGGACCACCCTATCTATCTCCTTTTTCATTAAAGAAGAAATCGCCATTGCCATGGCGAGGTATGTCTTTCCCGTGCCTGCCGGCCCTATCCCAAATACGATATCGTGCTCCCGTATGCTATCGATATAGAACTTCTGGTTGATGCTCTTGGGCGTGATCGTCTTTTTCTTGGAAGGGATGTATACCCTGTCCAAGAAGACCGGTTTGAGTTGGGCCTTATGGTCGCCTCCAAGGATCCTCATAGAGTACTCCACATCACGCTCGTAGATGGGATAGCCCTCTTTGAGCAGGCCATAGAGCTGATTCACCAGGTTTTCAGCCATCTCCAATTCCGGGAGCCCGCCTTGCAGCACCAGGTCATTGCCTCGGATGTTAATGACTATGTTGAGCTTTTTCTCTATGAGGTGGATGTTCCTGTTTCTCTCTCCGAAGAGGCTCCTCGTTAACTCGTTATTATCAAAGGTGACCCTCTTTGCTTCAAGGTGGCCTTTTTTATTTTGCAATTCAGGCAAGTTACGCCTTTCCTCCCTTGGTTTTGGCCTAAAGAGTTTTCCCCTTTATGAAAAAGCTGCTTTAATTATCATACCATCGCACTGCTATGCAACAAAAAGAACAGGGAAACTCGATCTTTTTATCTTGACAGCAAATCGATGGCATCCTACACAAGCTTGTGAAGCCTCGCCTCAGGCTGAGGAGGAGTTAACAGCATACAGTATGTGAAGCTTCTCCGTGCACAATATAAAATGCAGATGGCAAAGGCAACACCACCTTTTCTTAAGGGTGCGTGAAGGCTATCTCCTGCCTTTCATTCTGCATTTTCCCCTGGCCCAGACCTGGATTATGGGATTAATAGGCTGGTATGGATACATAGCTCCATCTGGACCTAACGGATGATTAGAGTATGTCACGCCAGGGAGGGCTTGACATAGAGGGTAAGATCTTAGCGTATAGAGACGGTTGACGGGCATCCTTGAACCTGGGGTCATACTGTCGGGGCATAGTGGCCAAGAAATACAGAGTTGTTCTCTTCGGCGTGAATGTTGATGAAGGGGTC
>CAYMFC010000069.1:0-9677 GCA_964389665.1 uncultured Desulfobacteraceae bacterium | reverse complement strand
AAGTCGGTTCACCTGACACCGGCAACGGCGGTATGGGGGACCTCGTAACGATTTCGCCAGGAGAATGACGCTATCCTGAAGAACTTACTTGCTATGCTGCCGATCGTGGCCCTGAAGAGATACCCTGTCCCTCTTCTCATCCCTTTTCTTATCATGTAGTCTGAAATCTCGACCCCGCTCTTCTGGGCGAGCCGCATGATGGTGGCATCCGTAAAGGTAATCTCGGCTGTTGCTCTGCTCTTGGTGCGGATGATATCGCCTCTGTATACCTCGGTACCGATATGTGCCGGTCTGGCGATCTGCCCGGGTGAGGCGATGTCAACCCTGCCCTCAACACAGGTGATCCTTCCGACCGGTTCGGCCTGTGCCGGGGCAGGCAAGAGAATCAGCAGGACCAAAACAGCAATGAAGGATGCCACGCTCTTCATCTTGATCCTTCCTTGTTTTGATGTGCGTCCTGTTGAGGGCGAAAGGTTGCTCCTTCACCCTGATGAAAAATTGAACCCGAATTCTGAATGGGGCAATACAGCACACGGTCTTCCAGCCGTATTTTTTTCCAAATACCACGTTCAACCAGCGATTCCAGGGCAGGCAATACCTCCTTTAAAGGCATCTTGACCCACCACTTGGCTATCCCCTCTGCCGTATCAGAGGCCATCGGGTTTTCATAGCTGTAAGAGACAAGCATCTCAATGAGCCCGGTTTTGATTGTCATCTTCTTCTCCACCCCCCACCTAACGAATACAATGTCGAACTTCGGGTCGCCTCGTGTTCTTTATAGGTAATAAGGAGCAAGGAAGATGCCAATCAAACCAATTGATCGCTCATGTGAAGGAAAGGCGGGATATCTCTTTGAAATAGCTGGTAATTTTAGAATCAGGAGGAATATGGCCAGACGAGGAAATCATGGTGAGAAGGTCGATGAACAGACAACATTATTGTAAGGAGCCTACGTTTTTTTCGCCTCACATTATCCTTTGCCAAGGCCGTATTTGTCGATTTTGTACGACAGGACCCTTTCGCTTACGCCCAACGCCTTTGCCGCACGAGCCTTGACCCACTCATTTTGATCGAGTGCCTTTTGGATCATTTGCCTCTCAACCGCGGCCACAACCTGGGGCAGAGATCCTTGATAGTCCTTTGAATCCGGAGTTCTTTCAGAGGGAAGTTCACCCAATTCCAACTGGAGATCCGCGAGTTTGATCATGTTGCCCTCGCACATTGCCACTGCGCTCTCAACCGCATTTTCCAATTGCCTCACGTTGCCCGGCCAGGGATGGCTTTGGATTACCTTCATGGCCTCCAGGGAAAGGGTCTTGATGTCCTTTTTATTGATCCGTGTATACTGTTGCAGGAAATGCTTTACTAAAGAAGGAATATCTTCGAGATGCTTTCTGAGCGGCGGCATGGTAATGTTGATAACACTTAACCGGTAAAAAAGATCCTCCCGGAACAGGCCCCCTCTCACCAGATCCTTCAAATCCTTGTTGGTGGCGGCAATCAGCCTGAAATCCGAGTCTAGAGTCTGCTGGCCGCCGACCCGTTCGAAGCGTTTTTCCTGAAGCACCCTTAACAGCTTCACTTGGGTACTCAAGGGAACATCACCTACCTCATCCAGGAAAAGGGTCCCCTTGTCGGCCAGTTCAAACCTCCCCTTGTGATCCCTGTAAGCATCTGTAAATGCCCCTTTAACATGCCCGAACAACTCACTTTCCAGCGTTCCCCCTGAAAAGGCAGAACAACTCACCGGAATAAACGGTCCCGTCTTAGAGGGCCCGTTGTAATGGATCGCCCTCGCTGCCAATTCCTTTCCTGTCCCGGTCTCACCCAAGATTAAGACATTGGCCGTCGTTTGTGAGGCCTTGTGGATATTTCTGCATGCCTCCTGCATGGAAGGGCTTTGCCCGATCAGATTTTCAAAACTGTATTTAGCCCGAACCGCCTCTCGAAGCTCGGACAACTCCCTTGTCATGTGCCCTATATTCAGGGCCTTTTGGGCCGCCAAAACGATTTCCTCTGGATCAAAAGGTTTGGTCAGGTATTCAACCGTTCCTAACTTGATGGCCTCCATGGTGCTGTCGATGCTGCCGTGGGCAGTGATCAGGATGAAGGGGGTATCTCGTCCTTCTTCCCGGAGAGTCTTTAGCAGTTGCAGGCCATCCATGTTGGGCATCACGTAATCGGAAATGATCAGCTCCACGGGGTTATGGCCTATTGCCTCTTTGGCCTCTATACCGTCATTGCAGACCGTCACCTCAAATCCGTGCTTCTCCAGGGTGAATCGCATCAGTTTTTGGAATTTGGGGTCGTCGTCGGCAACCAGGATTTTCGAATTTCCTATCATTTGCTAATCCTTGCAGTGCATATAAAAACTCTAATGCAGGCACTATACAAAAGCAAGCGAGAAGCTGCTGACGTATCTGCCTATTCATACACAAACTCAACTCGTTCCAAGTAGGATGAAAGCGTTTCCAGATGTACCCGGATCGCCTCCTGGGCCATGGCCTTTGCCGCCTCCTCAAGGAGCCTGCCCATGTCAGTGATCGGCTCAAGGCCGCAACTCCCACCGATCCCCTTCATGTTATGACCCAGCTTACGAATAGTCTCATAGTCATTCCTTTCCAGGGCTTCCCGAATAGAGGTGACCTCTTCCTTCCAATCCTCGAGAAAGCCGGGCAAAAGATCCTCGAGTTCAGGGTCCACATGAACGATGATCCTTTCAGTCCTTCGAGTTTCATTGCTATCCGACATCGCTCCCCTCCTTCGGTCGCGGTCGCTTTGAGATTCTAGGCAGCGTATGGCGCTTTTCCGGATTTGAACGCCTCAAAAACCTTTGAACACATGGGCATCAGAGACCTCTTGATACCGATCGATTTATGAGCCGTAAGGTTATCCTGAAACCCGTCATGCAATGATTCCATTATTACCCGGACCGATTATCCCGGTAAGGCCGACATTCCATGTGCGGGATGAAGTGGAGTTACGCGCCCCTTTCGTGCATACTGGCGGATAGCTGTCAACAGGTCTGCCTTTCTTATCGGTTTGGCCAGATGGGCGGTGCATCCGGCTTCAAGGCTCTTGAGACCATGTTCCACAAGTGCGTGGGCGGTCAGGGCGATGATCGGCGTTGCCTCGACCCGGTTTTCCGCTTCCCATTGCCTGATCTTAACGGTGGCCGTGTACCCATCCATAACCGGCATCTCAATATCCATGAGCACAAGATCATATTGACCGGCCTTGACCTTTTCCAAGGCTATTTCACCGTTTTCGGCTGTATCTAATAGGTACGGGGCCTTTTTCAGGAAAGCCTGGATCACCAGTCGGTTCTTTACATTGTCCTCCACCAGCAGGATATGCAGGGGACTTAAATCTCCTAGAGCCTCGGCCTTTATACCCTGGGGCCTCTCTTCTGCTGCGGCCTCTTTTCGTCCGAGGGCTGCCAGAACAGCGTCCTTCAGATCAGACCACTTGACCGGTTTGAACAGATAATCTGTTACCCCAAGCTCTTTGCCTCGCTCCTCTCTTATTCTGCTGTGATCCGAGTTGAGCATCATGATGATCGGCACGGAAAGTCCAATGTCTTTCTTAATAGACTCTGCCACCTGAAAACCATCCAGGCCCGGCATCCGGGAGTCAAGCAATACAAGGGCGTAGGTATCTCCCGCAGCCCTGGCCCGTCTCATCTCAGCTAAACCCCGCTCGCCGTCCTCCCTCTCACTCACAACAGCGCCCCACCGGGAAAGCATCTTGGATAGGACCGTACGGTTTGTGGCATTATCATCGATAATCAAGGTTTTTACACCGGTTATATCCGCCTTGGGGGCCGCAATACGCTCCTCTCTAGGCTGGACCTCGAACTTGGCCGTAAAGCAAAAGGTACTTCCCCGCCCTAGCTCGCTTTCCAGCCACATGCTCCCGCCCATCTTCTCGGCCAGCCGGCGCGCGATGGACAGACCAAGCCCTGTGCCGCCGTACTTTCTCGTAGTAGAGGAGTCGACTTGTGTAAACCGATCAAATATAATTTCTCTTTTTTCAAGAGGTATGCCGATCCCGGTATCGGTCACGGAAAACAGCAATTCCACGGTCCTAACCGCCTCCTCGTGCGAACCTGAATTCATACCTTTGGCTCTTGCCGCGTGGTTCGTCACTCGAAGAAATACCTCTCCCTTTTCCGTGAATTTAACGGCATTTGCGGTCAGGTTAACGAGAATTTGACCCAGACGGATCGGATCTCCAATGAGATGTGTCTCTACCTCAGGCTCGATCCACTTTATTAACTCCAGGTTTTTCTTGTGTGCGTGAAAGGACTGGTTTTCACACACGTTGTCGAAGACACTGATGAGACTAAAGGGGATCTTCTTCATCTCCATATTCCCGGTCTCCACCTTGGAGATGTCGAGGATGTCATTGATTATGCGAAGCAGGTCTTCGCCTGAGGTTCGGATTGATTCGATAAATGTCCTCTGCTCACGAGTCAGGGAAGTTTCCCAGAGCAGGTCTGCCATCCCGATGATGGCGGTCATGGGGGTTCGTATCTCGTGGCTCGTGCTGGCCAAAAACTCGCTCTTGGCTCGGTTCGCGGTCTCGGCCTTCATCTTTGCCTCTTCCATCTCAAGCCGGAGAGATTCGGAAACCTCCAATGCCTCCTTCAACTGTTGCGAGTAGCGCTCCAACTCTTTGGTTCTCTCCTTAACTCTGGCTTCCAATTCTTCCTTGCTCAAGAGGCCTATTTTTTCCTGTTCTAAAAATCCTTTCGGCATGTTCCTGAGAATCTGGTACAAGACCGAAATATCCCCATATTGCTTTTTGACTGATAGATAGCTGCGACGGAGCGCCTCCTCAGCCAGCGATGGAGAAGTAATTGTACTGTAAGCCGAGACAATCCTTACAGCGAGGTCGCAGAATATCCTGGCCACTATTGCTGCTCTATCGTCTCTCGCTATTCTCTCGATGTTCTGTATCACGGGCCCGAAATCTACACTCTCATCCTTTTTGCACGTACATTTTTCAAACAATAGTGGATTATCTTCAAAATACTCATTCAAGATACCGGTGATTATTCCTTCTCCCATAGCAGGCTTAGTATTCATTACCAGTATATTCATTAAAGTTGAACACGTTTTGGCGGCTGCTATGTCCTCTCTTAAGAAGGGGACTTCGATTTCTTCTACTACCTCCGCACGTCTTCTTAGGTTCCGGTAAAATATCCATCCGCCGAACGCAAGACTTGAAAAGCTCAGTGCCCAAATACTCCCGTTGAGTGCACCGACCCAATGAGTTCCTCCCCTGCTCCAAAATGTGCCTACCACATGAAAGGGTAAGCCGATAAACAAGAGCATCGTTACCCCAAAAAACAGAAACCTTTCAGGGATAAGTATAAGGTAGGTTTTTACAAAAGGAATCCGATACGCCTTTTGGATAGTAATTCCGCGATTTATTAGCGCAACAACGAGTATGGAAAGCGCTATGATCCATACACATAACGCGACAAAGCGTATAGGAGGTACGGAGAAAAAAACATCGATGGCAAAAAGGATGACAGTGAGGAAGAAGGTAAAACCACTTAGTGCGAAAAGCTTTAGATAGAGTACCTCTCTTGAAATACGAGTGAGCCTTAAAGCGTAGTAGGTGAAAAGAATGAGAGATAGGGAGCCTATTCCCGCAGTGGATAGAAAAAACATCATACCATTCATCTTACTCCTCTTCTTCTATCCCTCTCTCAATCACGGCCAACTCTTTCTCCTGCCATAGGTCAGGATTAACCGAGAGCAGGAGAATACAATCTTTATCTTTGCATATGCTCGCTATCCTGCGTAACCAATGTACTGTCTTATCAATGCCATTCACCAATCGTATCTCATTCAGACAATCAATAAAAATCACGGGTTTCTCTGCTTTGCCCAAAAAATCAAAGACTACTGATTCCATTGCAGCCATATCTCTGGGAGAAACCGTATTCTCGCTCTCTCTAAACGTCACCCATACAATAGGAGTGCGCTCCAATCCATAGGTATCCCTTACTTTTTTAGGATGAAATTTGCTGAGGCATAGTCCGAATCTGCCATGCATGAGCTGATCTTTGAAGATTTCATAGCTTTTATCTGCCTTTTTCTCCTTGATAATATACTTGAGGCCTTCTTCCAGACTATATTTTTGTTCGGTTTGTTCGATCTCTTCGAGTTTAGGGACAATAATGAATAGTTTATACCGTAAGATAGCATAGGCAGTAAAGAGCGTCAATATTATGCTTAACCAGGATCCTATCTCAGGAAGCTCAATATCAAACAGGGGAAACGTCATATTTGACGTTGTGCCGCTTACTAAAAAAACGGTTGTGCCGGCGAGCATAGATTTCGCTTGTTTCTTATCTAAAGCCGAGCCTTTTCTTTGAGCTTTGGCGAGGTAAAAGACCGTCAGGATGTAGATCAGAGTATAGTAGAGAACGAATGTCCAGGAAAGGGTTCCCGGTTGCGCAGTATATCCCCACCGTGTAAACACCGCTCGTTGTTCATAGATGAGATCAGTGAACAGGAATAGGCATAAAAATACGACAGGCGGCAGATACAAGGCACCATAGGTAAACTCCTTTTTCAGCAAAGATTCGTGTTTTGTGAGGATCAAGGTAAAATGCAAGTAGAGACTTGCCATAAAACACCATCCAAACCCTCCCAGTTTTATCCAGATAGCCGCAATCTCATGGGTATGTGCAGCTCTGTGTCCGAACTCCGAAATGCCCCATAGCGCCAGTGAGAACACAAAAAGGGAAAAAACCCTATTTAAACCCCTCGTCGGTCCTTTACTGAGGACATAAAGGCCTAGAGTGATATTAATAAGAGCTATCAATAATGAGATAATAGCCCAGAGATTCACGTTCAAATAACCCCTATCTCTTTGCCTATTTCGCGGAAGGCCTCTAAAGCTCGGTCGATCTGCGATTCAGTGTGGGAAGACATAACGCTGACTCTAATCCTGGCCTTTCCCTTTGTTACCACCGGCCATATTATGGAAGGAGCAATAATTCCCTTATCAAAAAGCAATCTCGACGCCTTTATGCATTTTCTCTCATCGCCTATGAAAACCGGGAGGATGTGGGTCTCGCTGTTCATGGTGTCGAACCCTATCTCGTGGAGACCATCCTTTAAGCGACGTACATTTTTCCATAGGGATTCTCTTATCTCGGGGTTTTCCTGAATGATCTTTAAAGCGGCCATTACTCCACACGCCTGCTCTGGCGGGAGGGATGAAGAGTATATATACGAGTCCGCCCTTGCCTTTAAGAACTTGATGACTTCCGGTGGAGCGGTGATATATCCTCCCAGTGCCCCTATAGCTTTGCTAAGGGTTCCCATCACGATGTCCACCTTTCCCTCCACTCCGAAATGCTCCGGCGTGCCCCTTCCATTCTTGCCCATTACACCGGTAGCGTGAGCATCATCTACCATTACCATGGCATGATAGATCTCGGCCAATTCCAGTATTTCAGGCAAAGGGGCCAGGTCTCCATCCATGCTGAATATGCCGTCGGTAATGATGAGTTTCCGCTTATCCTTATTCTGTTTAAGGATCTTTTCTAAGTGATTCATGTCCCTATGCAAATAGGTCTTTGTGGGTGATCTGCTCAATCTGCAGCCGGTAACGACGCTTTGATGATTGAGCAGATCGGTGATAAGAAGGTTATTGCCATTCTGAATGGACGGGAAATTGTAGATATCAAAACTGTCGATGATCCCGGGTATTACGCCGATATTGGCCATGAAACCGGTTGCGAATACCATTGCCGCCTGCGCATGCTTGAAATCTGCTATGGCCTTTTCCAAATCCTCCAGGAGCTGCAAATTTCCGGCAATCAATCTTGAGTCGCACGTGCCTATCCCGTATCGTTCCACCCCCTTGATGGCCGCCTTCTTTACCTCGGGATGAACAGAAAGCCCAAAATAGTTATTTGAACAAAGACATAGGTAGTTCTTGCCTTCAATGACAAGCTCAGGGTAAGGGACATCTTCTATGGTCTTTGAATTTGGATATAAATCCCTCTCCTCGATTGCCTTTAATAGTCTCTTTATGTATTCCATTTTTCACCTCACCTTCAACCCTAATAGATAAAATGTCTTGCACCCACTCGATTTTGCGACCTGTGTGTCTTCATTCGCGCTCCTGACCTTGCATACACCGATTCCTTTTTTAATATCGGCAAAAGGCATGCCAATACTGTGTCATCTATCGCCTTTGCGAAGAAAAGATCAGGGGTATCTCTCTGAAATGCCCATTTCTATGGGCATAGAGGGGTATTCGGACAGGTAGGTGAATCAAAGTGGGGAAGCGACAGACAACAATGTTGTAGGGAGCCCACATTTTTGTCGGCTCACACAGCGATGGGGAACCATGGCACAGTGGGTGGTGCAGCGGATGGACCTCGCGCCTCGGAGGAGAGCCCTCCATCTTCTTTTGGACCGCCGTAGGCCGCATGGACAGAGGATTTCAGCCGTTTCAAGGCAGGCCCCGCTTCCCGGGAATCGGTGACTTTTTTGCTCCCTGCAATGCCTGCCAAGGCTTTTGAGCCGGCGTCTTTCGCCGATGAATTGAGAATCTCGGGGCGTCAAACGCCGGCTCAGAAGCCGGCGGATCGCAAGGAAAAGATAGTAAATTTTTTAGTGATTTCAAGATGTTGTTTATCAGGATGAATAAATTTGCATAATTATTGCAACACATGAACTGGACTGAAAAACTTACCGATCATTAATAATAAGGAGGTCAAAATGAAAAAGCTTTTCCACACCAACAAGATTCTCACCGTTGCCTTGATCGTCTCCGTTCTCCTTTTTGCCCTGCCTCTCAGTTCCTTTGCCTTTGTATACCATTATGAAGGCGATATCGAGGGCCTCTACTTTGCTTTTGGGCAGGATCAAGGTTTGCCGGTATCATTGCCCGGCCTGGGTGAGGTCTCCGTCCTCGACACATTGGTGGAGGCATCAGGCAGAGAGACCCTGATCATTACCCCCTTCGGTCGCTACCTTTACACCGCTAAGCTTACGGGGGGCGTACAGGGTTCGGAAATGGGGAAAATATATGCCGCTGCTCTTACAGAATGGGGGGAAGAGTTGGAGCTGATGTTTGAGTTCGAATGGGCAAGGCTAATAGAGAATTTTAAGATAGAAGGCGACATACCTGAAGATCCGATGGAGATCGTAGTGCCCGAGGATGTGAATCTATTCTTTAAGGTGAACGACGCAACATTGATAGTCGACGGCCAGCCTGCGAGCGAGCCCTTTAACCTCATGTTCAAAATACGGCGTGGGGATCTTCAGTTTATTATGATGTGGTGAGCTCCTGACCGCCCGTCCCCGCAGATACCTGTGTGGACTCGAGGCGCAGAGAGCACGGAGGAATATGTTTTCCCCCTTTTCTGCTGAGATCCGCCTGCCCCTCCTGAGCTTGCGATGGCGGACACGGAACAGAAAAGGGGGAAACTTCACGCTTCGCATAGGCTCTTCCTCTAAAGGAGGACCTGGCCAGATCTTTCTTTGCCGCCGTCCTTGCCCCGTTAAAGAGTATAGTCTATGTAACCGGGGCCGGCGGCAAAGAAAAGATCAATCATCCCTGCCCTTTTTACGCCTGAGGGGTGATACCAAATTGCAATCATGTCATTGCGAGGAGCCATTCGACCCTGCTCATGGCCC
>CAYMFC010000068.1:0-9695 GCA_964389665.1 uncultured Desulfobacteraceae bacterium | reverse complement strand
TATAAATTGTTTCATCTCAACCTCACCCTTCCCCAATACCCTTACAATAAAAAGGATGATTAATGATAATGATTATACTAGTTTCAGTCAATATTGAATTTTGTGAATTTTTTTGCATCGTGCAGGGTATCAATGCAACACTATGCCTGTCACTGCGCGAACACATCCGGCTTTGCTCTGAACAAGGCGGCAATCTCAGGGAAAAACGCCACCCTGCGATGTCTCGGATTCACCTTTCCCAGAAAAGAACACTGAGCTGGACAGAATGGGAATAGAATGGTGAGCCGGTCATGAAGGGATTACACTGGGGGCCTCTCATCGGACCGTATCATCCGGGCAATCCTTCTCACCTGGCCCTTAACCTCATCTACGTCAAGGGCCGTGAATTGTCTATCCTTATACAGGATTGTGCCGTTTACGATCACATCTCGCACATCCCCGCCGGTTGCCGAATACACAATCTGTGAGAAGGGATGATACAGGGGTACCATATGGGGGGTATCTTCATCCACGATAATGATATCGGCCTTCTTTCCCGCCTCTATGGTTCCCACGGCATCCTTAAGGCCGATAAGCTCGGCACCTCCGCGGGTGGCCATAGCCAGTACCGTTCTTGCATCAAGGACGGTAGGATTGAGCTTGGCGTATTTGCCCAGTTTCGCTGCTGTATCCATCTCGGCAAAGAGGTCAAGATTATTATTAGAGGCACAGCCATCTGTTCCAAGACCTACGGTAATCCCCTTCTCCAGCATAGTATCGACTGATGCGATACCGGTGGCGAGCTTCATGCTGCTCTCGGGGCAGTGGGCAACCTTTACGCCTCGGTCTGCCAAGAGCCCTATCTCCTCCTCGTTCAGGTGAATCCCATGGGCAGCAACCAGACCATTCCCCAAAATGCCGAGATCATCGAGATAAAAGGCCGGCCTCGATCCGGTTCTTCTCTCTATTTCGGCGACCTCTTCTTTGGTCTCAGAGAGGTGTATCTGCAGGGGTATGCCGAATCTCTGTGATATGTCCCAGGAATTCCTCAGGGTCTCCTCCGAGCAGGTGAGGGGGCTGTGACAGAAGAGGCCGGGGAATATAAGATCGGAAAAACCCTTCCATCGCTCCATAAAGCCCAGGGCGACATCGATATTTTTACCAGGATCGGGTACACCCGGTGCAGGAAGATCAATAACTCCCTGCGCCACGAGGGCGCGCACTCCCGCCTTATGGAATGCCTTGATTATCTCATCGGCCAAGAAATAGCCATCCACGATGGTGGTAGTTCCCGATGCGATCATCTCCGCACAGGCCAGCAGAGATGCCCAATACACGGTATCGGGATGTATGTATTGTGCCTCTGCCGGAAAGATATACTCGAATAACCATTGCTTGAGGGGAAGATCGTCGGCCAAACCCCTGAATATCGTCATGGGGGAGTGAGAATGGCTATTGATCAGGCCTGGCAGGATAATGGTATCCTCAGCATTGATTATCTCCTTAGTTTCAGGCACTTGGCCCGTATGACGAGTGGCAACACCCTCTATCGTATCACCGGAAATCATGACCCTGGCTTCTTGGATGGGCTCTTGGTCCTCAACCATGGTAAGCAGGGTGCCGCCCTCTATAACCAGGTCATATCTGCTTTTATCTCGCATCTCACGCCCTTTTCTGCTAAAGAAGTTTGCAAAAAATTCTATTCCTTATAGAATAAAAACCGTGAAATGGGAAGCGAAATGCCCCCAAAAGGCCCTATCAATCCTATGATGAAATGAACAACATCTTATTCGGATGAATCCTTTCTCTCGAAGGAGAATTGATCGATGGCAACAGTGGCTCCATTCAGAGCGGTAACCTATAATTTTAAGAAGATATCGAATCTAGAGACGGTGATAGCTCCTCCCTATGATGTAATCTCGGACAAGGAGCAGGATGACTATTACGAAAAAGACCCTTATAACGTCGTCAGGCTTATCCTGGGAAAGATGAAGATAGGGGATTCGGATTGGGACAACCGGTACACCAGGGCAGCGGATCTCTTCAAGCGATGGGAGGCAGAGGATATCCTTGTGAGGGATCCTGCCCCCTCAATCTACCTCATCTCCATCACCTATGAGTCTCCGGAAACACGGGAAACGAGGACCCGCTGGGGGTTTATCGCTGTGGTCAGGATTGAGGAGCCCGACTCGCCGGTAATCCTTGCCCATGAGAAAACGTTCACGTTTCACCGTGAAGACCGGCTCAAGCTGATGCGCGCATGCAATGCACAGATGAGCCCTGTATTCGGGCTTTACCAGGACGAGGGCAACGAGATATTATCCGCATTCGGGGACATGAAGGATCTCCCCCCTATGGTCTCCTTTAAGGATACCAACGGGTATCGCTACCGGATGTGGCAGGTCACGAGCAAATCGGTGCTGGCGGATATCTCCTTCAGGTTGGCGTCAAAGTCCATTATCATTGCTGACGGCCATCATCGCTATGAGACGGCACGGAATTACCGTAACCTGATGAGGGCCAGGTTCGGAGCTCATAGCCCAAACAGGTCATACGAGTATGTTATGATGTATCTCAGCAATATCGCCGACAAGGGGCTCACGATCCTGCCCACGCACCGCTTGTACCGATCATACCCTGATTTCAAGATGAGGGAATTCCTCGCCTCTGCCCGTACCTATTTTAATGTACACTCCTTTCCCTTGGATACGGCTAACCCTGAAGGGCTTGCTAGCTCTCTATCCTCTCGGCTCTCTGAGTACGGCCGAAAGGGGTCCTGTATCGGGTTCTACCATACCGGATCAGAGGACTTTCACCTGCTCTGCCTGAAGCCCGAGGCCATCAAAGAGATAGGAGACGATGTGCATCCCTCCCTTAAAAAGGTCGACGTCCTGGTTCTCTCTCGCCTCATATTCCAGCGCATTCTCGGCATCAGGAGAGAGGCCCTCGATGATGAGAAGATCATCCGCTACGAGAGCAACACCAACAGCGCTCTATCATCGGTTCTCTCCGGAGAATCTCAGATGGTATTCCTCGTGAATCCCACGAAAATAGAGCAGATCCTTGAGGTGACCGGAAACTCCCTGCTCATGCCACGAAAATCCACCTATTTTTATCCCAAGATCATAAGCGGGCTCGTGTTCAATAAGATCGATCCCCGGGAGATCATTCCCTACAAACTGCCGTCTGCTGAGAATACGAGAGGACAGTGAAGACTATGCTCCTTACAGAAGATGAACAGATAGATGCCGTCCTCGACGGGCAGTTGAAGATCATCCAATCCAGGCATGGGTACCGATTTTCGATCGATGCCATGCTTTTGGCGGACTTTATCTCAATAATGCCCGGAGATGTGGTGGTTGATCTCGGTGCTGGCTGCGGGATTATCTCGCTTCTCCTGGCCAAAAAAGGGAGGGCCGGATCTATCGTCGGTCTCGAACTCCAGGAGGAACTCGCGTCCCAGGCGAAAAGGAATGCCATACTCAACGGGCTTGAGGAGTGTATCGCAATTCTATTAGGCGATCTAAGGGCCCTGCCCTTGGCTTCCCGATGCGCCGATGTCGTGGTGTGCAATCCACCGTATAGAAAGAAAAGGAGCGGCAGGATAAACCCCGATCCGTGCAAGGCACTTGCCAGGCATGAGATAGCGATGAGCCTCCTCGATATCCTTGCCGCCGCCAAGACGCTCCTCAGATCAGGCGGCAAACTGGCTTTGATTTACCCGGCGAATCGCCTGACCGAGGTCTTCTCCAGGATGAGATCTCAGGATCTAGAGCCCAAGAGGCTCCAGGTCATCTACCCGGATCCAGCCTCTTATGCCAAGCTCGCTATGATCGAAGGCAGGCTCGGGGGGAAATCCGGCCTCACGATCCTCCCTCCCATCTTTGGACAGGGCCGGTTCTCGATTCGGTAGCCCGTCCCTGATCCTCTCGCTCCTTGCTACTCACCCGCCGTTCCCTTTGGCTCGCCAACCCGGAACCGGATCTTCTTTATCGCTTCCCGTTGAAGGGCGCTATTGATCCTCTCTATGATCTCATGGGCCCTGAACTCCAACTCCTGGAGCCATACGCTGTCTGAAACCTTGACCACCAGAACCCCTTTTTTTATCGATGAGGGCCGGGCATGACTCGCTATTTCAGCTCCAACAGCCCCATCCCAGATCTTCCAGATCTTCACATCCTCGAGGTCTACGGGGTAGTTGGGTAAAGCGAAGATAGCCTCCACCACATCCCGTATGTGGGTGAGCTCTCCGCGATGTTTCCTGTGGAGTGGTCTTGAACCCCTGCTCATCTCCATACCTATACTTATAAGAATATCGCCTTTTTATTATAAATGTCGTCCATTTTACCCCTTGACACAACTACTTTTTTCTATTAACCTTTCTATAGTACATCAAAGGAGGTACAGGAAATGCCGTGGGATTGGGATGAGCTTAAAAAGAAACAGAAGGGCGCGGGTGGCGGTGCTCCGCCGCAGATGGATGAGGTCTTTGCGAGGTTCAAGGGCTTACGGGGCAAATTCCCCGGGCTCGGGATCATCGTCTTGATCGTGGTGATCCTCATCGTGGCATCCTCATCCATCTATACCGTCGGGGTCAATGAGGTCGGCGTGGTACAGAGGTTCGGCAGACATGTGAGGACCACCTCTCCTGGACTCAGTTTCAAACTCCCCAGGGGTATCGAGAAGGTCACCAAGGTACCGGTACTGCTTATCAAAAAAGAGGAATTCGGACTCAGAACTGTAAGGGCGGATGTGCGCACCCAGTATGCCAGGGATAGCACCTACCTCGATGAAGCCCTCATGCTCACCGGTGATCTCAATGTGGCGGTGGTTCCCTGGATCGTCCAGTACCGGATCAAGGATCCTTACAAGTATCTCTTTAAGGTGAGGGATATAACAGGTACCTTGAGGGACTTGGCTGAGTCCTCCATGAGACTGGTAGTGGGAGACAGGAGCATCAATGAGGTCATCAGCAAGCGGGAAGAGATCGCCGACCAGGCGAAAGTGTTCCTCCAGAAGGAACTGGACGAGGCGGAAACAGGGCTGAATGTGGTCACCATCGAGATGAAGAGGACCAATGTCCCCGAACCGGTTCAGCCATCCTTTAACGAGGTGAATCAGGCGGGTCAGGAAAAGGAGAGGATAATCTACCAGGCCAGGGAGGAGTACAATAAGGCCATACCCGCAGCCAAAGGTAATGCAGAGAAGACTATCAAGTCCGCAGAGGGCTACGCCCTTGACAGAGTTAACAGGGCCAAAGGTGATGCAGCCAGGTTTCTCGCGCTCTATGCCGAGTATTCAAAGGCAAAGGATGTCACCAGGAGACGGATATATCTTGAGACCTTGAAGGATCTTTTCCCGAGGTTGGGAGATAAGTTTATCATCGATGCAGATCAAAAAAACCTCCTCCCGCTGCTCAATCTAGGGAAAGAGAAGGGAGCTGAGAAATGAGAAAGGGAGTAATTTTTGGTGTAGTTATTATCATCATCTTTTTCCTTCTGGGGGCGGTGTATGTGGTGGATGAAACCGAGCAGGTAGTCGTTACCCAGTTCGGCAAGGCGATCGGAAAACCGAAGACCGATCCCGGTCTGTACTTCAAGGTTCCCATTATTCAACAGGCGAACTATTTTCCGAAAAATCTCCTTGCGTGGGACGGTGATCCCGGACAGATCCCCACCCTGGACAAGACCTTTATATCGGTGGATACCTTTGCACGGTGGAAGATCGTTGATCCTCTCGAGTTCTTTGAGACGGTCAACAATGTGTACGCCGGCATGGGCAGGCTTGACGACATCATTGATCCCGCGGTGAGGAACTTCATCACCTCCTTTCCTTTAATTGAAACCGTGAGAATGACCAACAGGGAACTGGACACCTTTGAGGAGGGGATAGACAAGGTTAAGGAGATAAGTCCCCTGAAGGAGGTCAAGGTTGGGAGGGCAAAAATTACCAAGGGCATCATGGAACAGGCCCAACCAAAGCTCGCCGAATTCGGCATCGAGCTGGTGGATGTGAAGATAAAAAGGCTCAATTACGTCGAAGAGGTGCAGCGATCGGTCTATGGCAGGATGATTGCAGAGAGAAAGCAGATCGCGGAGAAATTTCGATCCGAAGGCCAGGGAGAAGCGAGGAAGATAGAGGGCGATAAGGAGAGGGAGATGAAAAGGATCACATCCGAGGCATACAGAACGGCCCAGGAGATAAAGGGAAAGGCGGATGCCGAGGCCACCAAGATCTATGCCCAGGCCTACGGGGCAGATCCCGATTTTTACTCATTCGTGAACACGCTCGATATCTACAAGGAAACCCTGGATAAGGAGAGCACCCTGGTCCTCTCGACTGACTCTGAGTTCTTTAAATATATGAAGGGCTACATGGGAGAGAGATAAGATCAGGGCTTCGCCCCAATTGGAGTATCGGATCAATAGAGTAACGGAATGATGGGTTTAGTGGTAGAAATCTTTAGATACTAGATTAAGGCTGGAACATGGTAAGAACGGAGATATCACTGTTTCTGAAGAATGTTCCGGGGGAATTGGGAAAGCTCTCTAAGGCCCTATTCCAGGCGGGAATCAATATCGATGCCCTCACCATCCAGGATGCATCGCAGTATGTGCAGGAGCTTTTCAGGGCCAGGGGAAAGTCGCTCAAGAGGATCGCTCCTGCTGCCAGCTACGGATCCATGAGAAAGGATTCGGCGGAGTTTGCGCTCATCAGGCTCCTGGTTGATCAGACGGATAAGGCGGTTGATCTCCTGGCTAAGGGCGAGTATATCTTCGACGTGATGCCGGTAATTGCCCTCCTGATCGATAACAAGCCCGGCACCCTCGCAGCCATGGCGGAGAAGTTCGGCACGGAGGGGATCAATATCAACTACGTGTACGGATCAGCTATTCCCGGTGAGGAGAAATCCCTGTTCATCTTCTCGCCGGAGGATATCGAAGAGGCGGCCAGGCTGTTTACCGACGCCTAGAGGGTTGTCCGGAGGCGCTCAGCATTCCGCCAAAAGCCCCGCAGGGCGGGCGCGTTCATCAACGCACCTTCATATCAACGACCGTCAACTGAATGGACTCTATTCCCTGCCACGTATTGGTCCCTACGTGAAAGAGGACTTCCACCGACTTTCCATCGAGCGGATGCAGCGGTGCCTTACGGAACGCAATGCAATCAAAGCTGACCCCCCCCTGCCTCACCTTCAGCCGTAAATGGCTCTCCCCAACCACCCTGGAGGAAATAACCTCTACTGGCCTCGAGCAGAACAGGGGCTGGGGGTTCGCATAGCCGCAAGGCATGAACAGCTCGAGCTCTTTAAGAAGCTGATGGGTAACCGCATCCAAATCCAACAGGGCATCCACTTCCACCCTCGGTATCAAAGAATCCTGATCGAGCCTGTTCCTCGCAATCTCCTCGAACCTCTCCATAAACTCCTGCGCCTTCCCCACATGGAGGCTCAGGCCCGCTGCGTAGTAGTGGCCGCCGAAGTGATCCAGAAGATCGCTCAAATCGCAGAGGGCTTCATAGAGGTTAAATCCCTCTATGCTCCGCCCTGATCCCTTGAGGAGCTCCCCCTCCAAGCCGAGGATCAGGGTTGGGCGATAGTACTGCTCAACAATCTTCGATGCCACGATGCCCACCACACCCCGGTGCCATTTCCGGTCATAAAGCACAAAGGTCCGACGCGTATCAAGATCCTCCATCCTCTCTATCTTCTCAAAGCTCTCCAGGGTAATCCTGCTCTCTATTGCCTGGCGCTGGGCGTTGAGATAGTCCATCCGTTTGGCGATGGATTCGGCCTCTGCTGCACTCCCCGTGGTGAGCATCCTCACTGCTGAGCTTGCCGGCCCTAATCTCCCCAGGGCATTGAGCCTGGGTGCCAGCCTGAAGGCGATGTCATCGGTCGTGATCACCTGGCCCGCGCGTATGCCCGATACCTCACGCAGGGCATTGATGCCCGGCCTGGCACCCTCCATCAAGACCGCGAGCCCGCTTTTCACGAAGATCCTGTTCTCTCCCACCAGGGGCACGATGTCTGCCACGGTGCCAAGGGCAACGAGATCAAGGTAGGTCCTCAAATCCGGCTCAGGGCCGTTGTTAAAAAACCCCCTATCCCGCAGGTGTGACCGTATGGCTATGGCCAGATAGAAGGCCAGCCCCACACCGGCTAGATCCCTGAAGGGGAATGCGGAATCAGGCCTCAGGGGATTGATCGTGGGGCAGATAGGTTGAAAATCACCGGGGATCTGATGGTGGTCCGTGACCACTACCTCCAGCCCCAGGCCTTGAGCCATGGCTATCTCCAAAGAGGAACTGATCCCGCAGTCTACGGTAATCAGGATCTCCGTGCCTCCTTCCGCTATACCCTTGACCGCCGTTTCATTCAAACCGTAGCCCTCATCAAGCCTATGGGGAATGTAGAAGGAAACCGGGGCTTTTAGTTTTGAGAAGAAATCCACCAGCAGTGCTGTAGCTGTGATTCCATCGGCATCGTAATCACCGTAGATCGTAATCCTCTTGCCCGCAGCAATACCATCGGCTATCAGCTCCACGGCCTTGTCCATATCCTTGAGGAGGAATGGATCCCTCAGGTTAGCAAGCCTGGGAGAGAGGAATGATTCCGCTGAATCCGGGCTCGCGATATCCCGGTTGCACAGCAGGGTAGCCGTAAGCCTCGATACCCCCAGCTTTTGAGCAAGCCATGCAGCCTTGGGCGGCTCATCATGGATGTGCCAGATCTTCCCTCGTGATTCCATCACCAGCCACTATCCTGGATTTTCAGACATTATATCTGATATTCAGGATGTCTCCATCCTGCACACTATAATTCTTCCCTTCCAGCCTGAGCAATCCCTTTGCGCTTACCGCCCTTTCAGATCCGCACGCTATCAGATCAGAATAGGAGATGCATTCGGCCCTGATAAAACCCCGGGCCAGATCCGTATGAATGCTGCCAGCAGCCGCTGCCGCAGTCTCGCCACGCTGTATACTCCATGCGCGGACCTCATCGGAGCCCACAGTAAAAAAGCTACTATATCCCAAAAGCTCATAGGCGGCCCGACATAACCGATCCCTGGCAGATTCCTTGATGCCCATATCCGCCATGAAAAGACCTATGTCCTTCTGATCGTTTAACTGGGACAATTCCATCTCAAATTTTCCTGCAAATTCTATAGCCTTGTGGCTTTTTCCGATCTCTTCTAACAGGCCCTGATTCTTCCCGAAATTGCTTTCTTCGGAATTCAGCACAATGATAGCCGGTTTCTGCGTAAGAAACCGGAATCCGCGCAGTATTCTTTCATGCTCTTCCTCCATCTCCAGCTCTCGAATCGGCCTATTATTGTTTACATGTTCTCCAATCCTGCGGAGCGCCTTTTCTTCGATTTCGAGAAGATTTGTCCTTTTACCCTGCCTGTAGGCCTTTTCTATCCGTTCCAGTCTATTCTCGGCAATGATTAAATCAGAGATCAATAACTCCTCGTCTATCTTCTGGATATCGCTAAGAGGTGTTGGACTTCCCATCTGCTCGTCGCGGAAATGACGCACCACGATAGCCAGAGCATGGGTATTTTTGATTAGCCCCATAGATGAATCGGAAAAAAGCCCTTCCTTGGCAGACCCTTCGGTCAGTCCCATAAAATCAATCAACTCGATAGCCGCATACGTGGTTTTTTTTGGCTTATACATGTCGGAAAGTGCCGCAACCCGACTATCCGCCACTT
>CAYMFC010000067.1:0-9872 GCA_964389665.1 uncultured Desulfobacteraceae bacterium | reverse complement strand
GGCAGAGAGTGAGAACCGGCTGCTCCAGTCCGAGAAGCAGGCAAGTGTCGGAAGGCTTGCGGCAGGTGTGGCTCACGAGATCAATAATCCACTCACGGGGGTATTGGCGTTTACGCACATGCTGTTGCGGCGAAAAGACCTGGCAGATGACATCCGCTCCGATCTGACGACCATAGTCGAGTCCACGGAGCGAGTCAGAAAGATCGTGAAGGGTTTGCTTGATTTTTCCAGGCAGACGAGGCTTGACCGCGAGCCGACCGATGTCAACAAGCTGGTGCGCTCCACCATCGCTATTATGGAAAATCAGGCGCTCGTGAAAGGGGTTGGCTTAAAGTTTGATCCAGGGGAAAACCTGCCCATGGTTACCCTGGACAGGAATCAAATGCAGAGCGTATTGCTCAACATGATTTTCAACGCCCTCGATGCAACTGAACCCGGCGACAATATCAACATCTATACGGCTACCGGATTATCCGCGAGTGACTCCGGCCAGAAGGGTGTGGAGATTACCATAGCTGATAACGGTTGCGGTATACCGCCGGAGAATCTCGACAAGCTGTTCGATCCGTTTTTCACCACAAAAGACGTGGGTCAGGGCACCGGACTTGGTCTCGCCGTTTCCTTTGGGATTGTACAAAGACATGGAGGCACGATTCGGGTTCAAAGCGAGGTCGGAAAGGGCACGAGGTTTTTTATATGGTTACCGGTCGAAAAACAGGCCGAATGAAACCCAGGAAGGAGGGAAACCATGAAAACGAAGAGGGCACTCGTCATTGACGACGAGCAGGTTGTGCTCGACAGCGTGAGCAAGATCCTCGCCGATGAGAACTACGAGGTCGATGTCACCCTAAGCGGGCGTGAGGGGATTGATCGGGCTATCAAGAAGACCTACGACGTCGTGCTTACCGATATTCGCATGCCCGATATCGGCGGCATGCGGGTGTTGAGGGATGTGAAGCGCGCCAGGCCGTCGCTCCCGGTGATAATGATCACCGGGTATGCATCGATCGAATCATCTGTTCAGGCAATGAAGATGGGCGCAGCGGACTACCTCGAGAAGCCGTTTACCCCGGATCAGCTCTTAAAGGCGGTTGCCTCAGCGCTCGATATAGCAGCCTCACAGGAGCCGGAAGAGCAAAAGGTAATCCACAAGAAAGAGATGCTCAAGGTGCTCGAGCGAGCTTCATCCGACAGCGAGTTCATCGCCGATTTGTTGTACCATGGGGCCGATGCGCTTGAGGAGTATGATCTGAACGGTCCTGAGAAACTGGCCATACTTACCGGTGACATCGAGTGGATAGAGGGACAGATCGGTCAGTTGACAGCGGATCAGAAACGATGGCTCGAGCAGAGGCTCAGCGCAGAAATCTGGTAACCATATCCTATGGTGAATCCTTAAATTCTAGAGTTGCAAGGGAGTGAAATAATGACACAGAGGATGCTTATCATTGACGACGAAGAGATAGTGCTGGAGTCGTGCCGCAGGATATTTACGAGTGAGGGGTTCGATGTGGTGATCACTGCCAGTCCCAACGAGGGACTCAAACTCGCAGGGGATTCGTCTTTTGAGGTGATCCTCGTTGACTGGAAGATGCCAGGCTTCGATGGCATGGACGTGATTGAGGAGTTGGACCGCCGTACGCCTGATTCCGCAGTGGTGATGATCAGCGGATACCCAACGGTCGGCCGGGCAGCTGAGGCCATGAAGCGGGGCGCAATGGACTACGTTCCAAAGCCGTTCACCCCTGAGGAGATCACCGAGGCGGTTCAGCGGGCAATTCGGAGAAAGCTGACCGAAGAGAAAAAGGCCTTAGGCAGATTCGAGAAGATCATGCAGTCAGTGCAATTTCCGACCGCTACCTTGGAGGATAAACCACCCCAGACGATAGCGGAAACGGTTGCCTCAACCGTGGGCGTGGGCAAGACCACCTCCCCGTGGGTTACCGTGTTTGTCTTGGGCATACTCGCCGGAGCGTACATCGGCTTTGGGGGGCTCCTTTCCACCGCTGTGAGCTTTGACCTCGCCGAAACGATGGGCATAGGCTTTCAGAAATTCCTCGCGGGCACGGCCTTTAGCGTAGGCCTGATGCTCGTGGTCATCGCAGGGGCCGAGCTCTTTACAGGAAATAGTCTCATGCTCTCCAGCGCCATGGCCGGGAAAATAACCTTCAGCACCATGTCGGTGAGGTGGACCGTGGTGTGGATCGCCAATCTGGTCGGATCCATCGTGCTCGCGCTCATCCTGTACTTCTCAGGACTGTGGAAAACAGGAAACGGGGCTCTCGGTGCTGCTGCGGTGGGCATCGCGTACCTGAAGGTAAACCTTAGCTTCGTAGAGGTGCTGGTCCGCGCCATAGGCTGCAACTGGCTCGTATGTCTGGCCGTGTGGATGGCGCTGGCTGCTCGCCAGACGATCGGCAAGATTTTCGCCATCTACTTCCCTATCATGGCATTCGTTGCGATCGGCTTTGAGCACGTGGTTGCCAACATGTACTTCATACCCGCCGGGATATTTCTTCACAACTGGGCGGGGATTGCCGCACCGGCTGCCTATGATCCGGCATCGCTCAACTGGATCAGTTTCCTGTGGAAGAACATGGTTCCAGCGACCATCGGAAATATCATCGGCGGCGGGGTGTTCGTGGGCATGAGTTACTGGGGGGCCTACCTGAGGCCATTTTCCAAGGCGGCAAACAAGGCTTCATAGCATCAACCATAGACCTGATATTTCTGTCACGGGAGTAGGTCACAGAAAACCACTTCCCCGAAGAGGGGGAGTGGTTTTTTTATCTTTCTCTGCATTGCTTGACTGGACCTATTCATGCTATGCTTTTAAATATTTGCGTACAAAAGCATGGAGAGGTCTTTTTTTGCAGGGAACAGGGGGATATCTTTTTTGCCTTATGCCCTTTACGTAAAGAATCCACTCCCAGAGGCTGTCGCTTTGTGTGGAGATCCCTGGAAAGGAGACAAACATGTGCCCTCAGATCATGGGATTGTCGGAGTAATGGAGTAATGGAGTAACGGTCTGAGATTGTAGGAAGGGTTTGAAATCCAGGAAAAAGCCGAACCAACACAGTCTCCTGTGGATCTTTTATACAGAATATTAGCTACGATGGTTTCCACTGCTCCAGTCATCCAATACTCCCTGCCTGCCCGGCCAGGGGCCCAGACCTATAGAAATGGAGCGCACTAAGAATGGTTGCCGGTATAAACTATAACCTCGGCATTTATGTATCGTTAACAAGTCGCAGGGCCATCACTCCGTTCAAAAAAACTATGACCGGCAGAGCCGTCGCCTCTGACCACACGCAGAGGAGGCGCTCAGGGCGCAAAGCTCGGAGCGATGGATACCATGCATGAGTTTTCGATTGCCACAAGCCTCCTTGAGATCATCTCACAGGAGGCTTGTGCTTACCAAGGTGCGAGGGTAAAGGCGGTAACCCTCAAGATCGGCACGCTCAGCGGGGTAGTGCCCGAGGCCCTGGAGTTCGCCTTCCAGGTGCTCAGCGAGGGTACCATAGCCGAGGGGGCACGGCTCGTGATCGAGAGGATAGCCCTCCGCATTGTATGTAACGCCTGCGGTACGGCGAGCATGCCTGCTGATTTCTTCATCATCTGCCCTCACTGCGGGAGCGGGGATGTGGAGATCAAGGAAGGACGGGAGCTCGATATAGAGAGCATGGAGATCGAAGATGGAGGCTAATCCCATCAGCTCGAAGCATACCCAAAAGGGAATGGAGAGAATCAGGGCATGCATGCACATAGAGGGCATTGTTCAAGGGGTGGGATTTCGTCCCTTTGTCTATAACCTGGCTCGTTCTCATGATCTCTCCGGCTGGGTCCTGAATAACGAGCAGGGGATCACAGGCTCCCCGAGCCTTTGAGCGGGGAGCAGTTCCCGAGGATATGCTGAAAAAGAAACCTTTTGGCTTTTTCTAACGTTTCTTTCTCAGGAGGGGATATGGCGGTGAACGAGTTCAAGGTTGAAAGGGTAGGTCAGGGAGCCTTTCCCTCCCCCCTTGATTCAGGTGTCTTCATCGATGATGCCGATGGTATTCTCGTTGATGCAACGCTTTCGGGCATCAAGCAGAAAGGCGGTGAGCCGGACTACTTGGAGAGGGCAGGCCCCAGGGAGACGCTCTTCTTCGATCCGGCTGCGACCCGTGCCGCCATGGTCACCTGCGGCGGGATTTGTCCCGGCCTCAATGACGTGATCAGGGCCATCACCATGGTCCTGTGGTATCGGTACGGGGTCAGGGAGATATTCGGACTGCGCTATGGGTTCAAGGGCCTGATCGCCTCATACCGTCATAAACCCATGATCCTCACACCTGAGCTGGTTGAGGATATTCACAAGGACGGAGGAACCATACTCGGAACATCGAGAGGCCCCCAGAGCCCGCCGCATATGGTGGATTTTCTCGAGGCGATGAAGATCAACATCCTCTTCACCATCGGCGGGGATGGAACCCAGAGGGGAGCCATGGCACTTGGAGAGGAGATACGGAAACGAGGGCTCCCGATCTCCGTGATCGGCATCCCCAAGACGATCGATAATGACCTCTGCTTCACGGAAAGGACCTTTGGGTTTGAGACGGCCGTCGCCATGAGCCAGGCACCCATCACCGGTGCTCACATGGAGGCCAAGGGGGTCGAGAACGGGATGGCGATCGTCAAGCTCATGGGCAGGGAATCGGGGTTTATCGCTACCTATGCAACCCTCGCCTCAAGCGATGTGAACCTCGTGCTTATACCAGAAGCGCCCTTTTCCCTGGAGGGGGTTTTCGCCTATCTCAAGGAGCGCATCATCAGGAAAGCTCACGCGGTGATCGTGGTTGCCGAGGGAGCGGGCCAGGAGCATGTGCCTGCCGAGGGTTTCGATGAGTCGGGAAACAAGAGGCTGGGGGATATCGGGCCTTTCCTGAAGAGGGCAATCGAGGGTTCCTTTAGGACCCAGGATATTCCCATAACGGTAAAGTACCTCGATCCCTCCTATATCATCCGCAGTGCACCGGCGACCCCGGATGACTCGGTGCTCTGCTTCCAGCTGGCAGGGAATGCGGTGCATGCGGCAATGTCAGGCAGGACAGGCATGGTGGTGGGGGTATGGAATGGCCATTTTGTCCATGTGCCCACCCTACTCACGGTCAGGGAGCGTAAGCAGGTGGACACAGCGAGCCTCCTCTGGCAGAGTGTGCTGGATAACACCGGACAGCCCCGAAGCCTTGCTTGAACAAAGAATAGACACCCAGAGGACGTGGCTTTGCTTGGAGCCCCTTGGAGGGGGGTCGGATGTATGCCCTTAGATCATGGGATTGTTGGAGGAATGGAGTACTGGAGTGTTGGAGTAATGGTCTCAAATTGAAGGAAGAGTTTTGAAATTCAGGAAAAGGCCGCACCAAAACTTTTCCCATGGACCGTGCGTGGGGTATCCGTTACGATGGTTTCCAATGCTCCACTCCTCCAATGCTCCCTGGCCCAGACCTATAGCATTGGGTATTCCAGTAAGGATTTCCGCTATAGAATATAACCTGGGCATGTGTGTATTTACAACAAGTCGCGCCAGGGCGGGCCATTACTCCGTCCGAAGGAAAGAACCATGACCAGCAAAGCCATTGTCTCTGAGCGCGTCCAGCTGAGATTGTTTTTTGAGCCGAAATGGAACATTGAAAATCAGTATCGGAGGTAAAGGAGAGGGGCAATGATTGAACACAGGAGAAAGTCCATGGAGGAGATCCTGAGGGCGGGACTCGATGCTGTTGATCCTGAGCGGGCTGTTCGACGGTACGTGAGGCGTGAGGATGAGACCTTGTTCGTAGGAGAGGTTTCCTATAGCCTGGACCGATTCAGAAGGGTTATCCTCGCCGGGGCTGGAAAGGGCAGCGCTCCCATGGCCAAGGCCCTTGAGGATATCCTCGGGGATCGGCTGAGCAGTGGGTTGATCATCGTGAAGTATGGATACGGTATGCCACTGAAGCGGACCTCTGTGGTAGAGGCAGGCCACCCAATCCCAGATGAGGAAGGTATGAGGGCAGCCGGGGAACTCTTGAACCAACTCAGGGAATGTACGGAGCAGGACCTGGTTATCTGTGCCTTTTCAGGAGGCGGAAGCGCGCTTCTGCCGGCCCCGATCCCTCCCTTTACCCTTGACGAGAAGCAAGCGTGCACCCGGCTCCTCCTGGAATGCGGTGCGACCATAGATGAGATGAATGCCATACGGAAACATCTCTCGCGCACCAAGGGAGGGCAACTGGCAAAAGAGGCGTATCCGGCCACGATGATCACGCTGCTGTTATCGGATGTGGTCGGCGATAAACTGGATGTCATTGCCTCAGGTCCGATGGTTCCTGATGAGAGCACCTACGGAGATTGCCTGGGGATAGTCGAGAGGTACGATCTCGTTGATCGGCTCCCGAAGGGGGTGGTGGAACATTTCAGGGCAGGGATAGCGGGTCTTGTGCCGGAGACCCCCAAGCGAGGGGATCCTGTCTTTTCACGGGTTCAAAACCTCATTGTGGGGAATAACAGGGAATGCCTCTTAGCAGCACAAGACAAGGCCGCTTCTCTGGGGTACCATACCCTGGTGCTGTCCTCTCAAATCGAGGGTGAGGCCCGTGAGGTAGCCAGAGTGCTTGCGGCGGTCGCAAAGGAAATCCACCAGGTGGGCGTTCCCATAGCGCCCCCCGCATGTATCCTGGCCGGTGGGGAGACCACGGTAACCATTCATGGCACGGGAAAGGGCGGGAGGAATCAGGAGCTGGCCCTGGCATGCGCCATGGCCATTGATGGGTGGGAGGGAATCTCCCTGTTCAGCGCCGGTACGGACGGCACCGATGGCCCCACGGATGCAGCAGGCGCCATGGTAGACGGCACGACCTGCAGGAGAGCCCGAGGTATAGGCCTTGATCCTCATACTTTCCTGGCAGAAAATGATTCATACTCGTTTTTTGAATCCCTGGGCGATCTGATCAAGACAGGCCCCACCCGCACCAATGTGATGGACATTATTTGCGTGCTTTGCTCTCCTTCGGTCTAACGGGTTTCTCATCGCCTTTGTGAAGGAATCTCAAAGTAGTTTGAATTTGCGATTGTAGGACTCACGGGGATTCGTCGGATCCTTTGTAGACCTAACATTTTTATAGCCCCTCAAAGCTCATAAGATACTTGAAAGTGACGTAAATAAAGGCCGTACCGAAGAGTACCTTTAAGAAGGGTGAATTCAGCTTACCGTTCAATGTTGCGCCCGTTCGGGCACCGATGAGTGTGCCGAGGCACAGAGGCATAAGCATATTTATTTGAACAAATCCTTGAGACAACTTCAATAGAGAACTGGCGAAAGCATTAAGACTGAAACAGGCCAATGAGGAACCAATAGCTATTTTAATCGGAGCATTCAAGGCAAAGGCAAAGGCCGGCACCAGAACAGCCCCGGTTCCAATTCCCAAAAGACCAGGCAATATGCCGGCTACAGACCCAATGACTGTCTTCGACAAGATTGAACCTTCGATTCTTTTGCCGGAATCGGCGCTCTGCCTCTTTTTCAAATATTCGGCGATTGCCTCCCAAATCATACGCAAGGCTACGAATGAAAAGACGACTCCAGTGGCCACATCGAGCCAAATATCTTTATTGGAAAGACAGGAAAAAAGTAAGGAGAAGATCAAAGTAGAGAGTAATCCTGAAATGATGACCGGGAGAATTGATCGAAAATGAATATGCCCAAGCCTGAAATGTTTCAAGCTACCGCTCAGGGTGGTGAAAAAAACAGCAACAATGCATGTTCCGGCAGCGTAAGCCGGTTCGAGACCGATCGCAAACCGCAGGAGAGGCATGATCAGAATCCCTCCTCCGATCCCCAGGAGACCGCCGAGCATCCCGGCCGTGATGCCGCCAAAGCTGAGCAGCAACCAAATCATCATTTTCTATATGCTCCTGTCGCAGAACTGATCCCACTTCATCAGATGCGCGGATCCGGCATAGGCCTTTTTCCAATAAATTCTCAGGTAGTTCCGTTTACAAGGGTTGTGACTGTCGACTGGCATTAAAAATATGATCCTGTATGAGTTTCATTAACCCTTTTACAGAGGAAAACAATCGGTTTCAGTCTTTTCTCTCACTTCCTCTGTAATCTCTCACTACGTGCATGTATCTGTATCGACTGTATAAAGAGGTTTTGAGATTTACATAATTCGTACGCCTTTGGCCTGATCTGATGTATACATCAATCATGTCCCCGACCTAATTGTATAAATGGCATTGCTTTTTTGTGAAGCCACTGTTGCCAATTCTCAACAGTCATTAGTTTCATTTCGAAAACAAGTCTGTTAAAAGCCGTAGATTCTCTTTCATTCCTGTTCTGCAGCTTTTTTTTGGCATCTTTTAAAGAGGTAATTTGGGCCTTTATCAGTTCGTCCCCTCCCTCCAGCGAAAGGTGTTGGAAAAAAAAGAGTTTTGCGAGAAATTCGATGCGGAGATCACGGATATGTTCAACCGGGCTTCTCAGCCACTCCAAAAAGGCTTCTTTACCCTTAGGGGTCAGATAAAAAATGCGTTTCGAAGGACGCATTTCCTGCGTTTCCAAATTGGATTCTAAGAGATCGACATGTTCAAGCCGTTTTAAAAGTAAATATAGTTGACTTGTGCTCACCTGCCAGGTTGATTCCAGGGCGGTTTCTAAAAATTGCATGATCTCGTAACCATGTTTGGGGCCTGAGAAAAGAGCTCCCAGCAGTACGTATTCAGTGGATGGTTTGGTTTTCATGTAATTTTTTAAGGATGAATTATTACAGAATAAAATATTACATATTAGAATAACTTTCAATAAAAATTTTTTTTCCAACCGACACCCAGTCACCACAAGAAAAAAAACCATGGTGCTCCTTGGATCAGCAGGCCCAAATTTCCTCTGTGGAGAAAGGGGTCATTATTATAGGAAGAGTCAGGAGGGATAACAGCTCCCCGCGCGGTAAGAGATTGGTAGGAGATCACCACGTAAAAGTTACCTAAGACATCTCCATGCTCAGCTCAGCGTTTATTGTACCTATAATCCTGAAGCGCCGTTCGGTCGTAATCTCAAAGTCGAACGACTCAAGGTAGAGGGGATCTCGACAGGTTATCGGACGCGGTGAGCCGGGAGGTGGAGCAGTAGAGGCTTAACCTCCCATAATACCAGACGGTTGATTCTATCAGCCTCCACATCGGTGCAGGAAGCGCGAGAAGGGTATCAGGGCCATGATCTATTCACCTATCTTCTGTCCGAAGGATTAAAAGGAAAGCGGACAAGGGAAAGACCGGCTACATCAAGGCCACGGAGCTCGCCGATTATGTGGATAATGAAGTGCCGGTGCTGGCTGAAAAAATGTTCAATCGGGCGCAATATCCCACCATCTCCATAAGCGGCCGGGCCTTTCCTATTGGCAAGGTTACATAATGCACGCCTGTAATCAAAGAGCTTTCTCTATATTCGTCCTCAAGGCATTTTATGGCCAGCACAACAGCCCGAACGGTTTTTTTGAGCTTGTTATGGATTGAAAAGCTTTTCTCATCCCTCACCGTGCAATATGAACACCGCCCAGTAAAAAGGATCCGGATATTTTGCCTTTATTTCATTTCGCGCGAGTCTTAAGGCTTCGGCCCTGTTTTTGCCGGCTTTCAACTGACTGTAATAGATCTTCATATATTCCACTGCCGGTTCTGATGCCACTTCCCAGAGGCTTACCACAACACTTTCAGCTCCCGCCTGCTGAAATGCCCTTGCAAAATTTACAACGCCTTCCCCTTCCACCTCCCTGCCTAGCCCAGTCACACAGGCGGAAAGAACCACCATATCGGCATTCAGATGAATCCCAAGTGCTTCGCTTAAGGTTAAA
>CAYMFC010000066.1:0-9938 GCA_964389665.1 uncultured Desulfobacteraceae bacterium | reverse complement strand
CGGCCCGATGCGATCCTCCCCAACCTTGGGGGTCAATCAGGGCTGAATCTCTCCTGTGAGTTACACAGGAAAGGGGTGCTCGAGAGATATGGCGTGCAGGTCATCGGCGTGGCAGTGGACGCCATTGAGCGTGGAGAGGATCGGATCGAGTTCAAGTCCGCCATGGAGAGTCTGGGCATCGATATACCGAAAAGCGCACCGGCCTATAGCGTTGATGAGGCTGAGGGCATCGCACAGGGGCTCGGCTATCCCGTGGTGATCAGGCCGGCCTATACCCTGGGGGGAACCGGCGGCGGTCTCGTCTATAACGTCGAAGAACTCAGGACCGTGGCAAGCCGTGGGCTTTCCGCGAGCCTCATCGGGCAGGTGCTCGTGGAGGAATCGGTGCTCGGCTGGGAGGAACTAGAGCTTGAGGTGGTACGGGATCACAAGAACCAGATGATTACCGTGTGTTTCATCGAGAACGTGGACGCCATGGGTGTCCACACCGGCGACTCTTTTTGCACGGCGCCCATGCTCACCATAGACCACGGTTTGCAGATGCGCATGCAGGAGTTATCCTATAGAATCGTAGAGGCGATTCAGGTGATAGGCGGCACCAACATCCAGTTCGCCCATGATCCCAACTCAGACCGCCTCGTCGTTATCGAGATCAATCCCCGTACCTCCCGCTCCTCGGCCCTTGCCTCAAAGGCCACGGGCTTTCCCATAGCCCGCATCTCCACACTCCTTGCAGCCGGGATAACCCTGGACGAAATCCCGTACTGGCGTGAGGGATCCCTGGATAAGTATTCGCCCTCCGGAGATTACGTGGTGGTCAAGTTTGCCAGGTGGGCATTTGAGAAGTTTGAGGGCGCCATCGACAGGCTCGGCACCCAGATGAGGGCCGTCGGCGAGGTGATGAGCATCGGAAAAACGTACAAGGAGGCCTTCCAAAAGGCGATCCGCTCCCTTGAAAACGGCCGCTACGGGCTCGGGTTTGCAAAGGATTTCCACGAGAAATCCCTTGATGAGCTCATGGACCTCTTGACTGAGCCCTCCAGCGAACGACAGTTCATCATGTACGAGGCGCTGAGAAAAGGTGCAACCATCGATGCGCTTTACCAGAAGACCTATATCAAGCGCTGGTTTATCGAGCAGATGAAAGAGCTCGTCGAGCTCGAGGAAAGGATCCTCGCCTGTAAGGGCACAGGGCTCCCTGATGAACTGCTGATCCAGGCGAAGAGGGATGGATTTTCAGACCGCTACCTGGCGCGCATCCTCGGGCTCCCAGAGATAGACATTCGCAAAAAGCGTACCTCGCTCGGCGTAGTTGAGGGCTGGGAGCCGGTGCCGGTCAGTGGTGTCGAAAACGCGGCTTACTATTTCTCCACTTACAACGCGCCCGACAAGGTGAAAGGGGAGGCAGGTCCCAAGATCATGATCCTGGGAAGCGGCCCCAACAGGATCGGCCAGGGGATTGAGTTCGATTACACCTGCGTTCATGCGGCCTTTGCGCTGCGGGATCTCGGCTATCGATCCATTATGGTGAATTGTAATCCGGAGACGGTCTCAACGGACTACGATACCTCCGACAGGCTCTACTTCGAGCCTCTCACGGTTGAGGATGTGCTGAGCATATACGAAAAGGAGCGACCCGAGGGGGTGATCGTCCAATTCGGGGGACAGACCCCGCTCAACATCGCGAGGGAGCTGGCCGAGGCTGGCGTCACGATACTCGGCACCTCTCCTGAGAGTATTGACCTGGCGGAAGACAGGGACCGATTTCGAAACAGGATGGCCGAACTGGGCATCCCGGAGCCTGAGTCCGGCATGGCTAGCACCCTGGACGAGGCGCTCACTATCGCCGAAACAATAGGCTATCCCCTTATGGTTCGGCCCTCCTATGTGCTCGGGGGCAGAGGGATGGAGATCGTCTATGACGAGGAGATGCTCAGGCGTTATGTGGCAGCAGCCGTGGGTGTTACCCCTGAGCGGCCGATCCTCATCGACAAATTCCTGGAAAACGCGATTGAGGCTGAGGCGGATGCCCTGTCCGATGGGCAAAAGGCCTTTGTTCCCTCCATCATGGAGCATATTGAACTCGCCGGAGTGCACTCCGGTGATTCAGCCTGCATAATCCCCCCGATCAGTATCCCTGAAAAACACATCCGTACCATTAACGAATACACCGAGAAGATCGCCATAGAGCTCAAGGTCGTGGGCCTGTTAAACATACAGTACGCTATCGCTAACGATACCGTCTATATCCTTGAGGCCAATCCCCGTGCATCGCGAACCGTGCCTCTTGTCTCCAAGGTATGCAATGTCTCCATGGCCCGCCTGGCAACCGAGCTCATGCTCGGGACCAAAATCGCGGATCTTGGACTGAAACAACGGATCATTCCTCACTTCGGGGTTAAGGAAGCGGTCTTTCCCTTTAACATGTTCCCCGAGGTCGATCCCCTCCTTGGCCCGGAGATGAGATCCACCGGTGAGGTGCTCGGGCTTGCGGTAAATCCCGGCCTGGCCTTCTTTAAGGCGGAAGAGGCCACGCAACAGCGGCTTCCATCAGCGGGAAGTGTGTTGATTACCGTTCTGGGAAAGGACAGATCATCCGTCCCGGAGATTGCGAGGCGATTCAAGGCCCTCGGTTTCACGATCAAGGCTACTGAGGGAACACATCGATTTCTTGCCGAACATGGGATCGAGTCAGAACACATCCTCAAACTACACGAGGGCAGGCCGAACATCGTGGATGCCATAAAAAACCAAGAGATCCAGCTGGTCATCAATACACCCAGCGGGAAGTTGAGCAAGCACGATGACTCCTATATTAGAAAATCCGCGGTCAAATATAAGGTCCCTTACATCACCACCCTTGCAGCGGCCATGGCTGCTGCCAAAGGCATTGAGGCCTACAACCATGATCATGGGTATGTCAAATCGCTCCAGGCCTACCATAAGGATATCGTAGGGCCTTCAGCCAAAACAGGAGGTGAGCCCAGATGAAAGCTATGGGTGAGAACTGCGGCGTCTTCGGCATTGTGCGTGATACGGACTGTGTTGAGGATATTTACCGGGGCCTTGACTTTCTCCAGCACAGGGGCCAGCAATTCTGCGGCATCGCAACCTATGATGGAAACAGGATACACGTGATCACCCACTACGGTCAGGTGGGCAACACCTTTGCCTCTCATGAGCTTGAGACCTTCAAGGGCCGCATGGGTATCGGGCACGTAAGCCTCAAGGAGCGACAACCCATGATGTGGCAAGGCGCAGTGGGCGAGATCGCGGTCGCCTTCAGCGGCAATATCATAAACAACGGGGAATTACTCAAGGAGATGAAGGACAGGGGAGAGGCCTTCTATCACGGCCTGGATATCGAGATCATCTCCAAGCTCATCATGCAGGAGAAGAATGTGCTGACCGGGATCTCGAAGCTGTCAGAAAGGATAAAAGGCGCTTATTCGCTCCTCGTATTAACCCGAGAGGGCATTTATGCAGCCAGGGATATCTATGGGTTTAGACCCCTTATCTTAGGGGAAGGATCGGGCGCCTACCTCGTGAGCTCTGAGTCCCGGGCTATCCAGAACATAGGGATAAAGCCGTTCAGGGATGTGAGACCTGGAGAGATTGTGTTCATTACCCCAAAGGGATTCGAGACCAGGCAGCAGCTCAAGAGCCCACGGAGGGCTCACTGTGCATTCGAATGGGCCTACACAGCCAGCATGGACAGCAAGATCGACGGGCTCTGGGTTCAGGAGGCCAGGAACAACCTGGGAAAGAGCCTTGCTGAGAGGGATATCGAAAACGGCGGCATCCAGGCCGATCTGGTTGCGCCCGTCCCTATGTCGGGCATCGGCCATGCACTCGGATACCACATGAGATCCGGCCTACCCTACCAGGAAGTCTTTCTCTATAACCGATACGCAGACCGGAGCTATACCCAGCTCACCCAGGAAGACCGGGATAGAATGGCCAAGAAGAAACTCTCGGTTTTGGAATATGCAATTCAGGGAAAACGGATCGTGCTTTGTGATGATTCCATTGTTCGGGGGACCCAGATCAAGGAAAAGGTGAGGGATCTAAAGAACGCCGGGGCAAAGGAGGTTCACGTGCGAATCGCCTGCCCGCCACTTCTGTATCCCTGTCATTTCGGCATCGCAACCAGGACCTATGAAGAGCTTTTAGCCAGGCAGTACTATCCCCACGGAAATATCACCACCCAGGAAGAACTTATGGCCCTGGAGGCCTGGGTTGCCGATAAGATCGGCGCCGATTCGGTCAACTACAATTCTCAGGAGGCCTTTGTTGCGGCCCTGAAGATGCCAAAGGATAGTTTATGCTTATACTGCTGGGACGGAGATTGGCCGTTCGAGCTATAGGGTTCACACCATGAGGATTGCCCTTGCCCAACTCAACCCGGTCATCGGGGACTTCTCCTCCAATACCGATAAGATGAGGGATGCTGCTGAGAAGGCCAAGAATCTCTCCTGTGATCTGATCGTCTTCCCAGAGCTCGCCATCTCGGGCTACCCCCCGCGAGACCTCCTCGAGAAGAACGAATTCGTTGAGGCGAACCTCGCCTCCCTGCAAGGCCTGGTGCAATCCATCACGGGGATCGGCGCGATATGCGGGTATGTGGATAGAAACCCGGGAAAGGCAGGGAACCCTCTCTATAACTCGGCGGTACTCTTTGAGGGAGGAAAAATACTCCATAGGGCGCACAAGAGGCTTCTTCCCACCTATGATGTATTTGATGAGACCAGGTACTTTGAGCCCGGCTCGGAATGCACATCCTTCCCTTATAGAGATCACCGGATCGGGCTCGCCGTGTGTGAGGACATCTGGAATGACAGGGAATTCTTCATGAAGCCCCGGTACCCCATCGATCCTGTGGAACGGATGGTCAACGACGGCGCCGACCTCATTATCAATGTGGCGGCATCCCCTTACTATGTGGGTAAACGGGAGCTTAAGCGGGATATGTTTCTCAATATCGTGAAAAAATATGAGGTCCCCCTCGTGTATGTGAACCAGGTCGGCGGCAATGACAGCGTTCTTTTTGACGGCATCAGCTGTGCCTATAACGCAAAAGGCGAGCTGGTTGCGAGGGCCCGCGATTTTGAAGAGGACATGGTGATCTACGACACAACGAGCCAGGAAGGGGAGGTTCACCCGATCTCCCAGTCGGACGTCGAATCTATCCTCAATGTGCTGGTAATGGGAACCGGGGACTACATCCGCAAATGCGGATTTTCCAAGGCTGTCGTGGGCTTAAGCGGCGGCATCGATTCGGCGCTTACCGCATATGTGGCGGCTAAGGCCCTTGGAGGGGACCATGTGCTGCTCGTATTCATGCCCTCTCGATACACCAACAAGCAAAACGTCGAGGACACGAAAACCCTGGCAGCCAATCTAGGGGCTGAGCTTGTTACCCTGCCGATCGACATGGAATTCGAAACCTACCTCAAGGACCTCTCCCCCTTGTTTGACGGTGTGGCAACGGAGCTCACGGGCCAGAACCTTCAGGCGAGGATCAGGGGAACGATGCTCATGGCGATCAGCAACAAACTGGGGCACCTGCTCCTGACAACGGGTAACAAATCGGAGTTTGCGGTGGGATACTGCACCCTGTACGGGGACATGAACGGCGGACTTGCCGTTCTCGCGGATGTGCCCAAGACATCGGTATACCGAATCGCTCGATTCATAAACAGACATCGAGAGATTATCCCGGAAAGAATCATCACAAAGCCCCCGTCGGCAGAGCTGAAACCCGATCAACGAGATCAGGATGATCTGCCCCCCTATGAGATCCTGGATGCGATCCTCACGGCATACATCGAGGACAATAAAGCCCCGGATGAGATCGCGGCTATGGGCTTTGGTCCCTCCATCGTGAACGATATCATCGCCCGCGTTGATCGAAACGAGTACAAAAGGAACCAATCTCCACCTGGCTTGAAGGTGACTACCAAGTCCTTCGGCTACGGCAGGAGATTCCCCATTGCCCAACGCTACCGCTCCCCACAGGAATGATTCCACGGTATTATGCCTGAAAAAAAGAACAACACCGGGGTGTTTTACGGCTGGTTTACCATGGGCGCCTGCTTTGCTGTGCTGCTCATACAAGGCGGAACCATGTGGACCTTTGGGGTCTTCTTGAAGCCTATGGCTCAGGATCTTCAGTGGAGTCGAGCCCAGGTTTCATCAGGCTACACGGCCTTCCTGATAGGCTTTGTCATCTCAGTCGTAGCTACGGGCAGGCTTTCCGACAGATACAGTCCCGGGCCCATTCTTCTGGTGAGCGCAATCCTGACAGGCCTGGGTTTTTCGCTCTGCAGTCAAGTTCATACCGTAAATCATCTCCGTATGTTGCTTTTCATCGGCGGCCTCGGAGGGGGTGCAAACTGGTCGGTGCCCACCTCAACCGTGCAGCGTTGGTTCTTTGCCAGGGAGCGGGCAGGATTAGCGCTCGGGATCACTATCTCAGGGGTCGGCGTAGGCGCCTTTATCTTTGCGCTGCTGTCTGACTATCTGGTCTCCGGCCGTGGCTGGAGGGACGCGTATCTCATGGTTGGCATCATCTTCTTTGCTGTCATGGCAGCCTCATCATTCGTGGTTAAAAAGGCCCCGGGTGAGACCGGTGCGCTTCCCGATGGATCTGGTGAAGCGCTGAATCGCCCTGTTGTTCAACGACGAGAAAGGCGAGAGATCCTGAAGTCCCTCTCCTTTATTGGCATAACCGTCTGTCATTGTATTGCGGTTGCCGCATTTCAAATCATCGCCGCCCATCTTGTGCCTTATGCTACGGATATCGGCATCCCTTCAGCAGCCTCGGCAGCAGCCATCGGCCTTATGGGGATATCCTCAATCCCCGGCCGCATCATTGGCGGCCACCTCTCGGGAAGAATCCCGTGGCAACGGATCCTGGCCTTCTCCCACGTTGGGATGGGGCTATTTGTACTGTTACTGCTATTCTTAGAGGGAGCATGGATGCTTTACTGCTTTGTCCTCTTCTATGGTCTATGCCACGGAAGCAGGGTTTCCGCCTATCTTGGCATCCTGGGGGATTTCTTCGGCATGGGTTCATTGGGGGAACTCATCGGGATCACCATGGCCGTAGGCACATTAATCGGAGCCTTTGCCCCGTATCTTGCGGGACTCCTCTTTGACATAACCGGGACCTATCTTGCTGTCTTCACCATTATGGCGTTATTTTTTGTGGCAAGCGGCATTCTTGCAAGCGTATTGCAGAAGCCGGATATGCATAACAAGATATCTGCTCCTCTATCTCCCCGCTCGGACCTGCTCCCATGATACCCCGGTGATCGAGCTTATGATGTCAACCCTGACAGGCGGAAACCCGAGCTGAACGATTTTGCCCTCTTGCTTAAAATCCACTGCTTTCAGGCCAACAGATCAAAACCCAAACTCGTGAAGGGCTTCAATAATGCATCTCTCATGGACAGGATCCGGCTTTTTATCAATCCGAATCGTGTTGTCCGACGGAATCATCAATATCTTGAAAGTTCCCATGCCAGACGTCAAACTCCTCACCCAACCTCCAGGTTTCCACATCAGATCGAGATTCCAGCCATGCTGTAATCCTATTCACTCTGGCATCAGGATCGTCGGAGCGACGGCTAAGCTCAACTACTACGTCCAATTTATCTTCTTTACCGCCACCGCCACAGTAGCATCCATTTGATTCAACAGCTTCCTCAATAAAGGCGTCAAGAAATGCATCGAATCCTTCCTTCCGGTTTCGCATAATGACGAGTTGTCTTCCCCACTCAGTGAATTCACCTAAATGCTTTTTCTTACGGAGCCGTTTCTTCATTTTTATCATCTCTCAACCCGAGCGCGGAAGTCACCGGCAGGTGTGAAGCGCAGAGGAACTCCTGTCCGGTGAACTGTTGGGTTCTGCCTGAATTTATACATTTCCCTGATTTATAAACATCAGGCTACCTTCTTTGCAAGCAACTCCCGCACGGCAGGAACCAGTTCATTCGGAACTTCGACAAAAGTCTGAGATGCATCTTCCCAAGCGGCTTCGTCTTCAGCAACCGCTTCATCCTCAGTCTGGTTTTCGTAATGATCAAGAACACGCTTAACGCGCTCTTCATCCCAACCTTTTGGAAACCTACTTTGTTTCATTGTCTTCGTCTCCTTCGGCCTCGACGCCGATATGCTTTCAGTGGTTTTCCTGTCAATTCATATGCAGTAATTACGAATACACTATCTGGCTCAGGATCGGGGACATAGGTAACTCTAAGATATCGACCGCCCCGTGTCTGTCCAATAGCAATTCGAGAGTTTTCCTTGCCCGGCCGGTCCTCGCCTGGCTTTTGCAATACATCTTCGACCTCATCTTCCCGCACGTCATGTATGTAAATATGAGGAAGTCCAGTCTCTGGATCAATGTAAAAACGAATTCTCATCTATTGTACTCTAAATACTTATTCCATGTCTAATTTTGGGCAGAACGGCTGAACTCACTTGCAGCGAGGCCGAAGGCATTCGCTGTCAGGTGCAGTGATATGCAGCGCGCCCTCTGATATTGATGAGGAGCAGAATCGCTAGGCGAAAACTGCCACAGATACAGGGCGCTCTTGGGCAAAACTCTGCCTGTGCAGCTTGATACGTTCAATCTCGTGGAGCGTTTCGGCGGTTAGATAGCTCTCCCCACAGTGAGGACAACTCACTACAGGAACGTTCTCAATGACTAGCAGGGTCTCCCCTTTGCCGTAACTGCGTGCCACGTGGCGAACCCGAGCACCTTCTTGACCACAAATGTCACAAATCATCCCTTACCTTCACTCTCCATACACAGTGATGATCACCAGTTTACCAGTGATACTGATCTTGGCAACCACAATCGCCGAGTTACCAGCAATGGTTCCACCTTCGACCAGATAGTTCCATTCCGCTGTATCTTGATCTTTCTGTCGTTCAACGATGCTGCCAGTAAGGACAATGCGCTCAACGAAAAAATGGACAGGTTATAACCTTTTGACCTGGACCTCTGAACCTATAACCGCTCATGTTAGGATCTTCTATGAAAAATGGAGCAATAATGGTTGAATTTTCCATGGTGGTACCGGATCCACAGGAGCCATGAGTTGTTTGAGAGAAGAGGGGGAAAGATATCGGTAATGATAGAAATTTCTACCATATATATATGAGATGAGCAACGAGAAAGTACGAGAGCAGGTTCGTGATATCCTCAGCCTGAAGCTTTACAGGATCAGGGTTGGGAAGCTTATTGAAAAAAACCTCGAGGAGGCGAAAACGCCATGGTGGCGATTGCTTCGCCATCATTTTTTACATTTTTGTAATTATTATCATGTTTACATAACAGTATCGTTGTTTTTATCCGGAGCCGCAAGCACATCATCTGACAGCCCTTTCTGCTAAGATACCGAGATTCCAGAGAGAATTCCAACAAGAGTGCGCTTTCATGTCCCTGGTACATACATTGCAATTTATCACGGTGATGCTGTTGGATTTCCTGATTTATGCAAGGGGGAGATACACGATGGTAACGGAAAAAAGCCTCATAGAGGCAAAAAGGCATGAAATACCGCCGTTGGGAAAGGTGATATGTTCAACCTGCGGTACGGCATTGAAATCCCCTTATGAAGGGATAGCGATTGATAACGGCATAGCTTATTGCGCCCATTGTTACCAAGCATTCCTCTTTCCCCATATCCATAATTACGATACCGAGATGCCGGATGAGGTCTGGTAAAAAGCCGGGCCTTACACGCAACAAGCAAAAGCAAGGTAAAAAGATCGATCATGCCCGGGTTCGAATTATTCGGTGAAGAGGAGCGAAAAGAGGTACAAGAGGTCCTCGACACGGGGGTACTGTTTCGCTACGGTTTTGATCAGGCACGAAAGGGACGCTGGAAAGCAAGGACCTTTGAGGCCGAACTGGCAAAACGTAT
>CAYMFC010000065.1:2465-10258 GCA_964389665.1 uncultured Desulfobacteraceae bacterium | reverse complement strand
GGCTCCAGGCTTATGCTCTTGTAGAAGGTGGCCACGCTGTAAATGAGGCTTTCTTGTACCCCCAACCTCTCCGCCACCAGGGGAACGACTGGGCGAGGGAGGTAATTGTAAAGGTCACAAATATCCTGAAGTATCATCAGAAGCGACGTCCGATCGGCATGGTAGCGTTGTATGATTCGCTCTACCTCATGCCAGTCAATGGCAGCACTCTCATCTATTGCTCTATTAGCCATCACGGATATCTCCTGAGTGACTCATTGCACGAGAACAGGGATCACCTGATGGAGACCGCCTGGTTGGTGACCGGGCAGGCTTCAACGCACATGCCGCAGCCCGTGCACAGGTCCGTATTGATGCTGCGCGCCCTTTTCCTGATCCTTACCTTGAAGTCTCCTGCCGAGCCCTCAACGGACTCGATATCGGCATAGGTAATGATCTCGATGTTTGAATGCCGGCCGACCTCGACCAGTTTGGGTGAGATAATTCACATGGCGCAGTCGTTGGTGGGAAAGGTCTTATCGAGCTGTGCCATGACCCCGCCGATCGAGGGGGTCCGCTCCACGAGATACACGTAGTAGCCGGAGTTCGCCAGGTCAAGGGCGGCCTGCATGCCGGTGATGCCGCCGCCGACCACCATCACTGATCCAATGCAACCTGTTGTCATTCATGCCTCACGAGAAATTTAGCGATCTGTTCATCTCCTCTTCCCCTGGATGCCGGATTGCAGAGCGGAGCGAAGAGAAAAAAGGTGGCTTCTTTATAAGTTTTCACTTTTATCTTTGTCAAGAACTAATAGAACAGAATTATGCTACACTTATTATTACTGAAGCACTCTTCAAGGAAGGGCCTTTAAAAGGCAAGGATCTAAGCCTAGAAGGCTTATCCATGCTCCTTGCTTTTGAAGAAGGGGGGTAACAGTCATGTTGCCTGTCATTGCGAGGATATTGAGGAATCATGCCTTTGGCAATAAAGGGAATGCAAAAAGGTCGTACCTTTTTTATAGCAGGTCTTGACAAAGTCGTAAAAAGTCTTTTCACCTGTCATTGCGAGGAGCAGAGCGACGAAACAATCTCGTAAATTCAAGTACTTGCATTGAAGGAGATTGCTTCGCTTCGCTCGCAATGACACCGATGTTGACTTTTTACGAACTCATCAGGTCTTGACAGAATAGATAAAAAATTTTAGAAAAATTAATCATAGATAGATTAATTGGGAAAGGAGGTGAATCCATTATAGGCCAGCGAGTAAACTGATAATACTAGCTTTAGAGGAGGTGCAAATGAAAAAGGCATTTTTGTTGTGCTTAGCGGTTGCAGTGGCGGTGGCATTCTCTTTTATCTATGTAGATACATGCCCCGCCGGAGTGAGATACGTTACCATCGGAACGGGTGGTGTAACTGGTATCTATTACCCAACTGGCGGCGCCATCGGCAAGATCGTGAATAAGAAGAGAAAGCAATATAACCTCAGGGTTACGGTTGAATCAACGGGTGGCTCGGTCTTTAATGTCAATGCAGTCATGGCCGGTGACCTCGAATTTGGCTTAGTTCAGTCTGACCGGCAGTACCAGGCATGGAATGGCCTCAAGGACTGGGAGGACAAGGGGCCACAGAGAAAACTTCGTGCGATCTGCAGTTTTCACCCCGAGTCTGTTGTGCTGGTTGCCGGAGATGACACCGGAATCGAATCCTTTATGGATCTGAAGGGAAAGCACGTCAATATCGGGAACCCCGGCTCCGGCCAGAGAGGTAACTCAACCGATGCCTTTGCGGCCTGCGGTATCGACTGGGAAAAGGATTTGAGGGCAGAGGGCCTCAAGGCAGATGAGTCGGCCAAGTTTCTCCAGGATGGCCGGATCGATGCCTTCTTCTATACGGTTGGACATCCTAACGGATCCATCAAGGAAGCTACGTCGGGCAGGAGAAAGGTTCATTTCGTCCCCATTACGGGTGATTGCATCGACAAACTCGTTGCCAAATGGCCCTACTATGCAAAGGCCTACATCCCGATAGAGTTTTACTCCATGGCGAGAAACAAGGAGAATGTGGATACCTTCGCGGTGAAAACCACATTTTGTACGAGTGCTGACATTCCTGATGATATTGTGTATGCGATCACCAAGGAGATATTCGACAATCTCGAGGACTTCAAGAAACTTCACCCCGCCTATGGCATACTCACCAAGCAGAACATGCTCGAGGCCTTGAGCGCACCCATTCACCCGGGTGCCATGAAGTATTATAAGGAAGTAGGTCTCAAGTAACATCCAAAAGGGGCGTGGCATCTGCCACGCCCCTTTGTAATATGCTATCAACAAAAAGATACCCCTGCATGCAAAAGATTTCCAGAATGCTTTTTCCAGCAAATGAAACGATATCAAACCCATCACACCAATTGAGGTTTTATGAGCATGGAAAAACCAGACATTAATCAACACAACAAGGTTGATGAAGGGGCTGAAGTAGCCCGGAGGATCGTTGAGGAGGCGGAATTTGGGTCGCGGAGGCTTTCAGGGATACACCGATACATCATTCCCTGTATTGCAGGAGCCTGGTCACTCTTTCAGTTATCCCTTCCCGAGGTTCTTTTCCTGGATTCTGTCTATATCCGTGCTATACACCTGGCATTCGCTATTATGCTGGTCTACTTGAGCTATCCAGCCTTTAAGAAGAGGGAATTCAAGGGCATCTTTTCATTCCTATCGGTTAGAAACAGGATTCACGTGATCGATTACGGATTGGGAATTATAGCAGCGTACGCAGCGCTCTACCTTGCGTTCAATTACGCGGAATTGGCTCAAAGGCAGGGGGCACCCATCATTGAGGATATTGTTGTGGGAGTTGTGCTTGTCGTTCTACTTTTGGAAGCAGCCCGACGAGCGTTGGGTCCATTCCTGGTTATCGTAGCATGCCTCTTTATCTTCTACAGCTTCTTTGGCCCGTATATGCCTGCTGTGATTGCCTTTAAGGGGGTTTCATTCAGCCGCTTTATGAGCCAGACGACGATTTCCACCGAGGGGATCTACGGTATTCCCCTGGATGTATCAGCTATGATCGTCTTTCTTTTCGTCCTATTTGGCTCGATGCTGGACAAGGCCGGAGGTGGTAAGTTCTTCATTGATCTTGCCTTTTCTCTTTTGGGGCGTTTTAAGGGAGGGCCGGCAAAGGCCGCGGTTCTGGCAAGCGGCATGACCGGCCTGGTTTCAGGATCGAGCATTGCCAATGTCGTCACAACCGGGACCTTCACCATCCCCCTTATGAAGAGCGTGGGTTACCCGGATTATAAGGCTGGTGCCGTGGAGGTGGCTGCGAGCACCAACGGGCAGCTCATGCCTCCCATCATGGGCGCGGCTGCCTTTATCATCGCGGAGTACTGTAATGTGTCCTACTTTGAGGTGGTGAAGGCGGCCTTTATACCGGCCATCATCTCCTATATTGCACTGATATACATAACCCATTTAGAAGCATCGAAGCTCGGGCTGAAGGGACTCTCAAAAGACCAGATACCCCGGTTTTTCAAAACCCTTGTGAGGGGACTTCATTACTTAATCCCCCTATTTTACCTCATCTACGAGTTGATGGTCCTTCGTCATACACCCCAGCTTGCCGCATATCGTGCTATTGAGGTGTTGGCCGTCCTATTAGTGGTGCAAAATTTGATCAGGGCCTACATCGCGAAGGAATCGCTATGGGGTGCCTTTAAGCTCAGCCTTCGCCAGCTCTGGGATGCGTTGGTGGCAGGTGGTAAGAACATGATGGGAATAGGCGTGGCAGTTTCCACCGCCGGGATTATCGTGGGTGTGGTTGCCATGGGCCTAGGAGGGCTCATTGTCGAGGTGATCGACACCATAGCCGGGGGAAATCTCGTATTTCTGCTCATAATAACCGCAGTGGCAAGCCTCATTCTGGGGATGGGGCTACCCACTACGGCAAACTACATCGTGATGGCCTCCTTGACAGTACCGGTTATCATTCAGCTCGGCGAGGACTACGGCCTGGTGATCCCGGTGATCGCAGCCCATCTCTTCTGTTTCTTCTTCGGCATCCTGGCTGATGATACCCCGCCCGTGGGACTTGCCGCGTATGCAGCCTCGGCCATTGCGAAGTCAGATCCCATTCGTACGGGTATCCAGGGATTTACCTATGACATCCGGACAGCACTCCTTCCGTTTATGTTCGTCTTTAATACCGACCTGCTGTTGATCGGCATCACATCCCTTTGGCATGTTGTCACGATATTTGTAACGGGTGTTTTGGCGATGTTTGCCTTTGCAGCCCTCACCCAGAATTTCTTTATCGCACGGAACAGGATCTATGAATCTGTTCTTTTGGCGGGGGTGACCCTTATCTTATTCCGGCCATACGCGTTTATGGGTTGGCTGCACTTTGGAACCAAATTCACGTGGTATGTGATAGGGACGGCACTGTTCGGCTTCATTTACCTTATTCAATGGCCCCGGGCAAGGGCGATAGCAAAGTCGTCGTAGCGAATGTAATTCCTTGCTGGAGATGGATATGATCAGGACTGTTTTTCTCTTTTCGACCCTCGTTTGTTTTCTCTCTTTTTCTTCTACCGTAGCTCATGCCGGAGAACGTTTTACCGACCATGGGGACGGAACGGTGACGGATACCCATACAAATTTGATGTGGGCAGCATCGGACAATATGGGCGACATCACGTGGCATGATGCAAAGGTGTATTGTGAGAACCCTCCCATAGCCGGATATCAATATTCCGATTGGCGAATGCCGACCATCGAGGAGCTCAGAACGCTTTATGATAGGAGTTTGGAGGGGTATGAGACGGATTGCGGGTTAAGGGTACGAATGCACCCCAGGATTAGATTAAGCTGCGCCTTGGTCTGGTCTTCCGAGCACAAGGCTATTTCAGCGTATGCCTTTAGCTTTCGAAAGGGCTATCAGTACTCAACCCTTATGATGGATACAAAACACTTCAGGGCTCTTCCAGTGCGAGATCTGAAGTAACCGATCTGTAACACTCGGGTTCAGGGTTCCAGGTTCAACGGTTAAAAGCAACCGGCGATGAGCCTTTCATAAAAGGGATCAAGGAGGAGCATTCATGGAACGATCGTTAGAACGCGTATTTAATCCCCGATCGGTGGCTGTGATCGGTGCCTCTGAGGTTCCCGGAAAGGCCTCTGAGAGGAGGACGAGGAGCCTTATCGAAGGAGGATACAAGGGGGATATCTATCTGATTAACCCCAAGAGATCCGAGCTTTTCGGGAGGAAGGCCTATCCGAGCATCACCGAGATCGAAGGCGAGGTCGACCTGGTCATGATCGTGGTTGCCCCCCGGTTTCTCACCGCAGCAGTGGCGGACAGCGTGAGAATGGGGGCCAAGGGGATCATTATTATCACCGCAGGCCTGGGAGAAACAGGTGAAGAGGGGAAAGGGATAGAGGCTGAGATAGTAGCTGAGGCTTCGAAAACCGGAACCTTTGTGATAGGCCCTAATTGCAGCGGCATGTTCAGCGCCTCATCTGATATGAATATCCTGGGAGTGCCCAAGATAGAAAAGGGCCCTATCTCGGTTCTTGCCCAGAGCGGGAACGTGATCGACTCGCTCACCCATTATGCGAGGATGAAGGGAATCGGGTTCAGCAAGATCATCAGCGTGGGAAACGCGATAGGGGTTCATTTCCATGAATACATTGACTACCTGAAGGATGATCCCGACACAAAGGTCATCATGGCCTACCTGGAAGGCATCAAAGAGGGAAATAGCCTGGTCAAGGCGGTGAGGGATACCTCAAAGGTAAAACCGGTGATCGCCCTTAAGGTGGGGAGCTCATCTGCCGGTGCGAGGGCGGCTGCATCACACACAGGATCTCTGGCCGGCGATGACCTCATCGTGGATGCGGCCTTCAGGCAGGCAGGCGTGGTAAGGGTATCGAATGTGGATGAGCTTTTCGATATGGCACAGGTATTCGCGCATTGCCCCCTGCCCAAGGGCAACAGGGTTGCGATCCTATCGGAAGGCGGCGGCGATAACTCTATTGCCGCGGATAACGCGGAAAGGCACGGAATGGCGGTTCCCGTGCTGGGGCAGGAGACACAGGAGAGGATGAAGCCCTTCCTGCTTGAAGGGATGCCTGCCGGGAACCCCATCGACTATGGGGGCACTGCCGAGGAGAACCCTCATATGATCACCGAGTGTGTCAAGGTGTGCATGGAGGATGATGAGGTAGACGGGATCTATATTACCGGCTTTTTCGGGGGTTTTAAGGATATCATTGCCCCCCACGTGGCGGAACTGGAGGAGCAGGCCTCGCTGGATATGGTGGAGTTGGTAAAAACGTATGAAAAGCCCCTTTTCGTGCACACCAGTTTCGCGCGGGACCCTATCAAATCCCTTGCTATTCTCAAGGAGGGGGGAGTACCGGTGATGGAGTCCTCTGAGAGGACGGCCCAGTGCCTGAGCGCACTCATGCGCTTTTCTATACGGAAGAGAACGATCAGCCGGATGCGCATGCCCACTTGGGCGGAAAAGGACCGGCCTGCTGTAAGGGCGCTCTTTGAAAGGCTGAAAGGGGAGAAAAGAACTGCCTTGCTTGAAACCGAATCAAGGGAACTGCTCAGCCACTATGGAATCCCCCTGCCTGAGGCGATGTTTGCGGATAGTTCTGAGAAGGCCGTCGAGCTGGGAAACAAGATAGGGTTCCCGCTGGCGATGAAGATCGTGAGCCCCGACATCATCCATAAATCCGATGCAGGAGGGGTTAAGATAAACCTGAAAGACGAAGCCGGGGTGCGCGAGGCCTTTGATGAGATAGTAGGGAATGCCGAGAAGGTCACGGCAAGGGAAAGGATACTGGGGACCCTCGTCTCCCCCATGGTCCCCCATGGACAGGAATGCATCATCGGGATGATCCGCGATCGCCAGTTTGGCCCTGTGATCATGTTCGGCCTGGGGGGAATATTCGTCGAGGTATTGAAGGATGTCTCCTTCAGGGTGGCGCCCTTGTCGTATGAGGATATCGATGAGATGATCGAAGAGATACAAGGCTACAAGATATTAACCGGCATACGGGGAGAGAAGCCGAAGGATATCGATGCCGTCAAGGAGGTTATCGGGAAGCTCTCCCGGATCGCCGTTGAGAATCCCGAGATCAATGAGATCGATCTCAACCCGGTGATCGTTCATGAAAAAGGCGCATCCATCGTGGATTCCCGGGTGATCCTCGGATGAAACGAACCGCAGACCCACGCAGACGGATATAGATGTTTTGTTCGGCCGACCTGGCCGAACAAAAAACTCATTGATTATTCTATGGATATTAACAACATAACTTATGCGATAAATGGTGCTGTGTTTGAAGTAAATCGGGTCCTTGGCCCTGGCTTCCTTGAGAAGGTATATGAAAATGCCTTGCTGGTTGAATTACGAAGACGTGGGCTCAAGGCAGAAAGTCAGGTTCCGATCAAAGTCCTTTATAAAGAAAATGCGGTAGGCGAATATATTGCAGATATAGTTGTTGAAGACAAGGTGATAGTCGAGCTCAAGACTGTCGAAACGCTTGATAACGTTCATGAAGCCCAACTATTGAATTATTTGAAAGCGACAGGAATAAAAGTTGGACTTTTAGTCAATTTTAAGCATCCTAAGGCTGAGATCAAAAGGATGGTTCTAAATTTGTCCGAAGGACATGACACTCAATAGTTCCGCTGAAAGCGGAACTATTGGTCTGCGCGTGTCCGCGGTTAAAAAGAAAGGAATCAGCAATGGAGTTTGAATGCATCATCTATGAGAAGCAGGGAGGAATCGCCACCATC
>CAYMFC010000065.1:0-2365 GCA_964389665.1 uncultured Desulfobacteraceae bacterium | reverse complement strand
AGCAATGGAGTTTGAATGCATCATCTATGAGAAGCAGGGAGGAATCGCCACCATCAAATTGAACAGACCTAAGGTCTTGAACGCCATGAACAAACAGCTATGGCTCGATTTTCAGGAGGCCCTTGAGGACGTAAAGAACGACCCTGAGATAAAGGTCCTGATTATCACCGGCGAGGGAAGGGCCTTTTCCACAGGGGCTGACCTGAAGGATTCCAAGGACAGAACCATAGAGCAGTACCGGGACTACCTCGTCGAGCTCCAGGAGACCTCGAGAAAGATCATACGATTTGAGAAGCCCACCATCGCTGCGATCAATGGCTATGCCCTGGGCTCAGGGTACGAACTCGCCCTCGCCTGCGATATAAGGATTGCAGCGGAGGAGGCCAAGATCGGCTCCCCCGAGGCAAGGGTGACCTCATCGGTAACCGGCGGTGCCATGAGGCTGGTGCAGGAGCTCATCGGCCCCGGGAAGGCGCGGGAGCTTCTCTTTACCTCGGAATACATTGACGGAAAAGAGGCCGAGAGGATCGGTCTGGTAAATAGAGCGGTTCCCCTGGAAGGCCTCATGGAGGAAGCAAGGCACATGGCAGAGAAGATCGCCGGGAATGCCTCCTTTTCCATCAAGATGATCAAAAAGGGCCTCAATATGGCGCGTGACGGGGTAAGCCTCGATGCGTTGATGGACTTTGAGATCGAGGCCTGCCTGGCGTGCGTGTTCACCAAAGAGCGTCAGGAATCCCTCAAGGAGTTCGAGGAGCGGCAACGCAAGTAATTGGCACAAGGCCTGCAAACGGCGAATGCTCTGTGCAGGCCTCATGCGGTAGAATTTGCTTGTTTTTGTCTGCTTCGATGCATATAGTGCATTTGTATGATTGCAGTGTAGGAGGCGATCTTCTTTCAGCTTCATACAGACGGTTTCACAGGACCTTCGATGTACCGAGGGCCGTCCGACTCCCCCCCAAGGAGAGTCCTTTTCCCCGGCGCCGGCGACCACCAATTTCGGCCGCCCCAGGGCATAACCGGCGTCTGGTGCCCGAAAAGATACCTTCCCGCTAATGCCGCCATCTCCCATTTGTCGTCCAATCACGAATATCCAAAAAAGAGAAGCGGCACGTTAACGGATCGATTTTGGTCCAATGATTATCTCTTACTGGCAGCCGGTACGTCAGGCATACGAGAAGGGGCTTCAGGTCAGGGAGTCCACAATAACCAGCGATTACAGAAAGGAGGCCACATCGATGAAAGCAAAGGGCATATTTGATTTCATGGGCGAGAAAGGCCTTACGAGCCTTGAGATTTTCTATAGTCGGAGACTGGATGAATTCCTCATGCGGGGCATGAAGGAGTGGGACAACAACCTGGATTTCAGTGCCTATGCCTGCGATTTCACCTACCTCGATATTCTAACCCAATACTACAGGGGGATCGGCACGAAAGAGGTGGTTGCCGGTCTTGAAGAGATCAGCTTAGGAGAATACCTAGGGCGGATTGAGCAGTTGATGAGACAAGGCAGGCATGAGGGTATTGAGTTCTATTACCATAGCGCCAGGGATATCAGAGCAGCCTTCTGCAAGCACAGCGTGACCTTGGGTCGTAATAACGGGTTCCATGCCATCAGGGCAGGGGCCATGCGGCGGCATGAGCTTGACGAGCCCGAGCTGGATGTCATTACCGACGGCCTGAACCTCTCACGGGCCATGACTTACAAAAATGCGGTGGCGGCCATACCCTTCGGCGGGTGTAAGACTGTTGTACAGTGCGCACCGGTCAAGCTGGATGATTATGAGGTGATCGGGTTTCTGAGCTATGTTGCGGACAGGACCCGGAATTTCCCCGGGGCAGATATGGGATTAGAAGAGGCCATGGTGGATGTGATTCACGAGCGGTTCACCAGGAACTTCGTCGGCGGTACCAAGAGCCCCCTGGTTTCGACCGGTACCCCCACCGCCTATGGTGAGCTGTGCTCCATAAAGGAGGCCTGTGATTTCCTGTACGGTAACAGCGATCTATCGGGGAGAACCGTCGCGGTGCAGGGGCTGGGTCACGTGGGTTACCCACTCGCCGAGTATCTGCTGAAAGAGGGTGCCCGGCTGATCGTCTCCGACATAGAAAAAGCCAAGGTAGAACAGCTTCAGCAGAAGTACGGCATAGAGCGGGTTATGGAGGTACCCCCGGATGATATCTATACCATTGATGCCGATGTCCTTGCTGCCTCTGCCATGGGAGGGATAATCACCGAGGAGAGGATACCTCAGTTTCGATGCAAGATCATACTAGGCTCGGCCAACAACCAGCTCAAGGCAACCAGCAAGGAAGAAGAGATAGAACTGGCCAAAAAGGTTGCCGATGCCGGAATCCTCTTTGT
>CAYMFC010000064.1:0-10301 GCA_964389665.1 uncultured Desulfobacteraceae bacterium | reverse complement strand
TGCTGGCCGCCATCGACGCAGTGGCCAGCATCCACCCGCAGGAGGCGCCGGAGATGCTTGTCGATCTGATAGACTCGGACGACGAGGACATCGTCGAGGCGGCCTATGAAGCCATGGGCATGGCAGAGGCACTCGCGGGAGAAGACTGGGATGAAGACGACGATGGTGATGATGAATTCCTCTACTAATGCTGTACCACGGTCGAGGGATATCGCTAAAGAATCTGATCGTTTGCTGTAAGGTTAGTGATGATTGACGGCTCACTCACTCCAGAACCGTGGTTTCCTCTGCTTGGCATAGCCAACGAATTCGTCCATTGAGACGAGAAGGGCCGGCTTGCACGGCACTTTATACGAGCAGCTCCATCACATCGCTGACATTGAGCTCCAGCATCTTGACGTTTGCCAGGATGCGGTCCACGTTCCGGTCCACTGCCTGGATTCCCCCTGATTTTTCCTTCAGTTCCTCAGCAATGTGGCGCAGCCTTTTGATGAGATCGTCCGTCTCATCTATGTTCCAGTCAGCCATATCAACCTCCCTTTTTCCTCAGATCCTTGAACCTCTTGGCCTTTACCTCATAGCGCGGCAGGGAGCCGTAAGGATGAACCTCGATCTGGTAGCCCAGGTTGGTCTTCACCCGCAGCTGATCCTTCAGGCGGAAGAGAATGCTCTCCTGATCGTGCTCTTTGCCGGGGAGGATCTCCACCTTGAGAAGGATAGCATCGATATCGCCCTTTTTAGTCACCACCACCTCGTACTCATCGCCCAGTTCAGGGATGCTCCTGACCACCTCTTCGATTGCGGTGGGAGCGAGAAGCACCCCCTTTACCTTGGTGATGTCATCGGCGCGGCCCACCACTCCTCCATCGATAAGTCTGAAGGTCCTGCCGCAGGGGCAGTCAAAGCCGGCCCACCGGATCACGTCCTTGGAGTCAAAGCGGATACAGGGCTTGGCGATGCGGTCAAGGGCGGTGATCACCATTTTGCCGTTTTTGCCTGGCTCGGTGATGATCTCGCCTGTATCGATATCCTCGATCTCCACCAGGAAGAGGCCCTCGTTGACATGCAATCCACCGGGCTGTTCGGTGCATTCATAGGACCAGGCACCGATCTCAGTAGCCCCAATGTGATCGTATACCTTCGCGCCCCAGGCATCCTCCATGCGCTTCTTGGTGGTGGGGATGCTTGCACCAGGCTCTCCGGCACAGGTGATCTTCCGTATCCCGAGATCTTTGGCCGGGTCGATCCCAAGCTTCTTTCTTGCGGCATCAGCCATGCCCAGGACATAGGTAGGGGTTGCCAAGAAAGCGGTACACTTGAGCTCCTGCATCTTGAGGATCCTTGCCTGGGTATCGAGCACCCCTCCGGGGACTACCTCACAACCCAGTTTTTCCGCAGCATAGTGCCCGGCCCAGAAGGCCACGAAGATATTGTAGCCGAAGGGGATAAAGACCCTATCGGTGTCCCGGTAGCCCTGGGCATAGAGGATGTAGGACCATGACTCAGTCCACCACTCCCAGTCCTGCCAGGTATCCGCCTGATACACCGGCGTGCCGGTGGTGCCGCTGGTCTGCCGGAATGCGGTCACCTTTTGGGTGGGGACGCTCAATATATCCCCGTAGGGAAAAGGGCCGTGCTCCTGAACCTGGCGCAGCATATCTTTCTCGATCTTGGGGACCTTGCTGATGTCTTCAAAGCGCTTGATGTCCCCTGGTTCCATGCCGGCATCCTTGTAGAGCCTGCGGTAGAAGGGAGAGTTCTCAAAGGCCCACGCAAAGATGCGCCTGAATTTCTTGAGCTGGAGTTCCTGAAGTTTTTCACGGGGTAGGGTCTCAAGGATGGGATTCCAGTAGATGCTTGGGTCTTGAGCCATTGTTGCGGTCCTCCTTTTGTGGATTTTTCCTCATCGCCCCTAATCTATAAGAGATAGGGCAACAAGCATCTTCCTATGATAGCTGTAACTATAGGAGAAAGGAAGGCGCCCTGTCAACGATAAACCCATGGAAAAGGCTGAAGACAGTGTTGATCGAGAAAGCAGATGAATAAATGATTGCGCAGTCGATTGGTATGTACTAGCATCGCCGTAGCTAACGGCACAATATACCTCGGGTCAGTGCAGGTGAAGCACCGTAAGAAGTTTTTTTCCGTTCAGCAACATAATTACGCGTGCGGAAGGAACATGAAGGCTCGTTGAATAGCGTTCCGGATTAAATCATGAAGTCGTATTGTAATGAGGCGGTATCGTCAAGGGAAAGGACAGTACGTGAATGAATCATGACAAGATAAGATCGAGACAGAGGATAGCTCTCTTTGGGGACACCTATTATGGTTGGATTATTGTAGGTGTAGCGGTTGTATCCATGGCATTTTGGTTCGGTATTCGATCTAGTTTTTCGATCTTCTATGTTGCCTTGCTCGAAGATTTCAAGTGGAGTCGTGCCGAGTCTGCAGGGGTTCAGTCGATGGCCCTTATCACCTATACTGTGCTGGCCCCAATTGTTGGGGGTCTCATTGACCGATTTGGTCCTCGCCGCATTATCGGCCCCGGCATTCTGGTGCTGACCGTAGGGCTCATCCTTTCTTCTCTGGTAAATACGCTTGTTCAATTCTATCTCCTCTACGGAGTGATCACAGGAGCTGGTGTCACTTGTATCAGTATTGTCTCTTACTCTGCAATATTAGGCCACTGGTTTGAAAAGAAACGGGGACTGGCAAGCGGTATTGCGGTTTCGGGTATGGGATTGGGAGTATTCCTGTTCGTTCCTCTCTCACAATACTTCATCGCTTTATGGGGTTGGCGGTCCGCGTTTGTGATTTTGGGAGTGCTCGTTCTCATTGTATTGCTTCCCCTCAATATCGCGCTGCTCAGGCATAAACCTCAAGAACTTGGTCTGTTACCGGATGGGTTCGACCCGGTGCAATCTTCCAGTGGAAAGAACGGTAATAAAGAACGCAAAGGCTGTGCAGAGAATGACTGGACCATTCAGAGGGCCCTGAGGGAAAGGAGTTTTTGGGCCTTTATCGTGTTCCCCTTCCTGGTCGTTATCGGTATATATATCATCCTCGTTCACCATGTGAAGTTTTTGGTAGACATAGGGATCGATAAGATGACGGCTGCCTTTATCTTCGGTTTTATGGGGGTCATTTCCTCGTGTTTCCGTATTTTTTGGGGGTGGCTGTCAGATCATATCGGGAGAGAGAAGACCTACACTATGGGCGTCGTGTGTATGTGCCTTGGGGTTGGTTCGCTTCTGTTGATTGATACGAGGGATGAAACATTCCTTGTATATGCATTCTTCATATTTTTCGGGATAGGATGGGGGGCTACGGCGCCCATCTTCATGGCAGCCGCTGCGGATCTTTTCAAGGGCAGGATCTTTGGGCTTATCTACGGTATCGTGGAGGGATGTATCGGTGTGGGAGGTGCCTTGGGCTCATGGATAGGAGGATACGTTTTCGACACGACACAGAGCTATCAGTGGGCCTTTGTCCTTGCTATCGCAATGTTTCTGTTATCCGGCATTTTTATCTGGATTGCAGCTCCTCGGAAGATACATAAAACGGAATATACGAGATGAGGGGAGAGGCCGTAGGGAAATCTCATCGCTGAACATTATTTTCGCAATATTTCTCGTATCTTAGCAGATAGTTCCGTGAGGTTGAAGGGCTTCTGGATGAACCCGTTGCATCCCCTCTCCATGATCTCATGTGCCTGACCATCGATGCTGTAGCCGCTCGAAAGGAGTACCTTGAGATCAGGGTTGATCTCCTTTAGTCGGTCATGGGCCTCACCGCCGCCCATTCCAGGCATGATCATATCAAGGATGACAAGGTCAATGGAGTCCTTTTGTTCTTTAAAGAGCTCAACAGCCTCTGCCCCGCTTCTCGCTGTGTGTACCTGGTACCCCAGTGCCTTGAGCAGCTCTTGTCCTACCTCAAGGATCATTTCCTCATCATCCACCAAAAGGATAGTCTCCATTCCTTTTCTGATCGTATCGGATGCCTTTTCCTCTTTCTCTATGCCCTTTTTAGAGGCCGGAAGATACATGGTAAAGGTAGTCCCCTCGCCCATTTCGCTAAAGACCTCTATAATGCCACCATGATTTGTGATGATACCATAGGCAGAGGCAAGCCCGAGACCTGTGCCCATGCCCGTTTCCTTAGTGGTAAAAAATGGATCGAATATCCTCTGCTGGGTTTTTTTATCCATTCCAATGCCGGTGTCAGTAACAGACACCTTCACGAACCTGCCAGGCTCAACCTGGAAGGGCCTGACAAACTTTTTGTTGAGCCTGACGTTTTCTGTTTCAAGATAAAGTTCTCCTCCAGCAGGCATTGCCTGCCAGGCGTTTACATAGAGGTTTAAAAATACTTGTTCAATCTGGCCCTGATCAACATCTACTGCCCAGATATCCTCCTGGAATTTCTTATACACGGAGATTTCTTTTCTGGTGTGTGCGAATATATCCGAGCTCTTGTTGAGCAGTTCATTGAGATTGGTTGGTTTCACCTCGTATTTGCCTCCCTTGGCAAACCCGAGGAGCTGCCTGGTAAGGTTTGAGGCGCTATGCACGCATTCCTCTATTCCCTTGAGATGCTCATAGTGGGGATCCAATGAATCAGCCCCCAGGAGCATCAGGGAGGTACGCCCTTGAATGCCCATCAGGAGGTTATTGAAATCATGGGCAACGCCTCCGGCCAGCTTTCCGATGGCCTCCATCTTCTGGGACTGCTGAAGCTGTGCCTCGAGTTGTTTTCGCTCGGTTATGTCGTTGCCGATGCAGAGGATCTCCAGGACCTGTCCATCCTTGTCGCGAATCGCCTTATTGGTCCAGGCAACCCATAGCCGTTGCCCGTCTCGTCGCATGTTCTCATTCTCATTGGTGGCGTATTTCTCGGGTTGACGGCCTATGTCTTGAATCATTGCAGCAAGGTTAGTTCCGGAGCTATCCCTCTCGGGCACGATGGTGCCGAGGATATTCCTGCCGAGTATCTCAGCCTCACTGAAGCCGAAGAAATCCTGGGCAAATTCATTGATAAAGGTGATAGTACCATGAGGGTCCCTTCGCATGATAATGCTGTTTGCGTTCTGAACGAGCTCCCGATACTTTGCCTCGCTCTCGCGTAAGGACTCTTGTGCCTTGAGCTGTTCGGTGATGTCATTGATGAAAATAGTCCAGATGCCAGAAGGTGATGCTGCTGGGGTGAACTGACACGTTCGTTTTTCTCCATCCTTACGCGTTATAATCTCTTCCCTTAGCCGCGGGCGTTCCTCTGCGATAATTTTCTTGCTTTCCTCGATAACTGACCTGCGATACTCTTCGTCCGGGTAAATCTTCATGTACCAGGTCTGCGAGTCACTTATCTCCTCTTTTGAGTAGCCCGTGAGGGCTTCTAGCTGGGAGTTAAAGAGAAGAAACCTACCATTTGGATCGATAACCAGGATCCCATACGGCGCGTATTCAATAGAGGCACGATACCGCTCCTTGCTTTCCTCAAGCCTCTCAAAGGAGAGAGCATTAGCAATGCTGATGGCCGTTTGCGAGGCAACGCCCATAAGCAGGTTCACATCGGTCTGGGTAAGGCTCCTTTTACTACTGACAGTATCCACAGCCAAGATACCGAGCGATTCCCTCTCATAGACGATGGGGACATATATAAGGGATTGGACGCCCGTCTTCCTCACAAACTCCAGGTTTTGTTTTGAAAGATTTTTCTCAATCTCATCCCTCCTGTTGAGGAGAAGGGGTTTATGATCCCTGAAAGAGGTTACGAACGCTCCTTTCGATGTGGGCCTGTCGATGTGGAACACAATTGATTTCACGAGCTCTTCCTCCTCTTCAGTGAACCCAAAGCTGGCCTCAAAAACGAGCCTTGTTTTTTCGGCATTGGCGAGCATGATCATCCCGCGATCAAAATCCAGGCGCTTTTCGATGATGTTCATGATAATACCGATAAGCTTACCCCTGTCTAGTACGCTAGAGGTGGCATGACCGATCTCCTCTACGAGCATTGCGCTGTTATAGCGGACAGTAGTTGCATCAAGGAGATCCTTGGCAACATCCCCTTGGGTTTCTATTGTTTTCCTCAGTTCATCGTTTGTGATGTGAGCGCAATACAGGGAAAGGCCGAGGAGCAGGGAAGCGCACAGTAAAGCAAGAACAAGCCATGCCATGATCGGCAGGAAAGGGAGCAGTGCGAGCATGGTGGCAGCGCCCAGCACAAAAGAGTAATTACGGGTCCTTTTCCAGACAAGGGATCGCATATGTTCCCAGGTAATGATGTAGTGGCAGCAGTCGTCTCCTCTGTGGATGCAGGAGGGATGTTCTATCGTTGCGTATCGGTTGGTAAATACTTTGGAGAGCGCCTCTAAATGCCCCATGAGGTTGTCGCAGTTAAAGGGCTTTAACGTCACCCCGGGATTCGTGGTTGCAGTTACCTCAAACCTATTGGGGGCCAATTTCTTTGCCTTGAGACTATATGCTTTGGTCAGATGGGGGACAATCTTCTCTATCACCCAGTAAGCGAGCGCAGGGTTCATGAATCCCAGTGTATACTTCTTTAAAACTCCTGAGGCCGTTGCCGTGGCCGCGTATCGTCCGGCCTCTCTCGCGATATTCGGATCTCCGGTCTTCTCATACAGGAACTCATGAAAGCGCTCGGCCTGTTCCTGGGTAAACCAGTGGCCAGGGTCTTCTACCTCGTACCTCGTCATTCCCGCATATGCGAGCAGGGTGTCGATATCGATATCGGGATGATAGATGCTAAGGTATTCGAGATATGTTTTCATGATTCGGCTGTTGTGAATAGGCAATTGTTCATTCATGGTTTCAGTTCCTCACTTCTTTCATGGCATGGCCATGGATGATTACCGCGGGAATCGAAGGCATGCTCCTCCCCGAAGCAATCGAGAAATACTAATACCAAAGATTACATGTACCGCCAGGAACATCAAGTCTTTTATAAAACCAGCGCTGTACCGTTGAGGTTGGAACCGACCAGGTAGCCCCAGCACCGAGATCCCCTATAAACAGGAATAAACGAAGCTGGTTGATACTATGGATCTGGCTGCACATTGCGGTCCCGATTCCGGCCAGTAATCCGCTCACAAAAAGAATAGGGCGAGGGCTGTGCCGGTCTGCTAACCAGCCGCAGGCCATCACCGAGAACCCGTAGCCGATTAGGAAGACCGTATATCCCGATGATATGATATCAAAGCTCGGCTCCAGCCGAACTCATTCTCGAGGGGCTTGAAAAATATGCCGAAGATCCACGTGGCTTCTCCGAGCGTAAGTGTGGTTGAAAAACAGGCGGCAACAATGAACCAGCCATAGAAGATTTTTGGACTCGAAGTTTCTTCAGACAAATCTCTCTCATCTCAGAAAAAAAAATATAAGATAGAGCCCGGTTGGTGTCAAAGAAAATAGCTCTATGAGTGCTCACAAGCGGTAGGAGATTACCGTGATTCGATAGCGGTATCCATGTTAAGACGATGTATCAGGCGTATTGATACGCTCGGTGTGTTTTCGATGTCGTATAATGTGGATTACCTCCTCATCGGACACGTCTGACCAGCTCTCATATGCATCTGCTACCGCAAAACTCAACCCATACCGGATATTGGCGCAATAGAGTCTTTCAACGTGATCGGCAATCATGCGAACGGACGTGTCATGTCCTGTAGGGACTGCCACCGCAATCTGAGGTGCCCCGGCATTTCGAAGGGCCTCGACTCCCACGAGCATGGTGAAGCCTGATGCAAGTCCATCGTCTACGAGTATCACTGGGCCTCTCGATACATCGGGAAACGGCCGTTCGCCGCGAAGGGCGTTAGCCCTCATAGCCACCTTGCGTGAGGTCTTCTCCATTCCCTCCCGGATAGCACCTTCGCTCAACTTGAGTCCCTCAACTAATCGTTGGTTGAGGCGCACGGTGCCATCAAATGCCACAGCTCCATAACCCACTTCCGTATTCCAGGGTAGCGTGATTTTGCTCACCACTGCTACATCGAGGCGGAGGTTGAGTTCTTCGGCAATTACCGCGGCAACGGGAAGCCCGCCCGCGGGGATTCCGAGCACGAATGTATTGGTGTGCCTGTACTCCTCAAGCATCCCGGCCACTGCCTTGCCCGCATGTGCGCGGTCACGAAACACGTATATCCGATCACGAAGCTCCGCGATGTCAACGACATTCTTCCCCAAATCCGTGCTCATACCACTGCGATATCTCCTGTTGCCTCATCCCCTCACTTCCATCCACGATAGGCCAATGGAGGGAACTATCAATTGATCTGGCGCCTTCTTCTTGTCTTTTTCATCACCTTAAAAACCCGGTTCTAGGGGTTTCAAGACGGCGCGTTTCGTTTTGAATGGGACTACCAGCCAAACCTTTTTGAGGTACTTGCATTCCGTTGCTTCAAGTACCTCGCGCAGCATGCGGATAAAATCCTCTTTTTTCAGCTTACCGTGCAGTGTGCCGATAAACGGCAAGGCTAAAGAGTTGAGCCTTCTCCTCTCGACCTCCTGAAAGATCCCCTTCAGAGCGTTCTCCACCCATTCCTCCCTCCAGGTCGGCTCCCTGTTGAGATCGTGAACAACGGCAAGCATGCGAAGGGGGCGTTTACCCTTCACGAGCACGCTCCCGGGTGTTTCAGGACGCGTCTCGATTAGCTTCGTCATCACCCGCATGAGTGATTCCTTTGGCCCACCAACGGCGGTTTCGGCGCTCAGCACGAGGAAGGTGTCTTCCTCAAAGGCAACGGCATCCACGGGAAAGGGCTGATTATCCTTTGGCGCTACAACGATCTGAAGGGATCCGCGAACAATTTCATAGGGATAGCTGCCTGGAATTATGCGGAAATTTTTATCCACAAATCATACTCCGCCTATGTGCGAGTTTCTTCTTTTGGATTCAGGTATCCCACAGGGCATGCATTGATACATGCGTGACACCCATAAAGGATTCCAAGCTGAAGGCTTTGGCACCTATCCCAAAGACATGAAGTCCATCACCTCTCTTATTCTTAATTCATTTTTGGAGATGTTGCAATGGGATGCTTCCCTCAGAAGCCATAAAAAGCGCAGGATGTGGCATTCATATCAAAGGCTGGCATGAATAGCATGATAAGCAAAAAATCACTTGCATTCATAAAGGAAGAGCATCAATATTAATAAATAAGCATGATTGCAGAAGAGGTCCTTAAGGGGATAACAGCGTGAAGTTCATACGTGATGTGATTATTGTGTCGAGCATGATGCTGCTGTGTGCCAGTTGCGCTATGTTCGGAAAGAGCAAGGAGTATCATGGTTTTGATGCTAGCTTACTCGCTACATTTACTCCCGGCACGACGACGGCAGGGGAGATAGTGGAGGTCTTCGGGGCGCCAACACACATGGTGAAATTATCGAATGGAAATGCATATATTTACGAACGCTCTGTCTCAAAAGGAACGGGAATCTGGCTGGTACTGTTGAGTTTCGGAAATTATGAAACACAGTACGACAGGGTGGTATTCTTCTTCGATAACGAGGATACCCTGACTCATTACGGATTGAGCATGCATGCCGGAGATTCGTCCTATGGGCTTCCGTTTTAACGTTACTCTTGTCTTTGTCATGGGCTTCATGGCAGGGGTCATTCTTCCCGGCTGTATATCCTATCAGTTCGTGAGACAAATCCAAGGCTCAGAGGTCATGCCTCCGGGCGATACACTGAAAGCAGGAAGCTCAACCCTCGGTGAGGTTTTGTCCCTCTACGGTGCTCCTGATACCATCAAGGCATTAGGAGCCGAGGACCTCTTGATCTACGAAAGAACCCTTTACGGCAATAGCGGGCTTAGCTTCGGTATCCCTTTTGGCGATTTCTCTTTTGTCAATCCTGAAATATCGGCGCGTGGGGGTCTTGGACGGTATGATACCCTCGCGCTTTTCTTCACATCTGACCGTATTCTTCGCTACATTGTCTATACCAAAGGCTCCAGTTGCCCTTATTTAAAGGCCATGCTCGAGGAAGAGAACGCTGCAGGGGATTGCAAAAGGGTAAAGCGTAAGAATGGGGATGCTTACCCCGGAGACGAGAAGGGAGTCGACAAAGGCCAATAGGCCATCAACGCTACTGGCGGTACTCGTGAATGCCTTTTTGGTTTTCAACAGGGGCCGCATGGAATATCTACCGTCATAGATGAAGCTCCCAGCGCTTTCACGCGGGGCATCCTGGCGAAGGCGAATGAATATCACCCAGCGTGGGGCCTCCCCGGCAGCTCTATTTTTTGTTGACATGGGGCCTCGATTCATGTTCAATGC
>CAYMFC010000063.1:4798-10436 GCA_964389665.1 uncultured Desulfobacteraceae bacterium | reverse complement strand
TCTTTTGAGTTTGATGAGCCTCAAAGAGCCTGATGAGGAAGAGTGGTTGATCGTTCTACGAATAGATAGCGACAATGCTGAACCAATCGCTAAAGAGCTCACGGCCTCTGGGTTCAATGTTACCTACGTGGGGTAATAATGAAGGAATTATTACTCACTCCTGTGTGGTGAGATTGAGCACAACACACACAAGAAACCCCCGCCCGCCTCGATCTGCTTGGCAGGAGGACGGGCCTGAGCGAGAGCGATGGCGGGCAGGCAATGAGGGAAGCACACTCTAAAATGGAAAAACGCCATGGGAAAAAATAAGGCCCTTGTCATTGATGACGAACAGATTGTCTTAGATAGCGTCAGCAAGATACTGAAAGATGAAAACTACGAGGTAGATGTCTCACTCAGTGGACGCGAAGGATTGAATCAGGCCTTACAGGAAGAATACGACATTATACTCACTGATATCCGTATGCCGGACATTGGCGGCATGAAGGTCCTCAGAGATGTGAAAAGGGCAAAGCCATCCCTTCCTGTTGTTATCATTACCGGCTATGCCTCAGTGAAATCAGCAGTACAGGCCATGAAACTTGGTGCAGCAGATTATATAGAAAAGCCATTTACCCCTGATCAGCTGCTTAAAGCAGTAGATTCGGCACTTAATGCAGCTGCTACCCAGGCACCTGAGGTGCAAGATTTGATTCACAAAGAGGAGATGATTAAGGTCTTGGAGAGGGCTGCATCAGATAGTGCATTTTTCACCAACCTTCTTGAATATGCTACAGATGCCTTAGATGAATATGACCTGACTGGTCCCGAGAAACTCGCTCTCTTAACAGGTGATATCGAATGGATAGAGGAGGAGATCGGGCCCCTTACACGATCCCAGAGGCGCTGGCTTGATCTCAGGAGAAGTGCGGAGATATGGTGAGATTAGGTAAAAGTGCGCTTGAGCGCCTAGAATGATCTGAAGTTATAGAACACTTTCTAACCACTCAATAACAAATAACAGGTGACAAGAAAGAAGAAATCCAGTGAGAGAATATCCAGAATGCAAAAGGGCGCTTTTTTGTACGGATTTCTCTGAAAATGCAGATTATGCCTTTCACTTTGCCTATGGTATTGCCAAAAGAGATGATGGCCTTCTCTATATCTTGCATGTGATACCCCCTTGTCCTCATCAGAGGTATGATTATATATCCCAAGAGGACTTAGAGAGGATACAAAAAGCCAAGGTGAAACCTGATATTTCACCTCTTATGTTCTCATGGTTAGGGTTTTAGAACGATAGAGTAATAGTATGGGTAATGGATGAGTGAACTCGGTTTTGGGTTTTTGCCTCGAGGGACATAACGCCCAGGGTAACGATAATGAAGATACTCGTGATAGACGACGAAACAGTAGTGCTCGATAGCTGCAAAAAGATCCTCAGCTCAGAGGGCTTCGAGGTTACGCTTGTGCCCACCGTTGACGATGCCCTTATTGCGCTCGAGCAGGATGGGTTTTCCTTGCTCCTGATCGATATCAAGATGCCCAAGCGAGACGGCCTCTCCCTCATGGATGTGCTGAGGGGGCGAGGAGAGCGGATCCCCATAGTGGTGATGAGCGGCTACCAAACGGCCGAGGCCATTGAGGAGGCTACCAGGAGAGGAGCCGCTTTCTTTATCCCGAAACCCTTCACCCCTGATGAGCTGCTCAGCGCGGTGCGGAGTGTCATCGGAAAGGAGTAAATCCTATGGCTCGGAAGATGCTTGTCATAGATGATGATCAGATGGTCCTCTCATCGTGCCCCGTAAATCAGGGCCATTCGACAAGCTCATGATCCTGAGCAACGTCGAAGGACACACGCGCAACGCGGGGCAAGAAGGTTTCATAGGGTCACCCCAGAAGCAGGTATTACCTCTTAAGAAACTAAATGCAGAGCATGGAGAGGTCTTTTTTTGCAGGAAACAGGGGGATGCCTTTTTTGCCCTATGCCCTTTTGTGGAGAAAAGCGATGAATGTGGAGAGGAGAATGGAGACGGAGCAGGTCACAGGTCTTCTCTTGAGGAGGCTCTCCAACAACGGGGTGTCTCCCGATGAGGTGCCGTGGCTCGTGAGGGATGTGCTCAATGCAGTCGGTGAGGCAGAGGAGACCTCCGTAAGCATGATTAACCGGAGACTCGCCATCCTCGGCTGGGATAAGGAGATCCTCGATGAGTCCACCCTTGCGCTGATCATGTACCTTGCTGAGGAACGCGATGAACGCCGTGTCGAACACCATCTGTAATCCCGGTGCCCCTTTTGGAGGGATGCAATAGAACCGCTTCAAGGAAATTGATCCCATGAAAGAGATCATCATGGTAACCGAGAGAAGAAATGGCAGGACAAGCCTTGTACCGTTGCTCCGCATGCTCTTTCCGGAGTGTGAGATACACATGGTCTCGCCTTGTGATTTTGCTCTGTCGTCGCATCGCCTGTTCCCGTCGACATCGGCGCGAATTCGCTGAGATGACATTTCGAAGCTTCGATAGGTAGTTCACCCTAAAGGTTATGGGTGCTAGGCACGGAAACGCATCCCGCCCACCCCAAATTAGGGGTGGTTTACGGCCTTGGTGGGGGCGATTTTCTCTTTTTTGAGTAAAGTACCTGATTGAATATCCGGTATGAAAGTTCGATGATACATACGGACAAAAGAGAGCATGTACCGGATTGATGCTTTTCCGCTTAGTCACCGTTTGATTGAAGATCAGTGGCATGAAGGGAATCAGCTTGGGAAGCCATCACCGACGAGAGATTGAGTGATGAAGAATTCACGGATTACACCTGAGGGGGCGGAGTGAAACAGTGGTCGGCAGCATTGCAGGTACTGATTGTCGGCTTTTACGTACCGCTCAGCCTTTTGATGCCTACCGGGATAGGGTTCTGGCTCGACAGGAGGGCTGGACACGGTTTCCCTTCATATACCCTTATCGGGCTCGGGCTCGGTACGGTGATCATGGCCTACGGAGTGTACCGCATCGTGAAGCCATTTCTTGATGAGGCAAAGGAAAAGACAAGGCAAAGGGAAGCACTCCCACGATTGGTGAGGATCATGACCTCAAAGCGAGAAAAGCAGAACAAGGAGACAAAGGGCGAACCATGAGAACAAAAAATCGCCGATCCCTCTTTCTGAAAATCGGGGTGCTCGCAATCGGCCTCCTTGCCATGATCATGGTCAGCTTTCTCGGCAGTGAGGTGGGGAGCGGCATCTTTGGTCTCAAGCCGGTATCATTCCTGAAGGTGGATGCCCCGAACTACCACCCGGCCCCTGAGCGGCCTTTCCCATCGCTCCCTATCACCAACACCATGATCACTGCATGGATCAGCATGGCGGTGCTCTTTCTGCTGTTCTTCATTGGTACCCGAAACATGAAGCTCGTCCCCAATGGCCTGCAGAATTTTCTAGAGCTCATCGTGGAGGCGGCAGCGAACTTCATCGAGGACCCCGCGGGTGAGAAACACGGGAGATGGTTCTTCCCTGTGTGCACCACCATCTTTCTGTTCGTCGTCGCCAATGCGTGGCTGAGCCTTATACCAGGCTTTGAGACTGTTCACGTAAATGGGGAGCCGCTGCTGCGCAGTGCCAATACAGACCTCAATATTCCAGCAGCGCTCGCAGTAGTATCCTTCATCTTCGTCGAGTACTGGGGCTTCAAGGCGAGGGGCGTCTCCTATCTCAAGACCTTCTTCCAGGTTGGCCCCCTGTGGAGTGCCCTGAAATTGATAAGTGCCGGGAACATCAAGGCCGGGGCCGGCGGTCTCCTCAATGGTTTTGTGTCGCTTTTCGCAGGCCTTCTCGAGATACTCAGCCACCTGATCCGTATGGTGAGCTTTACCTTCCGTCTTTTCGGCAATATGACGGCAGGGATGATCCTTGTGATGATTATGATCTTCCTTGTCCCCTGGGTGCTTCCATCCCTGTTCTATGGGATGGAGGCGTTCTTCGGCTTTATCCAGGCGATGATATTCGCCGGCTTGACGCTGGGATTCGCCTGCGCCGCGGTCATGGAAGAGGAATAGGTATTTAGGCGTATAAAACGAGAGGCGATCGACAATTACAATGAGACATCGCCCTTGGGGCGAGAAGGAGGTCAGACTGATGGAAGTATGGACGGTTGTAGCTAAATTAATAGGTGCAGGCCTTGCCATAGGGTTGGGTGCTATAGGACCGGGGGTCGGCATTGGAATCCTCGGTATGGGCGCCATGAATGCATTGGGCCGCAATCCAGAGGCAAGGGGCCCGATCATGACCAACATGATCTTGGGTATTGCCTTTGCCGAGGCCGTGGCTATTTACGCACTCGTGATCGCAATCTTACTTATCTTCGTGGCATAGTCCGCTCTAACGACCTGAGGAAGGCGGGATACGCATATGGAAGGCTTTTTGGGGTTAACAGTACCGAGCTTTATAGGGCAGTTGATCAACTTCCTCATCCTGCTTGGGCTGCTCACATTCTTCGGATACAAGCCGATTCGCAGGATGCTCGATGAGCGTGCCGCCAGGATAAAGCAGAGCATGGAGCAGGCAGAGGCCGCCAAGCGGGAATATGAACGGGCCCGTGTTGAGGTGGAGAGGCAGATCGGCAAGGCCCGCTCTGAGGGGCAGTCGATTGCCGGGCAGGCGGAACAGGCAGGGAAACGGGTCAAGGAAGAGGCAAGACAGGAGGCAAGAGCCGAGGCCCTGGCCATCGTGGAGAGGACTCGCGCGGAGATGGAGCGGGAGCGGGATAGGCTGATCGACGAACTGCGCCAGGAGTTTGTCGATACGGCACTCCTGGCCGCTGAGAAGGTTATCAGCGAAACACTGGATCAGGAAGCGCACCGCCGTGTCATCGAAAAAACGCTCGAGCAAAGCGCCTCCTTCAAGAGAATGTAGGGTGATCAATGCGCCTTGTAAGTTCCGGAAAACGATACGCCCAAGCGCTCTTTGAGCTAGCTTTAGAGAGGGGAGATCCGGAAAAGTGTCGAAACTCTCTGAAGAAGGCTGCCGACGCCGTCGCCGATGGCAGGCTCATGGATATTCTTGAAAATCCGAGGCTCCCCTTCGAGGCCAAAAAGTCCATACTCAGTGAACTCCTGGGCGCCATGGAGCTGCTGGCAGCCAACCTTACCTCTCTTCTCATGACGAGGGGCAGGTTGAGAACCCTCGGTGATATTGCCGAACACTATGAGCTACTGCTCGATCGGCATCATGGTATCGTACGCGCAGAGGTTCTCACCGCGGTGCCGCTCAATGAAGAGGACAGGGAACGGTTCTCAACACTATTCTCGGAGCTCGTTGAGCATACGGTTATTATTGATTCACGGGTTGATCCATCCACCCTGGGAGGGTTCAGGGCGAGGATCGGCGATGTGCTCATCGACGGAAGCATACGAAGCGCATTGGAATCGTTGAGGAAGAGTTTAGTAGGGGCCGGAAGATAGTAAAGCGCTGCAATACGCACCTCCGCCCATACCCTCCCCCCTGCCCGCTCGTGCCTTGCATGGCAGGCGGGCTTCAAGGGGGAGGGCTGGGGAGGGGGTTGCATGAAGAGGTAGGAGAGAAAGATGGCAACTCGGGATCGAGATATCGTCTCGGTAATCAAAAGGGAAATCGAAGGCTTCGGCGCTACCGTAACCATGGCCA
>CAYMFC010000063.1:0-4698 GCA_964389665.1 uncultured Desulfobacteraceae bacterium | reverse complement strand
GTCTCGGTAATCAAAAGGGAAATCGAAGGCTTCGGCGCTACCGTAACCATGGCCAATGTAGGGACCGTGGTGGAAATCGGGGACGGAATTGCCCGCATTCACGGGCTCAGCGACGCAAAATACAGCGAACTGCTTGAATTTCCCCATGACATCATGGGCATGGCGCTCAATCTCGAGGAGGACAACGTGGGCGCCGTCATCCTCGGAGACTACACGCAGATCAAGGAAGGAGATGAGGTCAGGACCACCGGCAGGGTGGTGGAGGTTCCCGTGGGCGACGCGCTGATAGGAAGGGTGGTCGATTCCCTGGGACGCCCTCGTGACGGCAGGGGGCCGATAAAGACCGAGGCACGGCGACCCGTTGAGCGGGTGGCGCCGGGGGTCACGATCAGGGAGCCCGTCAAAACCCCGCTGATGACGGGTATAAAGGCCATAGACAGCATGATTCCCATCGGCCGCGGCCAGCGTGAGCTGATCATCGGAGACCGGTTCACGGGCAAATCGGCGATCGCCCTTGATGCCATCATCGCCCAGAGAGGGGGAGATGTCCTGTGCATCTATGTGGCGATTGGTCAGAAGACATCCAAGGTGGCCCAGGTGGTGGCGATTCTAGAGAAATATGGGGCCATGGAGCACACCATTGTGGTGGCGGCCGATGCATCTGCTCCGGCGCCGCTTCAGTACATCGCACCCTTTGCGGGCTGCGCCATGGGCGAGCAGTTCATGGAAGAGGAAAGGGATGCCCTGATTGTCTATGATGACCTCTACAAGCACGCCTGGGCCTACCGTCAGATCTCCCTGCTCCTTCGCCGTCCGCCGGGCAGAGAGGCATATCCAGGGGATGTCTTCTATCTGCATAGCCGGCTTCTCGAGAGATCGGCAAAGCTTGCCCGCGAGCACGGCGGAGGATCCCTTACTGCGCTCCCCATTATCGAAACCCAGGCAGGTGACATGTCCGCCTACATTCCGACCAATGTGATCTCAATCACCGACGGCCAGATCTACCTGGAACCGGACCTCTTTAACGCCGGCATTCGCCCGGCTGCAAACGTGGGGCTATCGGTATCCCGCGTTGGCGGCTCCGCCCAGAGCAAAGCCATGAGGCAGGTGGCCGGCACCTTGCGGCTGGAACTGGCCCAATTCCGTGAGCTTCAGGCCTTTGCCCAGTTCGGCGCCGAAGACCTGGATAGGGCTACGAGGGATCAGCTGGAGCGGGGTCGGCGCATCACCGAGGTCCTGAAGCAGCCGCAGTACACCCCCATGTCCTTGGGTGAGCAGGTCTCGATCCTCTTTGCGGTCAGCAACGGCTACCTGGACGATGTGCCCGTGGATACGGTGATCACCTGGGAGGATAGCTTCCACAGCTTCATGAAAAACAACCACCCTGATCTCGCACAGAGGATAAACGAGGCCAATGAGATCACGCCCGGGGTAAAGGAGGCCCTGGAGCAGGCTATAGCGGAATTCAAGCAGGGTTTCACCTATCGAGGTTGATCATGATAAGTACCCGAGTTCTTCGACGACGCATACGCAGTGTTGAGAACACCGCCAAGATCTGCAAGGCAATGGAGATGATCGCCACCTCCAAGATGAAGAGGGCCCAGGATCAGGCAACGGCGGGGCGCCCCTATGCAGAGAAGATCACCGAGGTGATCTCCGACCTGGCTTATCACGCTCGAGTCGGTGAAGCCCCCCATCCGCTTCTCCAAAAACGGGAGGCCGGAAAAATCGCCATACTCCATTTCACCACCGACCGCGGGCTCTGCGGTGGGCTCAACGCGAACCTCAACAGGGTTATCAACACGTTCATCTCGGAGCAAATCGTGCCGGTCACCCTTATCACCGTAGGACGTAAAGGACGAACGTTCATGCTTCGTACCGGACGCACTATACGTGCGGAGTTTACCGGAATAAAGGATAGACCGAGCCTCCTGGACACGCTGCCTGTCTCTCGGGTTATTATCGATGACTATACCAGCGGAGAATGCGACCTTGTGTATCTCACCTATCCCCGTTTTGTTTCCACTATGGTACAGCGTCCTGCAATGGAAGTTTTGCTTCCTATTGATCCAGTGGAGTTGCCTCTATCACAGAGAGGAGAATATATCTACGAGCCAAAGCCCAGCATAGTTTTGAATGAACTATTGCCTCGATTTGTAGAGATGCAAGTATACCACGCCGTGCTTGAGCTTATTGCCAGTGAGCAATCAGCACGAATGGTAGCTATGAGGAGTGCTAGCGACAATGCGAAGGAAGTTATAGAGGATCTGACCTTGACGCTCAATAAGGCCAGACAGGAAAGCATCACCAATGAGATCTGCGATATCTCTGGAGGGGCTGAAGCCCTGTCCAGGTAAGGAGGTTATGCGTGGCAAAAGGGAAAGTAGTGCAAGTGATCGGTACCGTCATCGATATGGAGTTCCCGCCTGATCAACTGCCTTCCATCAACAACGGCATCGTGATCAATCAGGATGGGCTCAGGATCATTGTTGAGGCACAACAGCACATAGGGAACAACTGGGTGCGAGGGATTGCCCTCACCGCCACCGAAGGTCTCAAGCGCGGTGCTGTAGCCGAGGATATGGGCTCCCCCATCACCGTACCCGTGGGCAAGGAGACCCTGGGAAGGCTCTTCAACGTCTTCGGTGAGCCCATAGACGGCCTTGGCGAGGTAACCGCCGAACTCCGCTATCCCATCCATCGCCATCCTCCTACCCTCGATGAGCAAGAGACCGCCCCGCAGATACTGGAGACCGGGCTCAAGATAATGGATCTCGTAACCCCTTTTACCAGAGGGGGGAAGATCGGGGCATACGGGGGAGCCGGAGTAGGCAAGACGGTGGTCATTATGGAGCTCATCCGCAATATCGCTACCGAGCACGGTGGGTACTCCATCTTCACCGGGGTAGGCGAGAGATCCCGTGAGGGAAATGACCTGTGGCTTGAGATGAAGAACTCCGGTGTTCTGGCCAGGACCGTGCTCGTCTTCGGCCAGATGAACGAAAGCCCCGGCGTGCGCTCCCGGATAGGGCTCACCGGCGTGACCATGGCGGAGTACTTCCGCGACGTGGAGGGGCAGGATGTGCTGCTCTTTATCGATAATATCTATCGGTATGTACTCGCCAATATGGAGCTGTCCGCACTTCTCGGGCGCATGCCCTCGGCAGTGGGGTATCAGCCGACACTGGGCACCGATGTGGGCGAGCTCGAGGAACGAATCACCACGACGAAAAAGGGATCGATCACCTCGTTTCAGGCCATTTACGTACCCGCCGACGACTACACCGACCCCGGCATCGTGGCCACGTACGGGCATCTCGATGCCGTTGTTGCCTTGGAACGCTCCATTGCTGAATTAGGTATCTATCCTGCTGTTGATCCCTTGACATCTACATCCCGAATACTTGACCCGGCCATTGTTGGTGAAGAGCATTATCAAGTGGCCAGGGGCGTGCAGAAGACATTACAAAGATACAGGGAACTGCAAGACATAATAGCTATCCTCGGCATGGAGGAATTAAGCGACGAGGATAAACTCACGGTGAACAGGGCACGGCGGATCCAGAGGTTTTGCTCCCAGCCCTTCCATGTGGCAGAGCAATTCACCGGCATCCCGGGGAAATACGTACCCGTGGAGGATACGGTACGTGGTTATAAGGAAATTTTAGAAGGGAAACACGATGACCTCCCTGAGGCGGCCTTCTACATGGTTGGCTCCATAGATGAGGCGGTGGAGAAGTCCAAAAAGATGAGGGAGGTATAATGGCGACCCTCAGGCTGGAGCTCGTGACTGCTGAACGATTGGTGTACTCCGATGATGTGGATATGGTGCTCGCCTGGGGCATCGAGGGCCAACTGGGCATCCTCCCCCTTCACGCGCCATTGATGACCATGCTCCAGCCTGGGGAGCTCATCGTGAGAAAAGGCGGTCAGGAATTCTATCTCGCAGTAACAGGCGGTTTTCTTGAAGTGCGCCCTGATAAGGTGATCATCCTGGCCGATGCCTGTGAACGGGCCGATGAAATAGACGTGGCGCGCGCCCAAGAGGCGAGACGACGGGCTTCGGAACTTATGAAGGCGCCGCCGGCAGCCGAGGTCGATCTCGCCACAGCCGAAGCAGCGCTCCGTCGCTCCTTGGTGAGGCTGAAGGTGGCAGAAAAGATACGACGCAGAAGGGGACAAGGGCGGGGAAGCCAGCCGGATTGAGATCCCTTGGAAACGGGAAAAGGGTAGGCCTATGAAAGCGTTTGCGGATAAGCTGATTGAGATTACCGAACGTCATGCGCAGGAAATCTCAGAGCAATGGTGCAAGGACATAAAGACGAATAACAGGACCCCTTCCTACCATGCGGTACCGCAGGAGGAGTGTGCGGCCCAGGCGGTAAACTTCTTTAAAAACCTGAGCCGGGTATACTTTAGCCAGAGACCGAGCAGGGATCTCTATGAGTATTTCACCCAATATGCGGCGGACCGATATAACGAGGGCATTCCCTGCCCTGAAGTCATCTATACCCTTTTCTTGATGAGAACGCATATGTGGGAGTATGCTGATTCCCAAGCGATTTTCGTAACCCCTATGGACCACCTCAAGGCAATTGAGGCGCTCAATAGGACAACTCGTATCTTTGAGCTCGGTGTATTCTTCGTTACCCAGAAATATGATTCACTGAGAAAACGGGATGGATTTCTCTATTAATA